>NZ_CP049801.1:649280-973920 GCF_011578045.1 Acinetobacter shaoyimingii
TGGGCATTGGCACGGACTGGACAAAGCTCCATGTTAAAAGGAAAAGATGTCAGTAATGGCTATATGCTCTTAGCCACAGCATGTGACGGAACCCTTGCCACCACCGCACAATTCACATCGATCCGTGTCGTATGTAACAACACTTTAGCCATTGCACTAAAAGGTCAGAACAGCAGTGCAGGTGTGGTCAAAGTTCCGCACAGTACCAAGTTCGATGCTGAAAAAGTTAAACAACAACTCGGCATTTCAGTACGTGCATGGGATGAACATATGTATGAAATGAAACAACTAACACAACGTAAAGTCAGTCAAATGGAAGCCTCAGCTTACTTTGATGCCGTGTTCAATAACAGCACCATGAACAACGTACTAGATCAAGAGGACAACATCATTCAATTCTACCGTGATGTGGCGACTCAAGCCCAAGCCAATGGCAAAGACAAAGCTGAACCAAATGGCAAAGCTATGAGTCGAGCTATGGAAATGTTTAATGGTCAAGGGCGTGGTGCGGAGCTGAGTTCTGCCAAAGGAACAGCCTATGGATTGCTGTGTTCAATCACAGAATTTATAGACCACGAACGTCGTGCCATGAGCACCGATCACCGACTCGATTCAGCGTGGTTTGGTGCAGGTGCATCGATCAAGCAACGTGGATTGGAACAGGCACTTAGTATGCTCACTTAGTTCAAAACTACACTTTTCACTAATGGAAAGTTAGACCCATCTGTGCATTTTTAAAGGGAATATTAAATTTTAAAAATTATTAAAACCATAGCTTCGGCTGTGGTTTTTTTATGCCCGAAATTTGTCTTCTTAATCCTATTACCAATCAAGAAGCTTACTCCGCTCTCAATCAAATCATCAATAAATCCCACAGTTAAATATCAGGAATTCAACATGAATACAGCAATATTAGATCCTACAATTCAACAAGCAAGTACCCCATTTATTGCCCCCAAACTCTTCACTGCAAAAAGATTGGTCAATACCAAAAATATGACTCAGGCAGAATGGCTTGAAGTCCGTCGCCAAGGCATCGGCAGTAGCGATTGTGCAGCAGCCTGTGGGCTTAATCCCTATATGTCGATGCTTGAACTATGGATGATCAAGACAGGACGAGTTAAACAATCCATTGAAGATGAAAGTTCAGGTCATGCGCCTTTATATTGGGGTAAACAGCTTGAACCTTTGGTCGCTGAATACTACAGCATGCATACCAACAACAAAGTCCGTCGTATCAATGCAGTACTGCAACATCCCGAAGCGGATAAGTACTTTATGTTGGCAAACTTAGATTACTCCGTGGTAGGCAGTGATGAAGTTCAGATTTTAGAATGTAAAACCGCAGGAGAATATGGCGCAAAGTTATGGCGAGATGGGGTGCCTTTATATGTACTGTGTCAGGTGCAACATCAATTAGCAGTCACGGGTAAAAAGGCAGCACATATCTGTGTACTGATCTGTGGTCACGAAACACGTATCTATAAAGTGGTTCGTAGTGAATCCGTGATTCAACATATCGTCAATGCTGAACGCTACTTTTGGGAGTGCGTAGAAAAAGATATACCGCCTGATGCGGATGCCAGTGAATCGGCAGCCAAAGCCATACAGCAACTCTATCCTCAACACATTCCCTTAACTGTAGAAGACCTCAGTCAAAATGAACATGCTAATCAATTGTTCACACAGCTGATCCAAGAGAAACATCACATCGAAGCCCATCAAAATAGATTTGATGAAACCAAGCATCAAATCCAAATGCTGATGAAGGATGCGGAACGAGCCACTTTTGCCATGGGTTCAGTCACGTGGAAACGAGCGAAAGATTCGATAGGCTTAGATACGAAGGCTGTCCTTAAACTTCATCCTGAACTCATCAATCAATTCCCACAAAACAAAATCGGTACTCGACGTTTTCAGATTTATAGCGATGACGAATAAAACAAAAAGGTCGATCTATCCATTCTGTCAAAAAGCGCAAAAAACCGCCCCGATTCACCAACACCCGAAGGTGCGGTGAACCCAAATGGCAGTCTTTGCGCACTTATATGATCTTTAAACAGTTTTGTATTTGCTTACATAACAAAGGGTCGTTAGTAAAATTTTACATATAGGACAAATATCATGATCAAAGGTTTAGCGATAACACCACCGATCCTTGGACGAATTAGTATTGGTAAAGTGGTTGAAAAGAACGGTAAGCGTCTACCTGAAAAGGATGACCAATTTACCATTACCAGTCAAATCCAAGGTAAGGAGGGATGGATCAAACATCCACTGGATGAACAACTACGAGCTAAAGCTCCAAATCAAAAGCTCAGAACCATTCCAGTACGGATGATCTTTGATGATCCTGAACTGAATCTAAGAGCTGAGTACACTTTATTTGATCGTCAGACAGGACGACCTGTCTGTGTCGGTAATGGAGAAACTTGTCAAAGATTGACTCATCAAGGTGTCGAACAACATCCGTGTCCATCGCCTGATTTATGTCCATTGGCACAAGGGGGCAACTGTAAACCGTTTGGACGATTGCATGTGAACTTAGATGAGTCGGATGAACTCGGTACATTTATTTTTAGAACCACAGGCTTTAACAGTATCCGCACTTTGGCTGCCCGGTTGAGTTATTACCATGCAGCATCCAATGGCTTACTGTCATGCCTACCACTTCAATTGACGTTAAGAGGCAAGTCAACCACACAAAGTTATCGTACCCCTGTGTACTATGTAGATTTAACTTTGAGGGATGGTGTCAATCTGCAACATGCCATTCAAATGGCACAAGACATTGATCAGCAAAGCAAAGCGATAGGTTTTAATCAAACCGCATTAGATCAAATGGCGAGAGAATGTATTGCCAATGCTCAGTTTGAAGTGAATACCGAGGAGGGTTTGGATTTGGTGGAGGAGTTTTATAGCGATGAAAATCAAGAGACTGAAGTAGAACAAGCACAGCCTTTAACAATGACGAGAGCTAAAGTAAAAGTTAAGTCGAATCAAGGTGAGGATTTTGTGCAGGATATGCAGAAGGGATTACAGGGCAGTGTGAGGGCGGTGAATTAAGTTCGATCCATAAAATAAGGGGAGGGAAATTCCCTTATTTTTTTAGGGTTTAATGCTTATTCGAAATAATCAGAATTTTATATAACCAATTATACTTTCTGGCCTAACATCTTTTGAAACTCTAATTTCAAAATTATTAGCTTCAGAAAATTCATTTTCATTATTTAAATAATCACTTAGATCCACAGCAAAAATAATATGCTGAACACTATTAAAATAACTTCTACATATGTGGAATGATTTTCCAAAGTAACAACATTGGAATTTAGGACTAGGCTTAAAACCATCTTGTAAAATGCTATCTAAATTTTCAAGATAAGTAGCATGAAAGTAAATATTATTGTTTTTAACAAAAACATGTTCTAAATCAGATTGGTCACCATTTTTTATATCTTGATAAAATAAATCTAAATCATTTTGCATAATCATTACCTCAGTATTACCAAGTTTGCATTTTAAATAGTCTACCTTGCTTCCCATCATCATGAAGGCGAACTATAATTTCAGAGTCAGTAATCCATTCACTAACTTCTTCATAGTCATTTGGTATATCTGCTTGAATCATAGTAATGATTTGTTGAATTCCTTCATTCCCGAGCGAATAGATTTCTTTCAGCAAATTTTCTTTTTTTCTGTCATCTAAAGTCTCGAAAACTCCATCATGAAAAACAAAATGAGGGAAATTTTTATTTTGATAAGCCTTTAACATTGCTAAATCAAAGGCAATACATAACAGCTTTTTATAAGAATTACCTTTATCTGCGCTTGTCTTGTTTCCAGTAGAATCTAGAAGGCTAGCAGAGAAACTAACATGGTTTTCATTATTAAGATTCACAGAGAGCATAGCAGGTTCTGAAATTACCGAGTTAACTAAGTGGCTGAAATTTAGACGAATATTTGCAAATACTGATTCAGAATTTGAAGCTGTATTTGATTCAATACTATTTTCTATTGTTGCTACTACTTTTTCATAATCTGCTTCTTTTATACGAATCGAGTTTTGTATTTCTTTGGCTTCCTGAAATACTAAACTTTGATCTTGAAGATAAGAAATGTTACTTTTAATGGTAGCAATTTCATTAGCAAGAACTTTATATTTGTCTAAAATATCATTAGAGTTTAATAGCTCTAAGCTTTCAGAGCGTTTAATATTTAAGTCTTTTAATGAGTTAGATAGATCATTAATTTCCTGCTCAAGTCGAGTTTTTTCTTTTAATAAAAAAGAACGTCGTTCTTTCAAAATATCATTATGAAATTCAATTAATTGATTGTAATCTTTAACAACTTGATCATTAAAAATAATGCCAATATCCTGAAAAAGCTGTTGAGTTTCTTTCACATTAAATTTGATTTTTGAATCAGACAATGAAATATTGATTTGGTCTAAATTAGCTTTTTGATAGTAAAGATCATTATTGATCTTACGGATATCTTTTCCAAATTGCTTCACTAAATTGTCAGTAGTAATTTGATCAACAGAACTAAAGTCTAGAGATTTCAATTGATCCTCTTTAATCTTTAGGGTCTGATTTTTAATTGCAATTAAACCTTCAATTTCAGATATATTTTTTGCTTCAACAGTAGGTAAGATTTTTTTCTTCTTATCTTTAAGATCTTCTAATTCAGATTCAATCTCATACGACTGCTCAATTGCTTGAGAGTCTAAACCTAAGATTTTAGCTAATAATGGTTTCCATTGAGAATGTGCCCCTTTAAAACCTAGGTCAAATGGGTCATCAAAATCATTTTGACTTCTTAATAAATATCCAATCACTTTCCTGAAAGAATAAGGGGAAATTTCTGTTAAGTTTAAATAACTATCTAATAAATGCTTCGATTTATCATATCCAACTTCAAAATGATCCCATTGATCATCGGGAATATTTTTATAGTCTTGAAACTTTTCTTTATGCTGTTTAAAACTGAATTTTGAGCCATTTTTTACACTTCTTCGAATTGTAAGAAACGTTCCAGTTTGTAACTCAATTTCAAGGAAAAAAATAAAAGATGCGAACTGTTCGTTAGCAAACAAGAAGAAGTCTTTATCTTTTTTTGAAACTAAACAAAAATTGATCAGATCCCTAAGTGTCGATTTCCCTAAATTATGAGTATCTTTTTCAGTATTTGTTGATAGTCGAATTTCAGCTAAGACAACATTCAATCCACTATTAAAGTGGATGTCATCAAAATACTGTTGTTGATTACTGTATAATTTAGATAATTTCATGAATCAATGAACTCAATTGAGTCTGTTTTGATATGGTATTTAATTTTACCTAATAAAAACAAAATGCTAAGTGCTGGTATGAATAAAAATTCGCCGCCTTCAATGTTTTTCTCTATAAAAGATTTCAACTCATTAAAGTTACAAATTCTATTCTTTGCTAAATATTTAAGCATTAAAGTAGCTGCATAAATTGCAGTTTGGTCTGGGTTTGTGTGTTTAGTTGGTAATACATAGCTCATGATTCAACCAATCCGATATCACAATTCCAATACATATAAAATACTACAATATGAGTTAAAGACTGTGCTTCTTTTTGGCGTAAAAATTTGCTTCTGCTTTTAATGATATCTAAAAGTAAGTTGTATAGGTCATCAAAGCGTTCGTACTGAGCAATTTTTGCGAGTACTTTAACTTGGAAGTCTTCAACTAAATTGGTATACATTTCCCTAATTTCATTATTAGCTGGGTTCTGTAAAAATTTATCAATTACAGAGGTATAGCTTAAATACTTACCTAGTAAATAATTTGATGTAGCCTCTGAAAAATTATTTAGTTCATTCTTCTTCTTAAAAGTTGTTCTTTTTGTAGGATGGTCTTCTGGAATTTTTCCTGCTAATTCCTTACTTAGTTCTTCACATCCTTGGTGTAGATGTTGAATAAACTCACTCAAAGCAGATGGATTAATGTTGATTGGGAAATTTGATGGTTTTAAATCAACTTTGTCTGGGATATCAGAAAAATCTTCTAAGCAGCTCTCTATATATTCGATTCCTGCTAAAAAAATGTTTTCGTAAGGAATTCCTGTATGGGTATTTATTAGGACTCTAATTTTTTCCTCTGCAATTCCACCTAGCTTTCGGTTGGCAAAAAGCATGTAGTTCTGTAGTTCACCACGTTCAAATAGTTTTTTGACTTTATCTAATTCTTTATAAATTGTGCATGATTCTACACCTTCTTTAAAGAAATCTGGATCGCTAAATGAAGTATTGTATCCTGCTGTAAACTTTGCTTGGATTACAGTTATGCCTTCCCATGGGCATGCAGTACTTGGGAATAGAGCGGCTTTGCCGTGAAATTTTGCATCTCTGCCACCGTCTTTCCCAGGTGCAAAACCTTGAACGCCAATTCCGAATAATTTTTTGCAAATTTGGACAACTAATTTCTCAAAATTGTCATCACCAATTTCTTCATATCGATAATTTAAATACATAAATCCCCAACCAACTAAACTTTATGAATTTTTTCAGTATTATCTGTCGTAAGCAAACTTATTTGTCCTAAGTTGATAGATTAGCTAATCTTGAGGTGTTTTTAAATATTTTATTAATATCTAATACCTTAGATTAATATCTTTCATAGGATTATATTGAATGCAGAGATACGCTACTTTAATAACGTTTTAAGACTCCCTCATCTAATAACCACTCAATATCTGTAATAAAGTCTGTCGGCGTAATATTCAATGCCTTACAAATACTACAACATATACTAGATAACTCAGATTCTTTAATACCAAAATGTGCTCCATATCCAGGAGTGATAAGGTATTTTTGGCTAGATTTGTCTTGAGTAGATAGTTTTGAAGAGTGATTACAAGCGACATCCAAGATTAATATTCTACGAGCAACTTGTATGTGCTGAGAAGGTATAGCAAACACATTTTTATCATTAACTGTAACTAGACCATTTTCTAAACTACTTTTAATGGCTCTTTCTATTTCTATAGATGAGTAACCATCATTTTGCAATGATGTTATAAGATCTTCGTTAGAAAGGGGGGAGCTAGTAAGGATGGCATGCTGAATTTCAATAGCTGTAAGAAAGTCGATCTTTTGAAATTCTCGTCTGAGACGAATTAATATACTTTTTACTTGAAAGAAGGATTCCGTACTAGAAAAGGATAACATGTGTTCTAGATCCCCTCGAAGAGCAGCATAGTACCCAGCACCATCTAGGTATTCAACAAATTTTGCATTTGGATATTTGGTTAAGGTAAATGCTCTTGAACTTTGAGTCTGATCAACAACTTTGTGGGAGACACTACCAGAGTCTCCAGCATAGAACTGTGATTGAATAAAAAGTTTTGGCTTAGGTTCCCAGTTATCAATTTGATATGGGATGACAAAATCATAAGCACGCGTTTTCTTTTTTCTTTTTCCATCTTCAATGACTTCATCATCACCAATTTTTACATCAGTAGTATTAAAATCAATATCTGCCCTTAGACCAATTTTGGATAGCTTTTCTCTTAGAATCGTTTCAGTGACATGTCCACCTGAAGCAGATACACTTCCTCTAACTTTAAAAATAGTACAGGAATTTAATAAATATTTACCTAGATTAAGCCCATTAGGGCTGTTAGATAATTGAACAAATGAATGACATATCGCCCAAAATTGTAATAAATCCTCCTCATCCTCGAGGATCAGTTTTGTGTACTCTTCTAGAAAAATTCTAAAGTAAACTTCTAAATCAAAAAATGGTTCTGTTTTAACAGCTTCAGGATATTGTGTGCCTACATAACAGCTTGCTAGAGTACGTGAAATATAATCAGATTTTGTTGTAGATGGAATATCCGAGAGTCTAAATAATATTTGTTTCTTTATCGCGCCACGCTTAGGTATTTGTGCTGCAATATCATCCTCATGCAGCTTTATTAAAAAATGATTCTTTAAGTTGTTATCAGTAGCTCCACTCGTTAAGAAGAGGAGGTTAAAAAAAGAGTAATAAAAATTACAAATAGTATTTTCATCATTACCAAAATCAGTTCTAGAAATCATTTCAAAACTAGCGTTTTTCACTGCGTTGATGAGGTTATTGATGGAGCATGTAGCTGGTTCGGAGAACATACTTAGATAAGGAGCTAGCGTTGAAATGCAGTTGCAAAGAGATGTAATTTCCGAGTTAAATTTATCTGAATCTTTAATTTTATCTAGCTTGGCTGTAAGCCATTGATCAAACTCTTTAAGTTGTTCTTGTGTAGTTAAATTCTCAGCATTTAATCTCATTGCATTCCTTCTCTTAAGCAGGCTCAGTTATAATGTTGATCTAAGTAGGAGCCAGCATGCTATCAGTAATTGAATCAAAAATCTGCAAGTTACAACAAGAGTTTTCTAATGACGGAACTTGTGATTTTACATTTGATCGTAGTGAAAATAATTCTTTTTTTTCAGTCGATTGGAGTGTTAATGATGTAGCTCTTTTCTCTGGGGATAATTTAACGTCATTAAAAAAATTATTGATGACAGAGCCAGGTATTGTTGACTTGTGTTATATCGACCCACCTTACAATACATGTTCAAATTTTATCTATGCTGACAATAGAAAATCTCCTGAAACTGGTTTGTTAGGATCCCATGAAGCATGGATGCAATTTATGCTTCCTCGATTAGTGATAGCTCGTGAATTGCTAAAAGAAAGCGGAGTTATTGCAATTAGTATTGATGATTATGAATTTCCATATTTAAAAATTTTAATGGATAGAATTTTTGGCGAAAAAAATTTTATTGGTAATATTGTTGTTTGCCGTTCAAAAAATGGAAGAGGGAGTACAAAGAATTTAGCATCTACTCATGAGTATTTACTTGTATATGGTAAGTCAAATAAGGTGGCTCTAAGAGGAGAGTCTGATGAAGATACAATTTATGATAAAGCAGATGCTTATGGGAAGTATCGTATAGATGGATTGTTTAGAAAAAAAGGTGAAGGTAGCCTTAAAAGCGACCGCCCTTTGATGGCTTTTCCACTTTATGCAAATCTTGAGACGGGTGAAGTCTCCGTTGACCCTTGTGAAGGGTGGGAAAAAGTTTTACCAAAGGATTCAAAAGGAATTGATCGTAGATGGTTGTGGGGAGAGACAACTACGAGAGAGCGTGTATGGCAATTATATTCAAGTAAAAATGGCGTAATTTACGTTAAAAACTATGCTGGAAAAGAGAGTGGTCAAAAAAGGAAAAAGATTCGAACTATATGGAATGATCCTTCTCTTTATACTGAAAGAGCAACTAATGAGATCACAAGTATTTTTGGTCAAAAGATATTTGATACGCCGAAACCAATTGAATTTATTAAAAAAATTATTGATGCCATGTCTGAAGAGAATGCATTGGTTTTAGATTTTTTTGCAGGTTCAGCGACTACAGCACATGCCATTTATGAATTAAATAAAATGAATGGTGCAAATCGAAAATGTATATTGATGGAATCCTCAGATCAAATACCAAATAATCACGTTGCTTATGCAGCAGGATATAAAAGAATAGTTGATGTTTCGATTGCTAGACTTAAATATATTCATGATAAAGATCAAGAATTTAAATTTGAAGTTTTTGAATAATCTGGGGAATTTTTAATTGAAGTTGAATATACTTCACTAATCTAAAATAGACCGTTATAAGTCATTTTTTGTGTCAAAGTATCTACCAGATCCATGATATGAAAAGCTATGGACTCACAACAAAGAATCCGTGGTAGGTTTATGAAAAGCAAACTTGCTTTTAGGAGGAGCTAGTATGTTGTCGAACTGGGCATTGAGTATATTAGAAGATTAACTGACACAAAATTATGTTAGGTATGATCAATTACTTCCAATTAAATAATAGTGATAACTTTCACTGTTAAACATTTCTATTACAAATCAAATTGTTGTGAATTCACGAAATATTAAGAAAATAATTTAGTCTTATTTAACATATAAAGTTAATAATGAAAGAATAAATGTGAGTGTGGTTCTCACATTTATTCTAAAGATTTAATTGGTTGCAGGAGTGAGCTCACAACGTGAAGATAAGAGTTGAACATCTTTACAAGTGTGGACAAAACTGTGCACATTGAAGATTTCCCTATATTTAAAGATCAATTAGCTAAAGAAGTAGTGGCTCGCAGAGCTTTTGCGATTATTTCCCACTCTAATATTTAAATTTAAGCGGTTCCGCTTTTTTCTAATAATTATTTTTTTACACCAAATTTACACCAATAGTTTATTTTTTAAATATAACACTTTGAATTTTATTTATTATATTTTAAATGTCGTCCAATCCATCATCGGGGCAACCGAAATACGAGGCTGTAAAGATTGGATGTTCGACATAAACGAGACCTAAAAACTTAAAAACAACAAGAGGGCGGAATTATACGAGGTTTAGTGAAAAATCGACAGTACAGAATTGAAGTGCATAATTTAACACGATAAAAAAACTCAAAAATCTATGCCGAATGAATTGTACATTGCTCAAAAAATAAGTATGTTGGAACAATAAAATAAAAATCAGGGGCGGATAACATGATGGTTCTAGAAGAGATTTTCAAACATAATAAAAATAGAAACTCTGACCGATTCAATCTGCGTATTCATCGTGGTTTAAGTTGGTTTAAAAAAGCAATCCTTCTACACGACGACTCAGATTTACAATTTATTAGTTTGATGATCGCTTTTAACGCCATCTATGCAGAAGAAACAGAAGATATGATTCGAGATCAACACAGTCTAAAAGTGTTTCTCAACCGTATATATCATCAAGATTACGAAAAAAAATTCTACGAAACTTTGTGTGGAGAAAATGCACAAACAATTCAAATGTTTTTAGAAAGCCCATATTTGTATCAAGGCTATTGGGATTATAAAAACCAGAAAATCAATCAAATGACGTGGAAACAAAGTTTTGAAAATGAACAAATCCGCATATTGCAGGCATTTCGAAATAAAGATGCTTGCGATATTTTATTGATGATTTTCGATCGACTTTTTACTTTACGCAGTCAAATGATTCACGGTGGCGTGAGTTATAAAAGTTCGATGAATCGAAAACAGTTAGAAGATGGATGCCGTATTTTATCCAGTTTAATGCCAACGTTTATTCAAGTCTTAATCGAAAATGCTGAAATGATGGATGTCGACAAACCTTATTATCCTGTGGTGCAAATGTCTTAAATTTTTTTAGGTATAGCTGTGAAGCAGTCTTAAAAATAAATCAGTCATAGATCAAAGCCTCATCCGAAATTTGATGAGGCTTTTTGATTAAAACAGGGCAATCGTTAAAATATCAATACAACAACGCTATAAGGAAGACGCTTTGTATTGAGCAACATAGCGCTGATCCAATAGAGCAAACACAGCAGCAAAAAAGACCAAGCCTAAACCCACTATACATGCCATTGCCCAACCACCATGATGCCATGCGTAAATACCGAGTGCAGAACCTGTTGCACCACCAATAAAATAACTGGTCATGTAAATTGAATTAATACGTGATTTGGCATCTGGACGTAAATTAAAAATCACATTTTGATTGCTGGTATGAACAGCGGCCAAACCTAAATTGGTTAAACCAAAACCAATGATATAACTCCATAAATAATGCTGACCCAAATATAAGAAAATCCAACTGGTTGCTAATATTGCAATCCCTGCCCAAGTAATGGCTTTGCCAAAACCCTGATCGGCAATTTTCCCAATTTTTTTAGTGGCCAATGCCCCAAAGATTCCAACCAATGTAATGCATCCAACCATGACGTCGGTCAATTTAAAAGATGAGGTCATGAGTATGGCAATGGTGGAAAACAAAATACTCATGGTGGCAAAGGCAAAGGCTCCCGTTAAAGCACGGTACACCAGTCGACGCTCTTCTTTAAGTAAGATTCCCATCGATTTAAAAATACTGAAATAACTCATTTTTGTGCTGGCCAAATAGGGCAAACGAGCATTTAAAACCACTGCCACCATCAGCATTAAAATCCCGCTAATGATATAAATCAGTTTCCAGTTAAATAAATTGGAGAGTAGTCCTGCCAGGCTGGTCGAAACTAAAATACCGACCAATAAGCCACTCATAAGCAAACCCACCACTTCACCTGTTTTATTGGGTTTTACAGCCATGGTGGCAAAAGGAATGAGAATTTGCGCAGCTACGGAAAAGAGCCCTGCAATGATCGTTCCCGCCCATAGCATCACGAGATTGCTTGAAAAAGCACAAATAAATAATCCCAACGCTGAAAGAAACATCAGAAAGGGGATAAATTTGGTTTTATTTAAAATGTCACCCATTGGCACAATAAACAATAAACCCAGCGCATAAGACACTTGAGCAAAAGTCACGGTAAGCGCCACTTTAGATTCAGGTTCTTGAAAATAAAGCTGAATAGAGTGAATTAAAGGTTGTGAGTAATAGTTCGCACCAGCACAGATACCACAAGCAATCGCCATCAGCCAAAGTAAGGCTTTATCTTCACTAATATCTAAAGGATTTTCAATCGAGTGCATTTTATTCCTAGTTCAATTCTTATGCTAAATAAGTCAATAATCTAAAGCTGTATTAAAGCACATATGCTGTGGCATCAATTTCAATGAGCATTTCAGGTTTTGCAAGACAGGGTACAGGAATGAGTGTACACACTGGAAAACGAGAATCTGACCAATATTGCTGGCTGTGCTGAATGAGTATGTCGTGCTTATGGGTATTATGATCGACCATCAATACTTTTAACACTGCAATATCTGCAAATTGACCACCTACAGCATGTAATGCATGTTCCAAATTTTTAAATGTTTGCTGAACTTGCTCAGTAAAGTCGGAAGATAAATGGCCTTGAATATCTTCGCCGCTTTGACCTGCAATATGAATGATGCGGTTAAAATTTTGAACTTCGACGATATGGCTATATCCGAAAGCGCTAGGATCATAAAGCGTTTCGGGATTGATTAAGGTAAAACAAGTTTGATGCTGTTGGGTTTGAATTGCAGGCAGATGCGTATTTTGCTGTGTTGTATTTTTCATGAATGATTCATATCACAATCTAAAGAGTCTGTTAGTATCAAAGCTCAAGTTAACTTGAGGTCAACAACAAAATGCAAAATAAATTAAATTCATGGATGACAATAGGCGACTTAGCAAAACGCAGTGATGTGAGTGTTGCGACACTTCGTTTTTATGAAGAAAAAGAATTGATTTGGAGTATTAGAACTGAAGGTAATCAGCGACGTTACCAACGTGCCATGCTCCGCCGAATTGCCATTGTAAAAGTGGCGCAGCAAGTGGGTTTAAGCTTGGCGGAAATAAAGCAAGCATTTACAGCATTGCCAAAACAAAAAATGGCCAGCAAGGACGACTGGCAAAAGATGTCGCAACAATGGCAACAAGATCTAGATCAGCGAATCATCAAGTTATTACAACTCAGAAACCAACTTAATTGGTGTATTGGATGTGGTTGTTTATCTCAAGAACAATGCCCACTGTACAATCCTGATGACATTATGGCGAATGAATCTGCTGGCGCACATTTTAAAGATATTGTACTTAAGTTCAGTGATTTAGATCAGGCTAAAGAATCATAACAAGTAATACATGCAAGGCATTCTCAGTTTTTGCTTAGTTGCCCAGTTTCTTTTTCGATAAGGTAATAATCATCACGCCTATAATATTCAATGCACAGCCGAACCACTGAATATGATTCATCGTTTCACCTAAAAATAAAGTTGCAAGAATAATCGTCAAAATGGGGCCAATGGATGCAATCATGGCAGATTGCGATGCGCCAATTCGAGCAATACTTTGCGCAACAAGGATGGTAGGTAAAACTGTAACCGCAAGTCCTAAAGCGAGTCCGTACCATAAAACACTGTTCGGAAGCTGAGCGATTAGTTGTATGGGTTCAGGTGTTGCAATGAAGAAATGAACCAGTGTACCAAGACATGCAACACTTAAAGCCAGTCCTGTAAAATTCCAAGAACCGAACTTTGCAATTAATTTAGGCGTAAGTAATAAATAACATGCAAAGCTGATTGCACTGGCAAAAACTAAACTTACCCCTAACCAAAAGTAACCTTCATGTGCCACATTGCTTTGTTCTTGAAGCATAACGATGATCGTACCGCCGTAACTCAGCACAATCGCGATAATTGTTTTCAATGTGAGAGGTTGCTTATAAATAAAGCTCGATGCAATAACCGTCAATGTGGGATATAGAAATAAAATAATGCGTTCAAGTGATGCGCTGATATACATGAGGCCACTAAAATCAAGCCAACTTGAAAAGTAGTAACCAAGCAATCCTGCCAAGATTAACAATGCCCAATCTTTAGATTTTACGTTGCTGTTATGTCGACGATTCAACCAACACAGTAATAAGAAAAAAGGCAAAGCACTGGCCATTCGTAGCGCCATGAGTACCGTTCCATCGACCAAAGGCGATAGTGCATAAGCCTGTTTAATAAAAATGGCTTTGGTGCTAAACAGAAATGCGGAACCAATGGCAAATAAAGAGCCAACTTGAACGCTACTCAGTGGAATTTTCATTGAAATTATATTCAGATATAGCTGATTTAGCTTTGTGAAATGGGTTAAATTGAGTATAGGGCGCTATTGAGCAAAGATAAAATTCTAAATAATCATTATAATTATAATTTTTAAGAATGAATTTCCGATTTAAATATAACCATACTTTAAGACAAGTGATTGGTTTATCATCTGTAAATGATATGGTTTTGATGGGTTAAAGGCAATTTGCACTATTATTGTGCGTAAATACATATAATTGTATGATTTTTAATTCATCATCATCAAACAAAATGGTGCACTCATTATTTTGAAAAAAATAAAAATAAATTGTAAGACATTATAACGATAAATATTGGTGCGAATTATTCAGACCAATCTCGCTTATCTGTTTAAATTTAGGACTTCTTTTCTCTTTCAATATTGAAATAAAATGAATATTAAATCAGCAAAAATTTGCCCTTTTTTTGCTGTGATATTTCTGTCATTTCGGCAAATTCTATTTTTTTAATACTCTAAAAGCTATTGAAACTGTGGAATCTAAGTCATTTTAACTCAGGACATTTGGGATAAATTTGGTGGCTAAAATGTCAAAAAGAGCAATTTGGTGACCCATGCCAACTTTTCAGTATAAAAAATGACTTTTCGGTCATGATTATTCAATTATTTTTTTGCATATTAATTAAGCGGAAAATCATGAATTTTAGATAAATTTATATCTTGAATAGATATATCTGATCTCTGATTAAACAATGTAATTTTTGAAAATGTGATCATTTATTAAATAAATATTGGGTAGTATTTTCGAAAAGTTCAATTAGAATCCAAAAATTCGTACAAATCCATCCAGGGGACGCATCGCGGATTGCGATGTTTACTTTAAGAAAAATTAGCTTGAGGAATGCTCATGCAGATCGGAATCCCTACCGAAACTGTCGTCGGTGAAAATCGAGTCGCCGTAACGCCAGAGACAGTAAAGAAGTTAGTTAGCGCTGGTCATAGCGTGGTCATTGAACGTGGTGCTGGTGTAAAGGCAGCGTACATTGACAGTGCGTATGAACAAGTTGGCGCTACGATTAAAGATGATGCCTACACAAATAGCCAATTGATTTTGAAAGTTCGTGCACCTAAGGGTGATGAAATTCAAAAGCTTGCAGCCAATACCACTGTGGTGGCAATGTTTGATCCGTACCGCAATACAGAACTTGATCAATTTGCAACTCAGCAAGTATCTGCGTTTGCACTAGAGCTTTTGCCACGAACATTATCTCGTGCGCAAAATATGGATGTGCTTTCCTCTCAAGCCAATTTGGCGGGTTATAAGTCAGTATTGTTGGCTGCGAATGAATATCAACGTATGTTCCCAATGTTGATGACAGCTGCAGGTACAGTTAAACCTGCACGTGTTGTGATCATGGGGGTGGGTGTTGCAGGTTTACAAGCCATTGCAACCGCAAAACGCTTAGGTGCTATTGTTGAAGCAACCGACTTACGTCCAACTGCACGTGACCAAGTTGAGTCACTTGGTGGTAAATGGTTAGACGTACCAATGTCTGACGAAGAAAAGCAGAAAGCTGCTGATGCTGCCAAAAACGGTTATGGTTGGATGCCTGGTGAACAGTACATCAAAGATCAAGCGGTGATTGTCGATAAAGCTGTTTCAAATGCGGATATCGTGATTACCACAGCCTTACTTCCAGGTCGTGATGCACCGCGTTTAATTAAAGCTGAAACAGTTGCCAAGATGAAACCTGGTTCAGTGATTTTAGATATGGCAGTTGAATCGGGCGGTAACGTTGAAGGTTCAAAATGTGGTGAAACAGTTGTAACGACAAATGGCGTCAAAATTCTAGGCGTGCCTAATATTCCTGCGACAGTGGCAACGGAAGCATCTGCATTGTATGCACGTAACGTTTTCAACTTCGTAGAAACATTATTTGATCAAGAGAAAAATTTTAAAATCAATCTCGAAGATGAAATTCAAAAAGCATTACTTGTAACGCATAGCGGGCAAGTACTGTTGAAACGTGGTTAAGGAGACTGATCATGGTTGAAACAATTACAATTTTTGTCCTCGCTATTTTTGTAGGTTACTACGTCGTTTGGGGTGTAACGCCTGCTTTGCATACGCCGTTAATGGCGGTAACCAATGCATTGTCATCCATCATTATCGTTGGTGCGATGATTCAAACTGTTGGGCTTCCAATGATTGGTGTTGAAGGTAATGTTACTTTTCAAACAGTGAACGTTGTCAGTGTATTAGGAGCGATTGCTGTATTCCTTGCGAGTATCAACATTTTTGGTGGCTTTGCAGTAACAGCACGTATGCTTGAGATGTTCAAGCCTAAACAAAAGAAAAAAGAGGGCTAAATCATGGAATTTATTCGAGAGTATGCGGATTGGTTCTATTTAATTGGTGCCGTTCTTTTTATCTTAACTTTACGTGGTTTGTCAGGTCCTAAAACAGCAATTCAAGGCAATCGTTACGGTATGATCGCTATGGCGATCGCAGTATTAACCACATTCTTTGTTGCAGATAATCCTGTTGTTTGGATGATTGTGGGTGCAATGGTGTTAGGTGCTGTGGTCGGTATTGCACGTGCACGTACGGTTCCTATGACGCAAATGCCAGAAACTGTTGCCTTAATGCACTCTTTAGTGGGTTTGGCAGCGGTGTTAATTGCAGTTGCTGCAATTATTCACAACAACAAATTAACAGAATTGGGTCCAGATTTACTTGCAGCAAATGGCGTTGATTTTCATCAAATGAGCCGTGTTCATTTGTTTGAATTATTTGTAGGTTGTTTCGTAGGTGCAATCACATTTACTGCTTCTGTATTTGCTTATGGTAAGTTGGCTGCGAAGAAATGGGCGAAAACCATTTCAGGTGCTTGGGTAAAACCAGTGCAGGCAATCATTTTTATTGCAATGTTAGGTTTTGGTATTCACTTCTTCCTGACAGGTAATATGACTTCATTCTGGGCAATGACTGGTTTAGCGCTTGCTTTTGGATGGGTATGGATTGCACCAGTCGGTGGTGGTGATATGCCAGTCGTGGTATCGCTTTTGAACTCATTCTCAGGTTGGGCAGCGGCAGGTATTGGTTTCACACTTGAAAACAATATGTTGATTGTTGCGGGTTCGCTTGTGGGCTCATCAGGTGCGATTCTGTCTTACATCATGTGTAAAGCAATGAACCGTTCAATCATCAACGTTTTGTTTGGTGGTGCGATGGGTGGTACTGCAGTTGCATCAGCAGATGCAGGAGATAAAGCGCCACGTAATCACCGTTCTGGTTCTGCAGATGATGCTGGTTTCTTAATGTCAAATGCGGATAGCGTTGTGATTGTACCGGGTTATGGTATGGCACAAGGTCGTGCACAGAATGCAGTCAAAGAACTGGCAAACTTGCTCAAAGAGCAGGGAGTAACGGTTCGTTTTGCGATTCACCCAGTTGCTGGTCGTATGCCTGGTCATATGAACGTATTATTGGCTGAAGCAGATGTGGCGTATGAAGACATTTTAGAGATGGATGAGATTAACTCAGACTTCCCTGCAACAGATGTGGTACTTGTGATTGGTGCAAATGACGTTGTAAACCCAGCGGCTAAAGATGATCCAAATTCACCAATTTACGGTATGCCAATTTTGGAAGCGCATAAAGCACGTACCATTATGGTGATTAAGCGTTCTATGGCAACGGGTTATGCTGGTTTAGACAATGACTTGTTCTACAACGACAAAACCATGATGATTTTCGGTGATGCGAAAAAAGTTGTTGAGGATATGACCAAAGCGATTAATGGTGGTGGTCACTAAGGCTTCAACATTCTTAAGTTAGAAATTGATTAATGAAAACCGACTTCTAAGTAAGTCGGTTTTTTATTAGTCAACTCTTTATAGGGATTTAGACCTTAGAGGCTAAAATGAGATTTCTTGTTTAAATCATTTAATGTTTAAATGCGCTTGAACAGTAGCCAATTCATAACACGGATGAATCAGCCAATGGAACTTAGACAACTACAATCATTTGTCACAATTGTGGAACAGGGGAGTATTGGTAAAGCTGCGCAAAAATTAGATGTGGGAACATCTGCATTGAGCCAACAAATTTCAAAATTAGAATCTGAGCTTTCGACACGGCTATTACAGCGTTCAGCATTGGGTGTTACACCTACGCCAGCAGGTTTGGCTTTTTTAAAACAAGCTCAATTGGTTTTACGTCATGCCAATCAAGCCGTTCAAGCGGCTCAATCTTCTCGACTCGTTGGTTATGTGAGTGTGGGATTTCCACCAAGTACAGCTTCAATTTTAGGTGTGCCTTTTCTAAAGGTAATGGCAGAGCGTTATCCGGATATTAAAGTTCATTTGGTTGAAAGCTTATCTGGAAATTTGGTGCAATTGATCAATTCAAGACAATTGGATGCAGCAATTATTTTCAGTCAAGATGTAGATAAGAATTGGTCTGTACAAGCATTGGCATCGGAGTCGATGTTCTTAATTGGGAGTGATGCATTTTTCAAAATACATGAACTGGAAGATTATCTAGCTACATCATCACTCCCTTTTCATGCTTTAAAAGATCTTCCTTTGGCCTTGCCAAGTAATAATCATGGATTAAGAAAATTAGTCCAACAGCAACATAATGAGCTACAAGTAACGTATGAAATCGATGGTTTAAGTTTATTGATGAATACCGTTGCACATCTAGATGTGGGTACGATTCAACCAGGTAGTGCTTTTATGAATTTGAGTCGACAGCATTTAAATTTTTTAAAGATAACAGCACCTTCCATCGATCGAACTAACTATCTGATTAGTTTGAATGAAGAGGAGCTTTCACCTGCTAGTTTGGCAGCTAAAAGCGTGATCCGCTCTTGTATGACCCAACTGATAGAACAACATGCTTGGCCGAGTGCAAAACTCATTTAATACTGAATAAGTATTTAAAAAAATTAAATACCCCATCATTTTTAGCCTCTCACTGATCTAAGCCTTTATCTCATACAGTTGCGACAAATTGTATGGGATCTATCACATGTACGATGTTGTTGTAATCGGCGGTGGCAATGCGGCATTGTGTGCTGCGATCACTGCACGTGAAGAAGGTGCAAGTGTTCTATTATTAGAAGCTGCCCCAAAGGAATGGCGTGGTGGAAATTCACAACATACGCGTAATTTACGTTGTATGCATAATCAACCGCAAGATGTCTTGATCGATGCTTATCCAGAAGAAGAATATTGGCAGGATCTGTTAAAAGTCACAGGTGGTAAGACCAATGAACATTTGGCGCGCCTTGTTATCCGCAGTACCGAAACCTGTCGTGAGTGGATGAAAAAACATGGCGTAAATTTTCAGCCACCCTTATCAGGTGCATTACACGTCGCACGCACAAATGCTTTTTTTATGGGTGGGGGAAAAGCGCTGGTGAATGCCTATTTTCGAAGTGCTCAGAACTTAGGTGTTGTCGTCAAATATGAAACTAAAATTAAAGAACTGGATTTAAAAGACGGAAAGTTTATTGCTGCCATTGGCGAAGATGGAACACGTTATGAAGGCAAATCTTGTGTCCTTGCAGCAGGTGGATTTGAATCTAATCGTGAATGGCTACGTGAAGCGTGGGGGCAGAACGAGTCAGGTGAATGGCCAGCAGATAATTTCATTATTCGTGGAACACGATTCAATCAGGGTAATCTACTTAAATTCATGTTGGATCAAGGCGTAGATGCCATTGGTGATCCATCGCAATCGCATTGTGTTGCAGTCGATGCTCGTGCCCCACTTTATGATGGTGGTATTTGTACCCGTATTGATTGCGTGTCATTGGGTATTGTTGTCAATAATCAAGCCAAACGATTTTACGATGAAGGCGAAGATTTTTGGCCAAAACGTTATGCCATTTGGGGGCGTTTAGTTGCCAAACAACCGCAACAAATTGGTTATTCCATCATTGATTCAAAATCCGTAGGCCGTTTCATGCCACCTGTTTTTGAAGGCGTGAAAGCCAATTCTATTCGTGAGCTTGCTGAAAAAATCAATCTCGATCCCGATCAATTTGAACAAACTGTACGTGAATTTAACCAAGCCTGTGTCAAAGGTGAGTTTAACCATACTGTTTTGGACAATTGCCATACCGAAAATTTGAGCCCTGCGAAAACGCATTGGGCTGTGCCTTTAGATACACCACCTTTTTATTCCTATGCCTTACGTCCTGGTATCACTTTTACCTATTTAGGTTTGAAAGTTGAAGATGATGCCGCTGTGCGTTTTAACAATATTCCAAGTCCGAATCTCTATGTTGCGGGGGAGATGATGGCTGGAAATGTATTGGGTCAGGGGTATACCGCAGGTGTGGGCATGTCAATAGGGACAACTTTCGGTCGTATTGCAGGTAAAAATGCTGCTCGTTCTGCTTTGAGTCAAAGTGCCTTAATTCAGGGGGCAATGTAAATGAATGCATCAACAAAAAATTTAATTCCAGTGGTTCAGTTAACTGCCAACGAAGAGCAAGTGAAACAGGCCTTACAGATTTGTAATGCATGTCGATACTGCGAAACCTTCTGTGCTGTATTTCCTGCTATGACGAAACGGTTGGAATTTAATCAAGCCGATATTCATTATATGGCGAATCTTTGCCACAACTGTGGCGCTTGTCTTCATGCTTGCCAATACGCACCGCCTCATGAATTTGGTGTCAATATCCCACAAGCAATGGCTCAAGTTCGCCTTGAAACTTATCAGAAGTTCGCTGTGCCAGAAAGCTTTGGCAAGTTATATCAAAAAGCGGGTATTACTTTAGTGAGTGCTTTAGTGATCACATTTATTTTTTTCATGCTGGCTGGAACCATTATTCAAGGTAATGATTTATTCGGCTTATATGAAGGAAATTTCTATGCGATTTTTCCACATAACTTTTTAGCGCTGCTGTTTGGTTCAGTTTTTGGTATCGCATTCATTCTTCTTGGTTTAGGCATTCGCAAATTTTGGAATCAAACTTCTGAAGTGGTTTTAGGTGGTGTTGAGCAACCTGACATTCTACAAGCTGCAAAAAATGTACTGACGCTTAAATATCTCGATGGTGGACATGGTAAAGGTTGTAATGAGGAAGATGACCGCTACACGCTTATTCGCCGTCGCTTCCATCATTTCACCATGTATGGCTTTTTACTTTGCTTTTTGGCGACCATTGTTGCGACGGGTTATCACTATTTCTTAAATCTTCATGCTCCTTATCCAATTTTTAGTTTACCAGTGATCCTTGGAACTTTAGGGGGAATTGGTTTAGTGATTGGTCCAGTGGGTTTGCTTTATCTCAACATTAAGCGTGATCCACAACATGGTGATGCAAAGCAAAAGCCAATGGATCGCGGTTTTATCTTCCTTCTTCTTTTAATCAGCATCACTGGCTTGGCGTTATTGGCATTCAGAGATAGCACGTTGATGGCGCTTCTACTGATTGCACATTTAGCCACAGTAATGACTTTTTTCTTAACGATTCCGTTTGGAAAATTTGCGCATGGATTCTATCGCAGCGCGGCTTTACTGAAATTCGCTGTCGAAGAGCGCCGAAGTAAAAAAGCGAAATAACGATTTTAAAACAACTCAAACCATGTATTTGCACTTGATCTGATGACCAGGGAGGTTCTATATGACTGTACAAAATACAAAAAGTGGTACATTTAGAAAGATTCTAAATGTGACCAGTGGTAACTTTCTAGAGCAATACGATTTTTTCTTATTCGGATTTTATGCCACGTATATCGCAGCTAAATTTTTCCATTCGGATAATGAATATGTCTCTTTGATGATGACATTTACAGTCTTTGCTGCTGGTTTTCTCATGCGTCCATTGGGTGCAATTTTTCTCGGTGCTTATGTCGATAAAGTCGGTCGTCGCAAAGGTTTAATTGTGACCCTCAGCTTGATGGCATTAGGGACTATCCTCATTACCTTTGTACCAGGTTATGATCAAATCGGGATTATTGCCCCGATATTGGTGGTCATTGGTCGCTTACTACAGGGTTTCTCAGCAGGTGTCGAAATGGGCGGTGTTTCCATCTATCTTGCAGAAATTTCTACAGATAAGAACCGTGGTTTTATCACCAGTTTCCAGTCTGGAAGTCAGCAGATTGCTGTTGTTTTTGCAGCCTTGCTTGGTTATTCGATTAATTTAATGCTCACACCTGAACAATTGGGTGATTGGGGATGGCGTATTCCATTCGTCGTCGGATGTTTAATTATTCCTCTGATTTTTATTTTGCGTCGTACATTGGAAGAAACAGAAGCATTCAAAGCACAAAAGACGCATCCTACTGGGAAAGAAATTTTCCAAACTATGGTGGCAAATTGGAGAATCGTAATTGCAGGCATGCTGATGAGTGCAATGACGACAACGACATTTTATTTCATCACTGTTTATACGCCAATTTATGCAAAGCGTGAGTTGCATCTTTCCACAACAGATAGTTTGTTGGCCGCAGTTGTAGTCGGTCTATCTAATTTCTTGTGGTTACCTGTCGGTGGTTGGGTTTCAGATCGTATTGGTCGCCGTCCTGTCTTGGTTGGCGTGACGATTCTAGCGATCTTTACTGCTTTTCCAACGCTGAATTGGTTGGTGAATAACATTACCTTCTCAAACCTAATTATTGTGCTTTTGTATTTCTCATTTTTCTTTGGGATGTATAACGGCAGTATGGTAGCAACTTTGGCAGAATCTATGCCACCACGTGTGCGTACTGTGGGTTTCTCTTTAGCATTCAGTTTAGCAACAGCAATTTTTGGTGGCATAACACCAATGATGAGTACGTTCTTAATTGAAAGAACAGGCAATGCCAGTACGCCTGCATTGTGGTTGATGTTTGCAGCAACATGTAGCTTATTGGCAAGTTTATATATCTGTAAGAACATACCTAAAAAGAAGGTGGTTTATGCAGAATCTCAAGCTTAAATTTGATTTACGTTAAACCACCTACGGGTGGTTTTTTGTTATTAAGTTCTGATATTAAATAATACTGGAAATTATACATAAATGAATCTGGTACTTATTTGATAATCTATGGGCGTGTCCAGGCGAAAATAATTTATAGAATTGGCTCTCTACTCTTAGCTCTTTGATTAATTAGTGATTTTTAATATAAAAATTAAACATTTATCTGCTGAAGGTTGAGTGAAGTATTATTTCAAAAATGCCGATTTTGAGTTGAAAATAATGGGATTAAATAATCTCTTAATAGAAAATAAATGGTGCATAAAGAGCAATATGAGCTGAAAAGTGCCATATAAAGTAGCATGGAAAGATATAACAAATGATTATATCTTTGTAAACTTTGAATTGGGTGCAGGTTCTAGTAATGCAAGGAAAAATAATGGTTTTTTACTGTTTGAATCCTATATTTTTCTTTTATAAATAAATAAGATGTGAATATCTAATGGATATTCTTAAAAAGCATTAATACGATTTGCTGTAAATGATCTGATAAGTATCAAAAGAACCCATTGATTAGATAAATTATGGCATTAATTTTGCTATTTTTCATGTAAATCTAGGGGGTTATATGAAAAAAATAATAGCATTAATTGTGTTTTTAATAATGATGACTTCGCCGTCATGGGCAGCTCAAACGATTGAATCTACGGCTAAAAATATTCAAGAGATCAGAATCTCACTCGATAGTGTTTGGGTGATTTTAGGCGGAATATTGGTCTTCTTTATGCAGGCAGGATTTGCATTGGTCGAAAGTGGGTCGGTACGTTCTAAAAATACCGTGAATGTCCTGATGAAAAACTATATGGATGCTTGCTTGGGTGGTTTGATCTTTTGGCTGGTGGGTTTTGGTCTGATGTTTGGGGTAAATAGCACCGGTTGGTTTGGTATGAGTCATTTTATACCAGATGATTTAGATGACTGGCACTGGAATATTTTGTTTTTCCAAATGATGTTTGCTGCAACAGCGACCACCATTGCGAGTGGGGCGATGGCAGAGCGCATTAATTTCATCGCTTATGTGGTCAGTGCTGGTGTGGTCAGCGGTCTGATTTATCCAATCTTTGGTAGTTGGGCATGGGGGAGTCTATTTGGTGGTGATGGCTGGTTAAAAGCATTGGGCTTTATCGACTTTGCAGGTTCTACAGTCGTGCATTCAATCGGAGGATGGGTGGCATTGGCTGGGATTCTTGTGCTTGGACCACGTATCGGACGTTTTGGTCGCGATGGGAAAAGCCATTATTTACCAGGTCACAACTTGCCGCTTATTGCATTGGGTGGTTTTATTTTATGGTTGGCTTGGTTTGGCTTTAATGCAGGCTCCACCATCAATGCGGGTGTGAGTATTGGTCGTATCGCTTTAAATACGCATCTTGCTGCTTGTGCCGCTGCGGTTACCTACATGGCATTGGCTATTTTGACATCGAAAGCCATTTTATTAAAAACCACCATTAATGCCTCTTTAGGTGGACTTGTTGGAATTACAGCAGGCTGTGCTTCAATGTCACCGTTATATGCAGTCTTCACAGGAATGGTGGCAGGCGTGATTGTGACCTATATGCCATTGATTATGGAAAAACTTAAAATCGATGATGTGGTAGATGCAGTGACCGTTCATGGATTTTGTGGCGCTTGGGGCACATTAGCAGCAGGTATTTTCTTAGAATCCAATATGTTTAATTCTGGGGTCATTTATATTCAAGCCATCGGAGTGGGTGCTGGATTTGTATGGGGATTCGGTGTCGCATTTATTGTGTTTAAAGTTTTAGATTTGATATTGGGTGGTTTACGTGTCAGCCCACAGCACGAACAACGTGGTTTAGATTATACCGAGCATGCTGAATTGTCATATCCAGAATTCCAACATGATATTACCTTTGAAAAAGATGACATCACAAAGCGTCATTAAGGAGTTTTTATGTCAAATGAAGTACTGACGCTTGTACAAAAAAGGCAAGCCATTGAACAAGGTTTAAGGCCATTTTTAGATCATTCTATTTTAGGGAGTGTTCTTGAATATTGGGAAAATAAGTATGGGAATTTACCATCATTTGTTTTAAATCGATTTATTCATGAGATATGTGATGCCTATGAATTAAAAGATTATCGTAAGGATATGCTTAAAAAAGTCCTGAATGAGCTTTCATTGATTGAGCGGCAAGTGATTTTAGATGTCAATACAGAGTCGTTGCCCGCCTCAAATCAGCAAGAGCTTGAAAAGACGGATTCATCTCATATCACGATTGCATTTATATATTTTGTGGAACAGGTTATTCAATCTGTAAATGCACCTGATTTGACGGACTTTTATGCTGAAGTGAACAAAAAGCTCAGTGAATTGGGTTTTAAAATCGATCTACAAAAACAAGCGATTTTATTAAGAGATACACAGTTTTTTCCAGTAGAGCGCTATGCCCAAATCATTACTGTGTTGTACGAGCAATATTGTGTGTTTTATGGACCATATAAAGCGGATCATCTTTATGCTCGAATGAAGGAGCATATTAAAAATCAGTATCCAAAAGTAGATTTACACTTGTTGGTG
Source organism: Acinetobacter shaoyimingii (assembly GCF_011578045.1). Taxonomy (NCBI): domain Bacteria; kingdom Pseudomonadati; phylum Pseudomonadota; class Gammaproteobacteria; order Moraxellales; family Moraxellaceae; genus Acinetobacter; species Acinetobacter shaoyimingii. The sequence goes on from NZ_CP049801.1 coordinate 675,372, forward strand.
TAAATTTGTGAAATGAAAGATGAAGAGTGGATCGCCTTCAGCTTAAGATTCATTGTTTGACTTTAATGAGATCAAAAATGTTCGATTTATAAGTATGTTTAAGTCGATGAAATACTGAAATTGGATGACATGATATCGTCTGATTTCAAAAAAGAACGCTTTTACTTTTAAATAAAGTTAAAATTTCACCATAAAAAAGCGACCAATTTTGGTCGCTTTTTTATTTAGGTTTAGATTTGATTAAGCTACAGATTCGCTTGATTCTGTACGCCATAAACTTTCTAAATCATAAAATTTACGTGCGGTTGGCAACATCAAGTGAACAACAACGATATCAAGATCGACAAGGATCCATTCAGCGTCACTTTCACCTTCCATACCGATTGGACGGAAACCTGCTTTACGTGCTTCTTCAGCAACGTTATTGGCAATTGCTTTAACATGACGAGTAGATGTACCAGAAGCAATAACGATTGCATCGGCAACATTACTAATAGAAGTCACGTCAATAGATGTAATATCTTTTGCTTTAACATCTAGTAACGCTTCTTGTACAACTTTAAGGCAAGCTTGTACATCTAGATTTTTTGAATTCAATGAGAGTTCGTGAGAATTAGAAGCGCCGGGCGATGGTTCTAAATTCATGAGAAGTGGATTTTCCTAACAATAACTCATCTTTCAGTATAGATCTTTTGTGGTTAAAATTCAAATAACGCTGGCAAAATCCCATAATTTTGTACGGAATTATTCTGCTGAAAAATATTTGAGTTTCCAAGCAAAAGATTGATTTGATTGATTTGATGGTTTGTATTCAGCAGCAATATAACCTGTGTAATCACTGTGAATTAAATAATCAAAAATGGCCTGAAAATCGATTTTAGCTGTATCTGGTTGATGTCTATTTGGAAAATCCGCAAACTGAATATGACCAATATCAGCAATATTCTCTTTGAGTGCTTCTAGTACATTTTCCCCCATCATCGCCATATGGTAGCAATCAAACTGCATTTTTAAAGCGGGATGTTGTACGGCTTCAAGCATTTCTTGAGCTTGGGCAATATTTTGCACCAAAAATCTTGGCATGTCTGTGCCATTAATCATTTCAAAAACGGGCTGAATATCATGCGCTGAACATTGATATGCGGCATATTTTAGGTTATTTGCAAGGGTATTTAAGCAGGGGAGAAGATCTGCATCTAAAGGCTGTTTACCTGCCAAGATATTTACACTGGGTACATTTAAGGCAGTCGCATATTGAAGTGCTAGGTCTACCGCTTGTTTGAATTCAATTTCTAGTCCAGGAATACCTGCTAAGCCATTCCCACCTTGCATGAGGTCACCAGCAGGCACATTGATCAGACATAGACTAAGTTGATGTTGTTCGAGTTGCTGTTGAATCTGCTGAATACTGAGTTCATATGGGAATTGAATTTCAATATGAGAAAATCCCTGCTCACGTGCCAATGCAAATCGCTCAATGAGTGGCACTTCGGTGAAGATCATCGAGATATTTACAGCCAGCTTAGTCATAATTACATCCTTGAGTCTTGAGGTGTGTCTTTTATTTTAGATACTTTTTATTGCTCAACCTGACGAATAACTGTTGCTAGATCAGATTCAGCATAGCCTTTATTTTGATGCGTTTCGAGCTGTGAAAGGGCTTTTTTTGCAACAGGAATATCTAGATCAAATTGTTCAGCCAACTTTACTGCATTGTTTAAATCTTTCGATAAGGTTTTGACTTTCCATTGTACAGGCTCGAATTCATGCGTCGCCATTCGAGGGGTCAAAATTTGAAAAGGTTTTGAATCTGCAAAACCACCTTCTAGAGCGGGTGCTAATAATCGTGTATCTACACCTGCTTGACCTGCCAATGCTACAGCTTCAGCAATCAGTGTGCTGTTTGCAGCCACAATCAGTTGATTACAAATTTTGGTGGCTTGCCCAGTTCCAGTATTACCCATACGTGTTACACGTTGAGATAGCACAGCATAAATTGGCAACAAAGCGTCAATAACTTCAGCATTACCACCTGCAAAAATCACCAAAGTGCCAAGTTCCGCACCTGCGGTACCACCAGAAACAGGGGAATCAATCCAAGTGACTTGATGTTGTGCCGACTTTTCCGCAAGTTGTTTGGTTTTATCCACAGATAGGCTGGAGAAATCCACAATAGTCTGTTCAGGACACAAATAAGTTTCAATTTGATCAAAAACAGACTGAACAGCAGCATCATCTGCAAGGCAGGTCATAATGATAGGATACTGCCCAATGTCACTCAGTTGAATTGACTGTGCACCTAGATCAACCAGAGGCTGACACGCCGATGCAGTTCTATTCCATACACCAACTTCAAAACCTGCATTTAACAGACGTGTAGTCATGCGACTACCCATGAGTCCCATACCTAAAAAAGCGATTTTGGTGTTTTGATTTACTTGCATAGCCAAGATTTAACTCATGTTTGGTTTTGTTCTATAAGGATTTTTTGAGCGAGAGGATGCATTTGACCCTCTCGCTTAAGATCAGATTATTTATATTGACGTGGTAAAAATTCGATTTCAGGGTTTTTATCTTTCTTACGTGCCAATTGACTGTTTTTACCTAAGAGTAATTTTAATTGCCAAATTTTCTCTAATCGCAATGATCTTTTAGGTTGATGTTCCATTGCGTCTAAAACCTGTTTGACTGCTGCCAAAGCATCTGGAGAGCGTTGACGCATTTCTTCAGCAATTTCTAAGGCTTTTTCTAATGGCGAGCTATTTAAATGGGTCACTAAACCAATATCTTTGGCATATTGACCATCAAAAATACGGGCAGTTAAAGACAGTTCTTTGGCAAGGTCAACACCAATAATACCTTTGATTGAACGGGTCAACCCCATATCTGGCACAAGCCCCCAACGGCTTTCCATAATTGACATCTTTGTGTCTGGATGTGCAATTCGAATATCCGCTGCCAAAGCGAGTTGCATCCCTGCGCCAAAGCAGAAGCCTTCGATCGCTGCAATCACTGGAACAGGCAGTTCTTGCCAAATGAGAAATGCTTTTTGAAAAAGACTTTGACCGGGTTTAATTAATTCCCATGCTGCATAGGCACGATTCTTTGGATTATTTAAGTCAGCAAGATCAATACCTGCACTAAAGACATTGGCTTCACCCGTTAAAATCACGCAACGAACACTTCGATCTTTAGCAATCTTTTTTGCTGTAGAAACCAGTTCTTTGAGTAAGTCAAAACTCATTGCATTACGTTTGTCTGGACGATTTAAATACACCGTCACGATGCCATTATTTTTTTCTATACGTAGCAAGGCCATATCTTCCACTTTTTTTAGATATCCATTTCCATTTAGAATAGCATGTGTACACAATGCTTTCATGACAGCATAGTCATAGAAATGCAAGTCATAGAAAAACATAGTCATAGAAAAATGTCACTCAGACCAAAAGCTGATATGCACATTGAATCTGAACAGATTGGCATTAAAAGCTTCAAAGCAATGACTGAGCAATTTTCCATGAGCTTTGGTAGATACGTACAGAAATGATGCTATTCAAAAAACAGAATCTAATTGAATATCTGTTTGGCAGCCAGTTCTACTTCATGAATCACAATTTTCAGTTGTTCTAATCGTTGTAAAGTTTCTTGAATAAATTGATCGTCCGCTTTGCGTCGCTCTTTTCTTAAAATTGATAGAAAATGTTCAAATTCACCTGTAGCTTGTTGTAATTTTGGTGTGCCGACATAACGGGTCGCACCATATAAACGATGTAGGACATGTTCAAGCTGCGGGAAATCTTCCATTTCAATGAGCTGTTCGATTTCACTGAGTTCAGTTGGGAAACTATCTACCAACATTTTCAATAAATCTTGGGCTAGGTCTTCTTTGTTGGCTGCCAACTGAACACATTGTTTCCAATCTAAAATTGAACTGTCCAAGCTTTCAATACGAGACACTTTTTCCTGTGTGGTGACGGGGCTGATAAATTGATTGCTACTCCAATGCGTCAAAATATGGATAATCTGTTCCATTTGAATGGGTTTAGTCACATAGTCATCCATACCAACTTTGAGTAACTTTTCTTTTTCATCTGCGAGTGCATGAGCAGTTAGGGCAATAATTGGCATCCGCATATTGTCGACAGTCGATTCTAGAGAACGAATTGCCCGCGTAGTATCAATACCTGACATCACAGGCATTTGAATATCCATAAAGATGAGGTCGAAAGGCTCTAAACCTTGTTGAATACGATCTTGAATAATGTGAAGTGCTTCTTGACCACTTTGTGCCTTAGTAGTCTTGACATTAATTTCGCCAAGTAACGCTTCAAGCACAATTAAATTCGGCAAATGATCATCTACCGCCAATACATGTAAATTGAGCGCTTTAAAATCATCATGCTGTTCGGCTTCAAAAATAGGCTGGTTTTCAAGAAGCTGGATTAAAGCAGTACGACTTAAAGGTTGATATAAAGGTCGTGCTTTATATTCATTGAGCATATTTAAATCTAAAGTCATTTGATAGCCATACACCGCCAAATGACCTTCATAACGTCCACGAATTTCTCTGAGTAAGGCTTCAGTGTCACCACTATGATCAACAATGACCCAGCTCTGCTCGCTATTGAGCTTTAAGGCATTTAAACGACTGAACAAATCCAAAATAGACTGACATTCGGTATGTCGAACCCCATAGTTCTCAAGATAATGTCGTAAAACATTGGCTGTTGCAGGATGGGCTAAGTAAGACACCACGTGCATATTTTCAAATTGAGGTTGAGTAAATTCTTCATCTTCAACCTTAAACATTGCGGTGAACCAGAAGGTCGAACCTTTTTCAGTAGGCGCTCTTTCTTGGTTGTCTTCAAAGCCAATTTGACCATGCATGAGACTGACCAATTGTTTTGAAATGGCAAGGCCTAAGCCTGTACCGCCAAATTGACGAGTCACCGAAGCATCACCTTGCGAGAAGGATTCAAATAAGCGTTTACGATCTGTACCACTTAAACCGATACCACTGTCCTGAACACTAAAATGAAGCAGGCATTGTCCAATATCATCGTGCTCCATACGAGCACGAACAATAATTTCACCATCTGGGGTAAATTTAATCGCGTTTGAAATGAGGTTGGTCAGTACTTGTTTGAAGCGTAGCGCATCGCCAACGACATGTTTTGGAACGGTATCGGCAAAATAAAACGCCATGTCAATGTGTTTTTGCGCAGCCAGTGGTGACAGCATATCCATCACATCAAAAATCGCTTCTTCTAAATCGAAAGGTGCGGTTTCAAGTTCTAGCTTACCAGCATCAATTTTAGAGAAATCCAAAACGTCATTAATCAGTGCCAATAAGTGCGCAGAAGACTTACGAATGGTTTGCAGATAGAGTCTTTGATCATTGCTTAAATTGTCTTGGCGTAAAAGCAGATGAATAAAACCATCAATACTATTCAGCGGTGTTCTGAGTTCATGACTGATATTGGCTAAAAACACAGACTTGGCTTGGTTGGATGAAATCGCTTGGTCACGTGCTTGTTTGTAGGTGATGTTTTGGACTTCTAAAGTATCCAAAGTACGGCGTAAATCATCTTCGGTTTGTTCAGTATGTTCTTTAAGTTCTAAAAAGCTAAAATGTAGACGTTTGACTACATTGGCAATATCACGCTGAAGTAAACGTAATTCACCTGTACTGTTAATCACCATGTGTTGATCGAGCGTGTCGGCATTTAAACGCTGTAGTTGCATCCGAATTTCATACATGGGTGCAATCCAACGACGCGAATAGAAATTTAGACACAGCAATAAAAGCAGGAGCGTTAACAATCCTGTGGTAATCAACACAATGAAAACACGATATTGTGAAATGGCTAAGGGTTGATTATCTAGCTGGATGACCAACCAACGTTTTTGACCCTTATGAGACTGTAGTGCAATACCGTAAATGCTATTGGTTTTATTTGGAATTGGACCGAAAGCTAAAGTTTTTAAAGGCAAAACAGGCCATTTTGACTCGCTTTGATAACCTAAACTAATGAGGTGGCGCTGCTGTTCATCCAGAATTTTGACAGCAACTAAATTTTTTTCATTGAAAACGTTTTGCAAAATACTTCTGGCACGATCTTTTTCATTGGGCGATGTATCAAGTAGTCGGACCAAATCTTCAGCAGTATTTTTATAACGGCTTAAAATCGCATTGGCTGCAAACTTTTGTTCAGACTTTGCAGAGTTCGAAGTTTCAATCAAAACCAATACTGAACCAACGGCAGCCAAAATGGTGATTGGTACAAAAATCAAGGCAATAAGTTGCCCATAAGCATGATTTAGTTTTAAACGCTTGAATAGATTGTTGTTGAAATTCGACATGTATTTAGCGACTTATTCCTCATGAACAGGATATTAGCATGGTTTATAAAAAATGAATGCGCTTTAATCACATTCGATAAAATGCCGTTGAAATAGATGCAGTACCCCGCTTTTTTTCATACAATAGCTCCACCTCGATATCGGTGCATATAATGAGTAACACACAACCTGATTTCTTAGCTGAGGATTTTTTGTTAGACCATTACGTGGGTAAAACCCCGTTGGTTCGATTACAACGTCTTGCAAATCACACTCAAGCAACTGTATTAGCGAAGTTGGAAGGGAACAATCCAGCAGGTTCTGTGAAAGATCGCCCTGCGTATAACATGATTATGCAAGCTGAAAAGCGTGGTGAAATTAAGCCTGGTGATACCCTGATTGAAGCAACCAGCGGTAATACAGGGATTGCACTCGCTATGGTTGCAGCCATGCGTGGCTATAAGATGAAGCTGATTATGCCAGCCAATTCTAGTCAAGAGCGTAAAGATGCCATGGGTGCTTATGGTGCTGAACTGATCGAAGCCAATAATATGGAAGAAGCGCGTGACATGGCACTACAAATGCAAAAAGATGGCGTAGGTCTGGTCTTAAATCAATTTGGTAATCCTGATAATGTAGAAGCACATTACCTCACCACAGGTCCAGAAATTTGGGAACAAACAGGCGGTAAAATTACTCATTTCGTCAGCTCAATGGGCACAACGGGCACGATTATGGGAATTTCAAAGTATTTAAAAGAACAAAATCCAGACATTCAAATTGTGGGCTTGCAACCGTCTGAAGGTTCAAATATTGCAGGTATTCGTCGTTGGCCGAAAGAATATTTGCCAACCATCTTTGATCCATCTCGTGTTGACCGTATTATGGATATTCCACAGATTGAAGCGGAACGCACGGCACGCCAATTGGCACGCCAAGAAGGAATCAGTGCGGGAACTTCTTCAGGTGGGGCAGTATGGGCTTCAGTTAAAATTGCTGAAGAAAATCCAGATGCTGTGATTGTGTGTATTGTCTGCGATCGTGGTGATCGTTATCTGTCTACTGGATTATTTTCAGTAGAAGATTAATTCTAATAAGAGTCTATGTATGCGTCTTCCTGTTTTAGTGTTCGATATCGAAACCTTAACCGATCTTAAATCAGGGGCGCATTTATATGGCTTAGATTTACCTGAACCCGATCTTGATCAAGCGTTGACTAAACTCCGCCGTCAGGAGTCAGGAACGGATTTTCAGCGTCTGCCTTTACATGAAATAGTCTGTATTTCAGGTTTATGGATTGATGAAAAAGGCACAATGAAACTCTTTTCATTTAGCCAAGAGCAATATTCAGAAGCTGAGATTCTACAAAAATTCTTATCTATTTTTGATAAGCGAAATCCAACACTGGTCAGTTGGAACGGATCACAGTTTGATTTACCTGTGATTTTGTATAGAGCCATGTATCATGGTCTGTCTGCGCCAAGTTTGTTCGATCAAGGCGAAATTGATACGCAAAAGCGTTATAATAACTACCAGAATCGTTATCACCATCGTCATATAGATTTAATGGACTGGATGGCGATGTTTAATGGTCGCAATTTCCAAAAACTAGACGATATCGCGCATTTGCTGGGTTACCCTGGTAAACGAGGCAAAGCAGGTTACTTAATTCCTGAATATGTGCGTAATCAGCAATGGTTAGAAATGACCAGCTATTGTGAAGCCGATGTGTTAAATACTTGGCTGGTTTATTTACGATTCTTACTGTTAAAAGGGCAAATTTTGCCTGAGGATCATCGTTTATGGATTCAAGCCACGATTCATTATTTACAAGGTCAACCACAGCAAACTGAGTTTTTGCAAGTTTGGCAAACATGCTGCAAACACACTGATTTTACGTCTTCGGATTTTTCACAACCCCCTCAACAACATTAGGTTAGTTCATTGAAACATAGAGCATCATCTCGTCCATCTCAGCTTCCACGATCTATTTTTAAAGTTGAGAGACTTTCACATGAAGGGCGAGGGATAGCTCACTATTCAGCCGATCAAGGGCATCCTGCCGATAAAGCTGGTAAAAAAGTCTTTATTCGATATGCTTTGCCTGGTGAAACAGTTGAAGCGCAGATCACGCATCAAGCTAAAAAATTAGAAGAAGCAGATTGTATTGAATTGCTAGGTGATCCCAACCCGCATCGTATTACCCCAGTATGTCCGCATTTTGGTATTTGTGGTGGCTGCAATATGCAACATATTCAGCCAGATGAACAAATACGCTTAAAGCAAGATGTTTTAAAATCACATCTGGAACATTTCGCAGGGATTCAGCCAGAACAATGGCTCGCACCCTTACGTTCAACACGTGAAGATTATCGTCATAAAGCACGTATTGGGGTTCGTTATCTGCCGAATAAAGATAAGTTGCTGATGGGTTTTCGTGAAGCACAAAGCAATCGTTTAACTGAAATTACCACCTGTAAAATTTTGGATACTGACCTTGATCAAGCTTTACCAGAGCTTCGTCGATGCTTGGAAAGTCTTAAAGCTAAGTCAGACATTGGACATATCGAGCTGGCCAAAGGGGATCAAGAGGTTGCGCTTTTAGTACGACATGTCAACAAACTGAAGCATAATGATGTCAACCTATTGAAAGATTTTACGTTAAGTAGAGGGTGGCAGTTGTATTTACAACCTTCGAATGCTGACAGTCTTCATCGCGTGGATGATACAGATGCACCTATGCGATTGCACTATCGTTTAGATGAGTTTGATGTGGAGTTTGGTTTTAAACCGACAGATTTTACTCAAGTGAATCCGACAGTGAACCCTCAGATGGTCAAGCTGGCATGTGAATTGCTTAATCTAGCCCAAGGAGAAAGGGTTCTTGACCTATTTTGTGGTCTTGGAAACTTCTCACTTCCTCTTGCCCGAGAAGTTGGGCGTCATGGTCAGGTAATTGCGGTTGAAGGTAGCGAAGACATGGTGAAGCGCGGTACAGAAAATGCACTGAAAAACAGCATCGCCAATGTTAGTTTTCACGTGCAAGATTTGACGAAAGATTTTTCGCAACATTCTTGGGCAAATGAGGGTTTTGATGCACTATTAATAGACCCTCCTCGTGCTGGTGCGGAAGAAGTGATGCATTATGTGCCTAATTTTGGTGCTAAAAAAATTGTTTATGTATCCTGTAATCCTGCTACATTAGCAAGAGACGCCGGAATATTAGTTAAAAACGGATATCAATTAAAAAAAGCAGGTGTCATGGACATGTTTACCCATACGGGACATGTCGAATCAATTGCCTTATTTGAAAAAATTTAGAGATAGACGTTTTAAAATGAAGAGTAGATTCAAAGGAGAATGGTATGGTCACAGTTCGTGAACAGTTGCCTGGACGACTCACTGAGTTATCTGAGGAAACGACTGTAGAGCATGCCGCTGAAGCGCAACAAGGATTAGCCACTTGGCTAGAGCGTGCTCGTTCTATTTTAGACGGTATTGAGCTTAAACAATTAGAAGAAGTGGCGCAGTTCGTATTACAAAAAGAGCTGACCACGACCATCAACCATAAAACCAATGCCTTTGCCACTGGCTTAGGTATGGCCGATATTCTTGCGCATTTACATGTAGATGAAGACACTTTGTCAGCAGCTATGCTGTATCGTAGTGTGCGTGAAGGATTTACCACTTTAGATGAGATTAAGACACGCTTTGGTGAAAGCGTATACAATCTGGTCAAAGGCACGTTGGCGATGGGTAAATTGTCCGAGCTGATTGAAAAGAACAAACGCCTAGAAGATCACTTTAATAACAATCAACGTGAGCATTTAACAGGCATTTATAAAATGCTGATTTCGGTGACGGAAGATGTTCGTGTTGTTTTAGTCAAGCTGGCAGAACGTACTTACTCTCTGCGTGAATTGGCGCAGTCATCTCGCGAACGTCAAGAGCGTGTCGCACGAGAAATATTAACCATTTATTCACCATTGGCACATCGTTTAGGCATTGCGCAACTCAAATGGGAGCTTGAAGATCTGGCTTTCCGTTATCTTGCACCTGAACGTTATAAAGAAATTGCTTCTTTACTCAATGAAAAGCGTCTTGAACGTGAACAATATATTCAATTTGTGGTGGATAAGCTCAAGCATGAATTGGGACAGCAAGGAATAGAGGCTGAAATTTCAGGTCGTGTAAAACACATTTATTCGATTTATCGAAAAATGAAAAGCAAGAACTTAAGCTTTGATCAGCTTTATGATATTCGTGCTGTACGTGTGTTGGTCAAGGATGTTTCTGAGTGCTATCACTCATTGGGCATTGTGCATCAAATTTGGCGTCATATTCCACATCAGTTTGATGATTATATTACCAACCCGAAAGCCAATGGTTACCGTTCATTGCATACCGCAGTGATTGCGGAAAATAAATCGCTTGAGATTCAAATCCGTACTCATGAGATGCATGAAGAGGCTGAACTCGGCGTATGTTCGCACTTTAACTATAAAGAAGGCAGTAAAGCGACCGATTTTTCATTTAATCATCGTTTGCATTCATTACGTGTTGTCTTGGAACATTATCAAGAACGTAATGAAAATAGCGGTCATCCAAATGAAGATGAGACTGAAGGTTTTGAACAGCTTCAAGATTTTGAAGATTTCGAAAAAATCTATGTATTCAGTCGTGATGGCGATATCAAAGAATTGCCACGAAATTCTACAGTTTTAGATTTTGCATATCATGTACATACCGAAGTGGGTAACAAGTGCTATGCAGCGCGTGTCAATCAACGCTATGTCCCGCTAACTTATACGCTAAAAACAGGTGAACAAGTTGAGATTTTAACCAAGAAAGACCGTGAGCCAAATCGTGATTGGTTGGTGAACTCTCTGGGTTATATCAAGACTGCTCGTGCGCGAGATAAGCTTCGTCATTGGTTTAGACAACAAGATCGTAGTAAGAATTTGGAAGTGGGGCGTGAGCTCTTGACCAAAGAATTATCTCGATTGGCGATTCATCCTAAAAGTATTGATCTTAATGATTACTGTGCACATTTTAATGTGAAAACAGGGGATGATATTTTGGTGGCATTGGTGAGCGGAGATATCAGTCTTCATTCATTGATTAATCAAGTCAATCGTCATATGCATCTCGATCAGGATGAGCCTGAATTGGTGCTCAAGCCTGCATTAAACCCACGTGCTAGTCATACTTTGTCGGCACATGGTATTTTAATTGATGGTTTAGACAATGTGGAATTACACATTGCGCAGTGCTGTCAGCCAGTGCATGGTGAATCTATTGCAGGATACATTACCTTAAATCGTGGTGTGAGTATTCATAAAGTGGCTTGTGCTGATTACATGCGCATGATTAAGCAAGAGCCTGAACGTGCTGTAGAAGCCGATTGGGAAATGCAACCGACACGTGGTCAAAGTGTGCAGATTGTGGTGGAAGCATATGACCGTCGTGGTTTGCTCAAAGATCTCACGCAAGTGATTTTTTCAGATCAAATTAATATTCGTCAGGTCAATACCATCTCGGAAGCTGATGGTATTGCCAACATGAAACTGCTGATTGAAGTTAAAGGTTTGGCGCAGTTGTCTCGGCTTTTAGCTCGATTGGAGCAACAACCTGGCATCATTAGCGCAAGACGATTGGTACAAGGCAATTAGCATTTAAAAATCCCAAAAAGAGAGTGATTGTTCACTCTCTTTTTTTTGTTATTAAAAAATAATTAATAGAGAGTTAAAATAATTATAACATTGTTTTTATTGTGTTTTTTTGTTAACTTTAAGATGAAAAGTGCTTGTTTATTTGTTGGGAAATTATATTTTCCAATACTTTTTTTTGTTTTTAAAAAATTGTATGGGTGATGTGTATGTATAAAGTTTTGGGATATTTATAAAATTTCTAAAGCCCAATGCATGAGTGAGCACAATGACATAGTTTTGCTATCTGGCAATTCCAAAAATGATTTTAAACATGTCAAAGCAAACACTGGAATTCAAAAAATTATTTTCACAGCACAATGGTTTTATAGCGAATTTGATTAAAAACATAGGGTGCTTTTTTTGAGATGGCGTAAAAAGTACTGCGGCTTGAGCTGTCTGGGGGGAATATGCATATTCAGAAGAAATTTTTATGTCTGGTCATCGCACTCTATTCGCTGAAAACAGCACATGCTGAAATTCAAATTTTCCCTGCACGGGAAATTATCAGCATGAATCAAGCATGTCGTTCTAATTTAAAAGAATATAAGATGAATGATGCCTCTGTGGTATGTGATTTTAAGCAAGCCATTTCATTCGATGAAACCCAAAAAAAAGTAGAAGAAGTTTTTAGAACATATTTAAAACAAGCATTTATACAACATCGAATTGTCGATTCAGAAAATGAAATAGACAATGCACCGACGTATGTCGCCGATTTGGAAGTCATTCGGGCAGATGAACTGATTTCTAGGAAAAATAAAGAAGTAGAAATTACTTTACCTTTAACTTTAAGCCTAAAACTCACAGATGCATCGAATGGTGAAGTTGTTTATCGAAATAGAGCAGCTCAAACAAATAAAATTGTGGTTGATGCCGAAGCTTTAAACAGCTTAGAAACCAAAAAGTTGATTCAACAAACATTTCAAACCAGCTTTCTGAAGTTAACGAAAAGTTTGACGGATATTTCACGACCACAATTGAATTACCAGAAAATAGAAACAAGCAAGATTGGTCAGTGGAAATCATTTGTGATTCTTGACCGAGGTTTAGAGGGAGGAATAGGAACTGAAGATGAGCTCAGAGGCAGTCAAGGGGACATGATTCGAGTGGTACACTCAACTCCTCAATATGCAGTCGCAATTCCTCTAACTAGAGATTTGAAATCTACATCTTTTTTGAAAACTTCAATGAAGAAAGAAAACTCGGGTCATAAAATTAAAGTGCCTATTGTAGATGTGCTCACATATCAAGGAGAGTCTGCAGATCTTGTTGAGCAGTATTTTAATGATGGGTTAACCGATCAAGCCAGTTTTACTGTTCCAAAATACAACAAGCAACTGAATTCAACTCGATTAGTCGCAAAAAATGTATCTCTTGTTTCGAAGCCATATACTCAAATGGACGAATTTACACCTTACTCTATTCGATTAACATTGATGCCATTCAACGATTATGAGCAAGAAGGGGGGATGTTTTTTAAAAAATCTCAACGTGTTATGCACTTGGAAGTATTGGCTGAGATGCTTCATCATTCTGGGCAAGTGATTTACTCTAGCAATGCGGCGATCAAATATGGCAACAGTATGAATAGTCATCATTCAGCTCATAGAAATGAGATTAGAGTGGTGAAGTTAAATAACTCAGATGATGTGAAAGATGAATTGCTTCAATTGGCTCTGAGCAAATTGGGGAAAGACTTTAAAGATCATGTAAATTTTAAGGAAATTGACTTAGCGGTTTTAGCTTCAAGTCCAAGAAATATCATGATACCAAGTGCGGGTCGCCACTTGGCCAAAGGTATGAAAATTAAAGTATTCAGAACTGAAAAAATCAATGATCTGGATGTGATGTTACCCATTTGGAATGCAACTGTTGTTGAGCATAATTCACAGTTCACCATTGCCCGTCTCGATCAATCCTTAGTTCTTGGTGAAGTCATTCCGACTCGACCTGGAGATCATGTGCGCTTTCAAAGTCCTTTGCGAGATAGCATATCTTCAGTTCAAGTCATAGACAAAGCGCAATTGAATCGATTGAAGTCGCTGTTTAAACAGTAAAAAATGCCTGAATTGACAGGCACACCTATCAACTAGTTTTTTCTTCGACTTAAAAATAGATTGCTCACTCGGTTAATAAATTGAGGACTGAGTTTTGAGAGCTGAAACATTGCATTGGCTTTAAAGCCAACTGGTCGATGTGTTGGGGTGAGGAAATTATTTTTTGCCTGTACGCATTTTAATATTTCAAATGCAACATTCTGCGGTGTAAGTTGTACACCCATGTTTTGAATGGTGCCTGCATCCATATCTTTGACCATAGCAGTTTGAACGAATAGAGGCATCACATCGAGTACACGAATTCCATGTTTTTGCCATTCAATATCTAACCCTTCAGTAATACCACGTACTGCAAATTTACTTGCCGAATAAGACACTAAGTCAGCTTGTCCATAAATAGCAGAAGCAGAAGATAAGTTAATCACACGTGCAAAAGAGGCTTGTTTTAAATAGGGAAAAGCAGCATGACATCCGTTCAGAACGCCATTCACATTAATGTTGATGGTACGATGATGTGACTGAATATCAGTATTTTCAAAATAACCTGAGTACAAGATACCTGCATTATTGACCAATATATTGATTTCCCCAGCAAAGTTTGCAAAATCTTCTAATGCTTTTTCCCATTGACGATAACTAGTCACATCTAAAGTGCCACCACGGGCATTTGAGCCCAACTGAAGTGCCAGCGCTTTGGCTTGTTTCACGTTAATATCATAGATGCCGACTTTATATCCATGTTGATAAAATAATCGTGCAACTGCTTCACCAATCCCTTGTGCTGCGCCACTAATAAAAATACTCTTCGTCATTACAAATCCTTGTGTGTTATTCATTTTTGAATTGTTTATATGTTGAGCAGTTCATCATACATTGGACATGGGTTTCAAGTCGTCATTCGGTTTTGTGCAGATTTTAAGAGGAATATTTTCATGCAAAAGTTATTAAATATCATGCAAGAATTAAGAGAAAAATGTCCCTGGGATCAGCAGCAAACTCCTGAGTCATTAACTCGATTTGCCATTGAAGAAGCCTATGAGGTTGAAGCAGCAGTCAGAGCTGGAGATACTGATCATGTCAAAGAAGAACTTGGAGATTTATTGCTACAAGTGGTCTTTCAAGCGCAAATGTATAGCGAACAAGGTGCATTCGATTTTCAAGATGTGGTCGATAGTATTTCTGAAAAATTGATTCGTCGTCATCCTCATGTTTTCGAATCTGAGAAATTTAAAGAACTAGATGTCGATCAGGTGTCAGAACTATGGAAAGATATTAAAACCAAAGAAAAAATTGGAAAACAGAGATCACGATTGGATGATGTAAAACATGGACCAGCACTGATTCAGGCCGAAGAGATTCAAAAAAATGTCGCAAAAGTAGGATTTGATTTTGAATCTGTTCAAGATGCGTATCAGAAATTAGAAGAAGAGTTAAATGAGTTCAATGAAGCGATGCTTCATCAAAATTCCGATGAAATGCAGGATGAATTTGGTGATTGTTTATTTTCATTAATCAATGTTGGACGTAAACTTGGTCTTTCAAGTGAGATGGCATTGCTCAGCACCATCCACAAATTTAAAACACGGTTTGCTTTTATTGAAGATCAAGCAGTACTGCAAAATAAATCCATAGAAAATATGAGTTTGCAGGAAATGGATCAACTTTGGGATCAAGCGAAGTGTTATTTAAAACAACAATCTAAACTTCATTCATTAGAAATAAAAAACAATCGTCAGGTTAAACATGAATAACTTAATTTTAAAATGCTCTCTCTATAGCGTTGTTGGCTTATTTTTAAGTCTCTCGATCCCATCGCATGCCGAAAAATTTGATCAAGCTTATTTAAAGTGGAAAGCTGAACAAGCTGCTCAAGATCAAAAGCTGAAAATGAATGATCCAAATCATTACTTATCTCGACCGACTGTGCAGAGTAAAAATACCAGTACATCAGCGTCTAATGCATCACTTTCAGGTAAAATTCGTTTAAATTCAGCGAGTGTGTCCGAGCTTCAACAACTCAGTGGGGTAGGGCTCAAGAAAGCGCAAGACATTATTGAATACCGTCAACAAAATGGAAATTTCAAATCGGTTGAAGATTTACAGAACGTCAAAGGCATTGGACCGAAGTTGGTTGAAAAGAACAAAGATCGTTTGAGCTTGTAAATCATCATATAAATTGAAATGGTTGCGTTGCAAAAGACCATGCTTTGATTTCGTTTTTTCTTGTAGAAAATATGAAAAAAATAGACTGAAGATTAATATAATCAAATTGCCCTTTGATTGTGTTAGAGCTATGATTAGCATAATTATGATTTTTACGTCTTGACGTAGGAGACAGCGTCTTTTGCAAACTTTGCGCGCGTCAAAGTGTGGATTATCCACCACTCAATTACCTTCTTCCATTTTAGATGTTATTGATTCATTAAATAAAGCTGGCTATGAGGCTTATATAGTTGGCGGTGGTGTGCGTGACTTAATGCTTGGGTTGACCCCAAAGGATTTCGACGCCGTTACCAATGCAACTCCATCACAAATAAAAGAAGTATTTGGTCGCCGTTGTCGTATTATCGGACGACGCTTCGAGCTTGCTCATGTCTATTCTGGCAGAGAGTTAATTGAGGTCGCTACATTTAGAGCACCACCCAAAAAAGCAGTCACTTCTGCTGCAGGTATGATTCTGCGTGATAATAATTGGGGCACCATCGAACAAGATTTTGCACGTCGAGATTTCTCGATTAATGCGATGTACTATCAACCTCGTAAAGGCATTGTCTTAGATTTTTGTAATGCTGTAGATGATATTAAGACCAAGACATTGCGTCTATTAGGCGATCCACAGCTTCGTTTTGAAGAAGATCCTGTACGGATGCTGCGAACTTTACGTTTTGCAGCCAAGCTGAATTTCAACATTGCGCCTGAAATTTTAGAAGTGTTTTCTGCTGAATTGACGATGCTATTACGTGATGTTTCACCACATCGTTTATACGACGAATCACAAAAATTGTTTACCATGGGGCATCTGCAACGTGTGATGCCAATGTTGATTGAATTTGGTATCTGGAAACAGCTTTTTGCAGAAATTCCACCGCAGATTTCAGATTTTATCGAGCGTGCTGCAAGTAATACAGATCAGCGCATACAAATAGGTAAGACCATCAATCCTGCATTTTTCTATGCAGTTTTGTTGTGGAAACCATTTTTAGAGCGTTGTGAGTTTTATGCAGCTAAAGGCATGGTTGCTGCTGAAGCTCGTGCTCAAGCAGGTTTGGATGTATTAAAACGCCAAGCAACACGTACCATTATTCCGCGTTTTGCTGAAACATTTATCCGTGAAGTTTGGGAAATGCAAACGCGTTTGCTCAATCCAAAACCGCAACAGATTGAAGCATTGTCTGGACATGCACGTTTCCGTGCAGGTTTTGACTTTATGTTGTTGCGTGAAAAATCAGGTGATGAAACGACACAAGGCATGGGGACATGGTGGGAAACTTACCAGAACATGTCTTTGGATGAAAGAGAGCGTGCCATTGGTCAATATAACCGCCAACGCAACAAGAGTCGTCGTAAAACTGCGTCAGTAGAAGAGCCAGCTGAAACTCAAAGCTCTGCTCGTATTGAACCTTTGGTTAAAGAGTCTGAGTCTCGTAGCCGACGTTCACGAAGCAAGCCAAACAATACTGGTTTTGAAGCACGTAAAGTCGCAAGTATTGAGAGTCAGACAGCTTCTGGTGACATCCATGCAGATCATCCAATATTGAAACGTAAACGTGTTCAACGTGATTTGAAAAAAGTGGTTTTTGGTCCAACACAATGAGCACAGTGACGTATATTGGATTGGGAAGCAATTTGGGCGACTCAAAGCAACTTTTAGCTGATGCTGTTCAACAGCTTAAACAATTTGGTGCAGTAAAAGTATCAAAGCTGTATCGAAGTCCGCCTATGGGACCTCAAGATCAGCCGTATTATTTTAATGCTGTCGCTCAGTTGGTCACAGCTTTAGCTCCACTTGCATTATTGGATGAATTACAAAAAATAGAAAATGAATCGGGTCGAGTACGTTTGCGCCATTGGGGCGAACGTACTTTGGATCTCGATTTGATTTTATATGGAGAGGAAAACATTCAAAATGAACGTCTCACTGTACCGCATGTCGGTATGATGGAGCGAGATTTTGTATTAGTGCCTTTGTTGGATTTAGATGCTTCATTACAAGTAAATGGTCAGCAAATCAAAGATTCTGACGTACTCAAGCACACGACATTGACTGTGCTCGCAGATGAATCTTGGGTCAATATTTAATTTAAGCATGTTCTAAGGAACTGATTTAGAGGACATCTTCATGATTAGTCTGAGCGATTTAAGACAATTCAAACAACAAGGTCGCAAGTTTTCTTGCTTGACTTGTTATGATGCAAGCATGGCAAAAGCAATGGAAATTGCTGAAATTGATAGTATTCTTATCGGTGATTCGCTGGGTATGACAGTACAAGGTCATGATTCAACATTGCCTGTGACTGTTGCAGATATGGCATATCACACCAGTGTTGTACGTCGTGGGAATCAACATTCATTTATCATGACTGATTTGCCATTCATGAGCTATGCCACTTTAAATGATGCTCTAATAAACGCACGTACTGTGATGCAAGCTGGCGCTCAAATGGTCAAGATGGAAGGTGGTGCATGGCTCAGTGAAACCGTTGAAGTACTCACTCGAAACGGTATTCCGGTTTGTATTCACTTGGGTTTAACACCGCAGTCTGTGCATGTGTTTGGTGGTTATAAACTTCAAGCCAAGACCCGTTCTGCGGCAGATCAATTGATTGCAGACTGTAAAGCTGTGGTTGAAGCAGGTGCTGCTATTTTATTGCTTGAATGTGTTCCAGCACAGTTAGGTCAAGAAATTAGTGCGTTATTTCCAAATGTTCCTGTGATTGGTATTGGCGCGGGTGCAGAGACAGATGGACAAGTCTTGGTGGTTCAAGACATGTTAGGTCTGACATTTGGACGTGTTGCTCGTTTTGTACGTAACTTTATGAAAGAGCAATCTGGCGAAACTGCAATTATGGATGCCTTTAAAGCATATCATCTTGCTGTTCAAGACAAATCCTTCCCTGCGAAAGAACATACGTTCCAAGTTGAACTGTAACTCGTCGAAATGTATCAAGCTGAGCTGTAAAAAATGAAAACTGAAACAACGATCCAAGGTTTATCTGCATCATTAAGTAAAGCGCGTAGTTCGCGAAAGACGATTGGCTTCGTACCAACGATGGGTAATCTACACGAAGGTCATTTAAATCTGGTTCGTGAAGCACGAAACTTATGCGATGTCGTTGTTGTCAGTATTTTCGTGAATCCAATTCAGTTTGGTCCAAACGAGGATTTCGATAGTTATCCTCGAACTTTGGATCAAGACAGTCAGCTCCTAGCTGAAGTTGGATGTGACATTGTGTTTGCACCGTCTGTTGAGCAAATGTATGGTGGTCAGTCACGTTTAACCAATATCAGCGTAAGCGATATCACCAATGATTTGTGTGGCGCACAGCGACCAGGTCATTTTGATGGCGTGGCTGTGATTGTGACCAAATTGTTTAATATCGTACAACCAAATTTTGCATTCTTTGGTCAAAAAGATTATCAGCAATTGGCCGTGATTAAACAGATGGTTGCAGATTTGAATATGCCAATTGAAGTGATTGGTGTACCCATTACTCGTGCGGAAGACGGTCTTGCTTTAAGTTCACGCAATGGTTATTTGTCCGATGAACAGCGTCAAACAGCACCAGCGATTTATAAAGCTTTGAAAAATGCTGAAGCCGAATTAAAAGCAGGTCAAGCTTTGGCAGATGTTATTGCGAATATTAAAGCAGATTTAGTTGCGAACGGCTTTGAAATTGACTATGTAGAAGCGCGCACACCAATGCTACAAACGATTGATCAATTTGATCAAGATGTGGTTATATTTGTGGCGGCGAAATTAGGTAAAACACGCTTAATTGATAATATTCAAGTGGCGTTCGTAGTTTAAAAGCTATTTAAAGTTTGAGTGGCGTTGATTTACTGAAACTTAATAGTATTCTAGAGCACACGTTTTAGAGTATTAAAATATAAATTGGGGGAGTGCTATGAAACGCATATTGATCGTTACAGGACAATCAGGTTCAGGTAAGTCATCTGCATTGCAGGTACTTGAGGATCTAGGTTATTACTGTATTGATAATTTGCCTTTAGCATTGCTCCCTGAAATTGTCGGAAAACTAGATCAAGAAAATAATTTAGAATTGTTGGCCTTGGGGGTTGATGTACGAAGTACACGTGCTGATCTGCAAGAATTTGATCAGGTTTTTCACCAATTACAAAATCATGGTGAAGTGGATGTCATTTATCTGACGACCAAAGATCAAGAGCTCATTGCTCGCTTTAGTTCGTCGCGTCGACCGCATCCGCTTGCCAATCGCTTTAAAAGTTTAAATGAATGTATTCAAGAAGAAAAACAACTGTTGCTTCCGATTCAACTCAAAGCCACAGTACATATAGATACTTCTGATAAAAGTGTTCATGACTTAAAAGATACATTATTATCTAAGCTTGGACAGGTCGATAATCTGATTGTGATTTTACAGTCTTTCGGCTATAAACACGGCATTCCGCTGGATACAGATTTTGTCTTTGATGTTCGACATTTGCCCAATCCACATTGGGATTTAGAACTTCGGAAATACTCCGGTTTAGATGAGCCTGTTCAAAATTTCTTGGCATCTCAAAATCAAACCAATGAGATGTTTCAAGATCTGTATGTTTTTTTAGAAAAATGGTTACCTGCTTTCGCAGAAGGTCACCGACATTATATAACGGTATCTATTGGATGTACGGGTGGGCAGCATCGCTCCGTATATATTGTGGATAGACTAAAAAAAGCGCTTGAGGCAAAATGGTCTATTCAAGTCTTGCACAGAGAAATGAAGCACTGGTCATGATTGACACAACTGTTGACGTAATTAACAAATTAGGATTACATGCGCGGGCATCTGGAAAGCTCATCGAAGTCACAACCAAATTTCGTTCATCGATTAAAATTGGGAAGGGCGATAAGCTTGTTGATGCGAAAAATATTATGTCATTGCTGATGCTCGGTGCAGGCAAGGGTACAACTTTACGTTTAGTGCTTGATGGCGCAGATGAAGAGAAAGCTTTATCTGAAATTCAAGCATTATTCGCAGCAAAATTTTACGAGGCAGAATAATCGTGGCACGTCGAACGCAACGTTTTACTGAAGATGATTTTGAATCTTTAGAAGGACGTGCAAGCAAAACCGAACAAAAGAAAGCTGTGCAACGCATGGCTGCTTTAGGTTCGCAACTCGCAGAGTTGCCGAAAAAGAAAATTGAACAACTTCCAGTGGAAGAACGTTTAATTGAAGCACTTTTAGATGTGCAACTCATTACTTCACACGAAGCACGTCGTCGCCAATTCTTACGTATTGGCAAGTTGCTTCGTAATGAAGACGAAACCATGATTTTGTCTTATTTAACTCCTCAACAAGGACTAAAAAAGCAAGCGCAATTATTACGTTGGGTCGATCGTATGATCGCTCAAGGTGACCCTGCGATTAAAGAATTCATGAAAATGCATAAGGCAGCTGAACATCATGCGATCCGTCAGCATATTTTGCGTGTACAACGTGATATTCAGAAAAACTTGGGTGAAGATGCGATTGCTGAGTCTAAGCAAGGACTCACCAATTATGTTCAGCAAGTAGCGCTTATTTCTGAAAATTCTTAATTGATTGTTATTGTTAAAACAGCGACGTTATGTCGCTGTTTTTATTTTACTTCTACGTTTTAACTGAGAAATGAGCATTATATTATGGGCTTAGAAATCCCAGAACAACTGCAAAACTTAAATGCCAATTGTGGTTTGTATGCCGTATGGATGATCCTGCAACATTGTGATATTGAGCTTGATATTCAAGATCTCGCAAATGTCTGTAACTATGATCCTGAAAATGGAACATTTACCATCGGATTGGCGGTTGGTCTTAAGAAAATGGGTTTTAAAGTCGCTTTTTATACAGAAGATGATTTGCATAAAGACCCAAGAGAATTACCAAGCTATCGTGATGCCGAACGGTTACAGATTCCGATTCATGAACCGCTTAGCTATGCAGACATTCAACATGCCATTGAAACTGGGCATTGGGTGATTGTGTATTACGACCTTTTGGATGGCGTTGGCAATCACTCTTTAGTTTACGATATCAATAATCAAGAGATTAGTTTCTTCGATCACTTCGATGTGATGACGCCAAAAGTTTTTCAACAGCAACGTCAAGCGGAAGGGATTTGTCAGCAAGCAATTGTGATCAGTCGTGAATTTTCTGCGCTTTAATTTTTGTGCCTTAAATCTTTCTGTTGAGACAGATTAAAACATAATAAAAAACGACCTTTAAAGATCGTTTTTTATCTTTAATGAAACACTCTTAGCGTTAACTAAATTCGCCTACGGAACGTTCTTTCGCCCAATCTCTTAATATGAATTTTTGTAGTTTACCTGTCGATGTTTTTGGAATTTCAGTAATCACGACATCTTTAGGCACTTTGAATCGTGCTAAATGTTGTTTACAGAATTCAATAATTTCTTCAGGGCTTGCAGTTTTACCTTCTTTAAGCTCAATAAAAGCACAAGGCACTTCTTGCCAACGTGGGTCGGGTTTTGCAACCACAGCAGCAGTCAGAACAGCAGGGTGCTGATACAGAATTTCTTCAACTTCAAGTGAAGAAATATTTTCCCCACCTGAAATAATCACGTCTTTAGAGCGATCAGTAATTTTGGCGTAGCCATCAGGTTGGCTGACAGCGAGGTCGCCAGTATGGAACCATCCACCTGCAAAGGCTTCTTCAGTGGCTTCTTTATTTTTCAAATAACCTTTCATGACAATGTTGCCACGGAACATGATTTCGCCCATGGTTTGTCCGTCATGCGGAACTGGTTCCATGGTTTCAGGGTCGATCACTTTCATACCATCTTGAAGCGGATAAGGCACACCTTGACGGGAATGTAACTGTGCTTGTTCTTGAATAGAAAGATCAGACCAACCTGCTTGCGATGCACACAATGCTGATGGGCCATAAGTCTCTGTCAAGCCATAAACATGAGTCACATTGATTCCCAAATTACGCATACCTTCAATAATGGCAGCGGGAGGTGCAGCGCCTGCGACCATCACTTCAACACGGTGTTCAATCGGTTTTCTTTTTTCTTCAGGTGTGTTGATCATCATCGACAGTACGATTGGCGCGCCGCAGAAATAATCGACTTTATGTTCTGAAATTAATTTAAAAATGAGTTCAGGATCGACCTTACGTAAGCAGATGTTGGTACCACCATTGGCTGCCATGGTCCAACCAAAACACCAACCATTGCAGTGGAACAGTGGCAATGTCCAAAGATAGGTCGCACGAGGCGTCATCCCACAGGCAATGATGTTACTGGCGGCGTTGATATAAGCCCCACGGTGATGGTAAACCACACCCTTAGGGTTGCCAGTCGTCCCAGAGGTATAACTTAAGCTAATGGCATCCCATTCATCTTGAGGTAAATGCCATTCAAAGTTTGCATCACCATTTTTGAGCCATTCTTCGTATTCAATCTTTCCAATGGATTGTGCAGTGGCATTGCCTTCATATTCGGCATCTGCTACATCAATCACGTAAATTTCTTGCGAGACCTGTTGCAATGCTTCTTTGGCTAAAACTGCAAATTCAGGGTCAACCAAAAGAACTTTAGCTTCAGAATGCTCAAGCATGAATGCCAATGTTTTTGCATCTAAGCGAGTGTTTAAGGTGTTGAGTACAGCGCCTGCCATTGGTACAGCAAAGTGCGCTTCAAGCATGGCAGGTACGTTTGGAAGCAGAACTGAAACGGTATCATTTTTGCCAACACCTAGATTTTGTAATTGATGGGCAAATTGACGACAACGATTATATTTTTCACGCCATGAAATGCGTCGAGCACCATGAATCATCGCATCCTGATCTGGGTAAATATAAGCAGCGCGTTCAAGATAACGTAATGGTGAAAGTGCGACAAAATTAGCGGGAGTTCTTGGCAATTCGTCGTACGGGCTTAAATTCATTTTTTCCAATCCATCTTCATTTTTATAATCCTGCATAAAAGATATGCAAAAAATGAATACATTACATTTATCCTTTAGTCGAGCTCAGACATGTTTTTTAATCACGAGAATAATCAAATAATTTCAATTTTATGATTTATGGTTCAATTTGATACTTTGAGTATTTATGACAGAACAATCTATACCATTAAATTAAAAATAGGTTACATTCTAATTTGAGATAAAAAATCATCATAATGACAGATGCTAAGCCACGGAATAGCTTAGTGATCAGGCAATCTCAGCATCAGTTGCGAAATAAAACAACAAAACACAGATCTGTATCAAGATAGTGCCAATAAGAGTGCAGTAATGGAGTACGCAATATGAATCTAAATCCAGATCATGGATGGTCAAACTGGTCGGGTTACTGCCAATCACAGCCAAAGAAAATTGTGACTCCAAATGATCTAGAACAGTTACAAACGATGGTTGCTGAACATGAAAAAATTCGAGTCGTTGGTGCAGGACATTCTTTTACACCGTTGGTTCAAACCAATGAAACCCTGATTTCTTTGGATCGATTTTCCAATGTACATCATGTAGATCAGACGACATGCCAAAGTACTTTAGGCGCTGGGATTCGTTTGTATGATTTGGGTGCTTATCTTCAACCTTATGATCAGGCATTGATCAATCAAGGTGATATTGATCAGCAAAGTTTGGCAGGCGCAATCTCTACAGGAACGCATGGGACTGGAGCAGATTTACAGTGTCTTTCAGCATATGTCGAAGGGTTTGAGTTGTTAAAAGCCAATGGAGAATTGATCCAATGTTCAAGGAATGAAAATATCGATATCTTTCATGCGGGGAGGGTGGCACTGGGTAGCTTGGGAATTTTGACCAAAATCACCATGCAGAATCGTGCCAAATATAAATTAAAAGAAAGGATTCAACTTGCACCTGTACAGGAGAGTCTGGATCAATTTACAGCGTTAATGAAAACGCATCGACATTTGGAATACTTTATTTTTCCTTATACGAATCAATTGATGTTGAAAACTTTAGATCTCACAGAAGATGAAATTCGACCACGAGTTGAATCTAAGCCTTCAGAAGATCAATTACTGAAATGGTGCTGTGAAATATCGCAAAAAATGCCTTTTTTGACTGGGTATTTACAGAACTTGGTGGGTGTATTTGTCAAACCGACCGAGTTTGTGAATTGGTCGAGTGAAATTTTTGCTTCACCTCGTGATACCAAGTTTAATGAGATGGAGTATCAGATTCCCATTGAGCATGGTATCGAATGTGTCAAAGAAGTCATTGCCACTTTCAAGAAGTTTAAGATCAATTCATTTTTTCCTATCGAATTGAGAGTGGTGAAAGGGGATGATATTTGGTTGAGCCCTTTTTATCAGCAGGACAGTATTTCAATTTCAGTGCATCAATATTTTAAGCAATCACCACGCAAAGTTTTTGATTTGATAGAACCCATTTTCCAGAAATATCATGGACGTCCACACTGGGCCAAAATGCATCAGCTCAATCAAAGACAACTGAAAGCCTTATATCCCAAATGGAATGACTTTATTGAGATTGGTGCTGCTGTAGATCCACAGAAGAAATTTCTAAATCCATATTTAGAACATTTGATGATGGCAAAGATTTAGAGGCGCTGAGATGAATGATTTTTTTCAACAACTCAATCGTGATTTAAAACAGCAAGGGACAGGCACTCCCCAACTGATCATCGACTCATCACGACTAGATCAGAATATTGCGTATGTCCAGCAACAGTTAAAAACGGCACCCCATCTTCAAGCACGATTAGTAGTCAAATCTTTGGCGTGTATGTCCTTGTTAAAAAAACTCAGTTGTGACTTCAATTGCAGACGTTTTATGGTCTTTCATATTGCGCATTTGTCACAGATGTTTGAGGCTTTTGATCAGTCAGATTTACTTTTTGGTAAGCCCATGCCAATAAAAGCCGTGGAGCAATTTTATCAGCAAATTTATCAGCAACATATTGAAATTAAAAATAATCAGCTGCATTGGCTCATTGACCATATTGAGCGATTAAAACAATACGTTGAACTGGCAAAGACAATTGATGTAAAGTTGCGAGTCAATATTGAAATTGATGTGGGACTGCATCGGGGTGGCGTTCGAACCATCTCTGAGTTTGATCAGCTACTTAACTACATTCGACAGCATTCGGATCTGCTTGAACTCACAGGACTTATGGGCTACGACGCGCATGTCACTAAAGTACCGAGCATCATTAAAAAAACGGAACGTGCGTATGAAGAATCTCAACAGATTTATGCAGATTATATAGATCATTTAAAAACCCATCATGCAGATCTGTGGCATGACCAATTATGTTTCAATGGTGGTGGCAGTCCAACTTTTGAATTTCATGTGAAAGATAGTGTGTGTAATGACCTATCTTTTGGGTCAATGTTATTCAAACCCAGTGATTTTGATAGTCAATATTTAAAGAATCTTCAACCTTGTTTATTTATTGCAGCGCCAGTATTAAAAGTTTTAGATGCGGTAGAAATGCCGAGCATGCCTTGGCTAAATCCATTCAAAGGATTGCATCATCAACAAGCGGTGTTTATTTATGGCGGTTATTGGATGGGCCAATATGTTTATCCGCCCAAAACACGTCCTCATTTGCTGTATGGTCGTAGTACCAATCAAGAGCTCGTTTGTATATCGAGAGATTACCCGATCCATCGAGATGACTATGTTTTTGTCAGACCGTCACAAAGTGAAAGTGTGATTCCTCAGTTTTCACATAGCTATCTTTATCAACATCAGTCTTCAGAAGTGGAATTATCTCAATGCACTTTTCAAGTATGGGAAAATTTTAGGGAATAAATGACGAATCCTTTATTCCCTATGTTGTTTATAAAATACCGCCGTAATGAATACCTGTAAGTTGATGCATTTCTTTTTTCCAAGTGGTCAGATCATCAATGCTAAATTGATTTAAATGATGGTGACCACAAGCACGTGCCATAACTTGCATCAACTCGATTGATGCACTTAAGAAATTGTGTAACTGCTGTGCAGATTTATCAATTTCCAGACGACGACGTAAATGATCTTGCTGTGTTGCAACACCGACAGGACAATCATTGGTTTGACACGCACGCATGCCTAAACAGCCAATAGCTTGCATCGCTGAGTTTGAAATGGCAATGGCATCTGCACCTAAAGCCAGTGCTTTAATAAAGTCGGCAGGGACACGCAAACCACCTGTGATGACCAAACTAATATCTGAGCGACCCAAACGATCTAAATGGCGACGTGCACGGGCAAGGGCGGGAATGGTAGGTACGGAAATATTATCTCGGAACAGTGTTGGAGCAGCACCAGTGCCTCCACCACGACCATCTAAAATAATGTAGTCCACACCAATACTTAAGGCTGCATCAATATCACGCTCAATATGCTGTGCTGAGAGTTTATAGCCAATCGGAATGCCTCCTGTTTCTTCACGAACATAGTTAGCGAAGTCTTTGTATTGTGAAAGTTCTGTCCAATCAGGGAAAGTCGATGGTGAAATGGCCGCTTGACCTTCTGGTAAATGGCGAACTTCAGCAATTTTTCCTTTGACCTTTTCACCTGGTAAGTGACCACCAGTTCCGGTTTTCGCCGCTTGACCACCTTTGAAATGAAAAGCCTGACATTTTTTGACTTTCTCAATGTCATAACCAAAACGACCCGAGGCTAACTCATAAAAATAACGTGAATTTGCTGCTTGTTCTTCTGCCAGCATACCGCCTTCACCAGAGCAGATGCCTGTACCTGAAAGTTCAGCACCTTGCGCTAAAGCGATTTTGGCTTCTTGAGACAGTGCGCCGAAACTCATGTCCGATACAAAAATAGGAATATCCAGTTTTAATGGCTTTTTGGCATTTTTGCCAATAATGACTTCTGTTGCTACAGGTGCATCATCCAGTAATGGAACTTTCCAAAGTTGTGCTGTGACCAATTGAATATCATCCCATTTAGGGACTTGATCAAATGGCACACCCATCGATGCTGTTGGACCATGGTGTCCAAATTTTTTAAGACCATTACGTGCAAGTTCTAAAATCAGTTTATTGTTTGGTTCTTCAGGACCACTTTGTGAATCTGCATAGAGACCTTGATATTGATCTCGCTGATATTTTTGTGGATTTTTGACTTCCCAAGCGGCAATTTCTTCAGCATCAACACAGACAAAACCATCTTCTATCCAAGCCTTGAATTTTTGTAAATTTTTATTGATATATCTCGGATTTATTCCTGTTTTATAGATGTAATGTGAGCCATGTAATCCACAGACAATTTTATTGTCATGGATATGTGCATCAGACATGAGTGCACCACGATGCTGACAGCGTCCATACATGACAACCACTTGTTCAGGATCGTCATCAGGGAGTTTGAGAACGACTAAATCGACATTGGAAGAAAACGCATAAGTGGGTTTTAATATTTCGAGTGTGTTCCATGGAATGAGTTTTTCTGTGCGCATATTACCTGCCTATTTTTATTCAGTGGGTAAGATTTTGATCAATGTATTCAATCAATGTAAAAGGTTATCTATATGAAGTGTTAAATGATTTATCTAAAGATTATGGCATGTTGAATGAAATTGTTCTGTTATGTGCATGTGATTCTGTAATTTATGCATAGGACAATTTACGATCTGAAATATAAACTCAATATATAAAAGCTTATTTGAATTGTTTTTTTCAAAAAAGTTTAAAAAAAAACATAAAAGGTTTATTAAAACGTGCGAGGGGTGTAAAATTTTCGCACTTTTATGATTGTTCCACCGATTTTATCTTTTGAGCTTCGCTCGATCATAATCTCGCGGTGACATGCTCCATGGTACGGGGCATCACTCCTTAAGGATTTTTATATGCCAATTATTACTTTGCCAAATGGCGATCAAAAACAGTTTGATCACGCCGTATCTGTGATGGACGTTGCCCTTAGCATTGGTCCTGGTCTTGCAAAAAATACCGTTGCTGGTCGTGTGAACGATCGCTTGGTTGATGCATCTGATTTAATCACGGAAGATGCAACAGTTCAAATTATCACGCCTAAAGATCAAGAAGGCGTTGAAATTATTCGTCACTCTTGCGCGCATTTAGTGGGTCATGCTGTTAAGCAATTGTTCCCAGAAGCAAAGATGGTCATTGGTCCTGTCATTGAAGAAGGTTTCTACTATGACATCTGGATGCCACGTCCGTTTACACTAGACGACATGGCAGCAATCGAAGAGCGTATGAAAAAGCTTATCGATCAAGATTATGATGTCATCAAAAAAATGACACCGCGTGATGAAGTGATTGCAGAATTCACAGCACGTGGTGAAGAATACAAATTGCGTTTGATTGCAGACATGCCTAACGAGACTCAAATGGGCTTGTATTACCATCAAGATTATTTAGATATGTGTCGTGGTCCACACGTACCGAATACTAAATTCTTAAAATCATTCAAACTGACTAAAATCTCTGGCGCTTACTGGCGTGGTGATGCGAAGAACGAACAGCTTCAACGTATCTACGGTACAGCTTGGGCAGACAAAAAACAGTTAGCGGCTTATATCAAGCGTATTGA
Source organism: Acinetobacter shaoyimingii (assembly GCF_011578045.1). Lineage (NCBI taxonomy): Bacteria > Pseudomonadati > Pseudomonadota > Gammaproteobacteria > Moraxellales > Moraxellaceae > Acinetobacter > Acinetobacter shaoyimingii. The sequence goes on from NZ_CP049801.1 coordinate 705,233, forward strand.
AGAAGCTGAAAAGCGTGACCACCGTAAAATTGGTAAGGCTTTAGACTTGTTCCATATGCAAGAAGAAGCACCTGGTATGGTGTTCTGGCATGCCAATGGTTGGACAATTTACCAAGTCCTTGAGCAGTACATGCGTAAAGTTCAACAAGAAAACGGCTACCAAGAGATTAAAACACCGCAAATTGTGGATTTCTCACTTTGGGAAAAATCAGGTCACGCAGCAAACTATGCAGAAAACATGTTTACGACTCATTCAGAGAGCCGTAACTATGCTGTAAAACCAATGAATTGCCCATGTCATGTGCAAGTATTTAACCAAGGTTTAAAATCTTATCGTGACCTTCCAATTCGTTTAGCAGAGTTTGGTTCTTGTCATCGTAACGAGCCATCTGGTTCTTTACATGGCATTATGCGTGTACGTGGATTTACTCAAGATGATGCACATATCTTCTGTACCACTGAACAAATTGGACAAGAAGTTGCAGATTTTATTAAACTAACACTCGATGTGTATAAAGACTTTGGCTTCGAAGAAGTACAAATGAAATTATCAACACGCCCTGAAAAGCGTGTAGGTGATGATAAACTTTGGGATGTCGCTGAAAAATCTTTAGCGGATGCATTAGATGCAGCGGGCTTGGCTTGGGATTTACAACCAGGTGAAGGTGCATTCTATGGTCCGAAAATTGAATTTTCATTGAAAGACTGTTTAGGTCGTGTATGGCAATGCGGTACAATTCAATGTGACTTCAACTTACCATTACGTTTAGATGCGTCGTATGTCACTGAAGACAATGATCGTGATCACCCTGTGATGTTGCATCGTGCAATACTTGGCAGTTTTGAACGTTTTATTGGTATACTAATTGAACACTACGCTGGTTTCATGCCACCTTGGTTGGCTCCGATTCAAGCATGTGTCATGAATATTACCGATTCTCAAGCGGTTGCTTGTGAGCAAGTGGTCGCAAAACTCAAAGAAAATGGAATTCGAGCAATTTCAGACTTGAGAAATGAGAAGATCGGCTTTAAGATTCGTGAGCGTACATTAGAACGCATTCCATACTTACTGGTTCTTGGTGACCGTGAAGTTGAAGAAGGTACAGTCAATGTGCGTACGCGTTCTGGAACAAATTTAGGGACTATGTCAATTGACGCTTTCGTTGACTTAGTGAAAGCAGCCGTAGCCGAACGTGGCCGGTATATTGTGGAGTAAGAAAGATTAAACAGCCTGACCGTAACCAACAACAAGGTGCTAAAAGCAATCGTCCTGCGCTTAATGACGAGATCCGTGCAAAAGATGTACGTCTCGTTGGAGCTGATGGAGAACAAAAAGGCATCGTTTCATTAGCTGAAGCGTTGCGCGCTGCTGAAGAAGCTGAACTCGATCTTGTTGAGATTGTAGCGAATGCAGAGCCACCTGTTTGTAAAATCATGGATTTTAACAAGCATTTATTTGATCTGAAGCAGAAGCAAAAAGATGCGAAGAAAAAGCAGCATCAAGTTCAGGTTAAAGAAATCAAGTTGCGCCCTGGTACAGACGTTGGTGACTACAACATCAAGCTGCGTGCTATTCTTCGTTTCTTAGAAGAAGGTAACAAAGTCAAAATTACTTTGCGTTTCCGTGGTCGTGAGATGGCTCACCAACAGTTAGGTTTAGCTCAATTACAAAAAATTGAAGCTGACGTTGCTGAGTTTGGTGTCATCGAACAAGCTCCGAAAATGGAAGGTCGTCAAATGGGTATGTTAATTGGACCGAAAAAGAAAAAATAACATGCATTTTTGACTTAAAAAAGCACTGCGATCGCAGTGCTTTTTTATTGTGTTTTAAAATTAGATTGATTTAAAAGATAAAAAAATGAATTTATAAAACAAGAAGACCAACCTAAGGTTGGTCTTGGAAAAACGATTTAGTGGAATTGACTTTAGCTCAACTGGTCTTGTTGAGATGACTCAATAACAGCTTGGCGTTTAGCACCAATTGGAATTTGACGAGGTAATTTTTCTTCCGGAATAATCCGTTGTAGCTCAATCGTCAATAAACCATTTTCATAGTCAGCATGTTGAACCTCGATGTGTTCATCGAGTCTTAAAGACAATTTAAATGAACGACGTGCAATGCCTTTATGCAAAATTTCTACATTTTGGTCGTGTTTTTGCTCTGAAGGTTTGCCTGCAATAGTCAAAACTAAATTTTCCAGATGAATGGAAAGTTCATCTTCTTTAAAACCAGCAGTTGCGACCACAATGCGGTACTGATTATCGCCTGTTTTTTCAATATTGTATGGAGGGTAATTTGGCGCTTCGCTTTGCATTGCGTAGTCGAATAAGTCGTTGAAGCGATCAAAACCAATGCTACGACGGAATAGAGGAGTTAAACTCATGTTACTCATTGATAGAACCTCCTGAGTTCAGCAAAGTTATATAAATAAGATAAAGTCTGTTGTGCTTTGCACCGACAGCGATTGTGTAATATCGATTGATCTTTACACACTTTTTAATATCGGTATGCGATGAAAAAATTCAAGATTATTTTAAAAAAATTTAGAGCGAAATTTCAGAAATTTTAAGTTTAAAAGAGTTTGTGAGTACGTCTATACAGTATGCTGATTAGCATTATTTACATTATATTTGAGCAATTTAAAGAAAATTTAAAATTATTATAAGGCTTTATGGTCATAAAAGTATCAAAATTTATTCAATGATAGAAGGTCTAAAAACATGTTATAACCGTGTGGTGGCTCAAGAACATTGCAGAGTATGAAAGGAAGAAAAATGATAGATCTTTATTATTGGGGAACGCCCAATGGTCATAAAATTACGATTGCCTTAGAAGAAATGGGGTTGGAATACCAAATATTCCCCATCAATATTTTAGAAAATGACCAATTTCAGGCAGATTTTTTGCGTATTTCTCCTAACAATAAAATCCCTGCAATTGTGGATCAGAATGGCCCAAATGATGAACCGATTTCTGTGTTTGAGTCTGGTGCAATTTTACAGTATTTGGGTCGTAAAACTGGACTGTATTATCCAAGCGATGAACAGAAGCGTGTTGAAGTTGAGCAGTGGCTGATGTGGCAAATGGGTGGCTTGGGACCCATGCTCGGTCAAAATCATCACTTCAATAAATTTGCTCCTGAACGTATTCCGTATGCGACGGAACGCTATATAAATGAAACTAAACGCTTGTATGGTGTATTGAATAAACAGCTAATAGGTCAAAAATTCGTGGCAGGTGAATACTCCATTGCAGATATGGCGATTTTGCCTTGGTTATTGCGCCATGAATGGCAGGGGATAGAGATTGATGTTTATCCTCATGTAAAAGAATATATAGAGCGTTTAACAGCTCGTCCCGCAATTCAAAAGGCACTTTCAATTAAGGTCACATAGGTGCTAAGTGACTCTGATAGGATGAATGGATGTACTTTAATGCAGTATCAATTTTCAATGATATGATCTGTTCATACGCTCAGATGTCTTGTGATTAATGGCTTATTTTTTACTTTTTCTCTCAGCTTTTGGTGCCGCAACACTCTTACCATTACAGTCTGAAGCGGTACTTGTTGGGCTTCTTGCACAGTCTCGGTATTCCATTATTGCGCTTATTTTTATAGCCAGCATAGGCAATATTTTGGGTTCATGCCTCAATTGGTACTTAGGTTTTAAACTAGAACAATTTAAAGATAAAAACTGGTTTCCAGTCTCAGAACAACAAATGTTGAAAGCTGAGCAAACTTACCGAAAATATGGCTATTGGTCATTACTATTCAGTTGGGTTCCGATTATAGGAGATCCCATAACCCTTATTGCAGGTTTACTAAAAGAAAATTTTGTTCGATTTTTACTGATGGTATCCATAGCGAAAATCGGACGGTATCTCTTTGTTTATCTAATTTTTATTGGACTTATCTAACTTTAAAGTCTAGTCACAAGCGTTTAGATTAAAATCTATTTGATCTTCAAATTTCAGTTTATAAAATTGGTAAAACTTACGCGTTGCAGAGACTTGAGCCTTGGACACAGCATCAATAACTTTAGAATCGATGTTGACTAAATTTGAACCTTGTATGAGTTTAATATCCGAAATTTTATTTTTTCTTGATAGTTTAAATTCAAACTTAACCATTCGGTCTTGTCGTTCTAATTCCGCCTTTTGGATGCTAAGAGGTGGTTTTTGTATATATTTAAAAGCCGTTTCTTGACCTTTAATTTGTTTATTTAATACGACTGAGTTGAAGGAATATGAACAAATAGGTTTCCTGACTCGATTAGATAATGGAGGCGATTTTTTTGTTGAAGAATAATCATGTGATATAAATTTAAAATCTTGAATAACTTTAATAAACTCTTGATCACTGTCGAGCGATGTGGGTCTTAATTTTGCTACTTTTACAGCACTTAAAATTCGATTGTCTAGTTCACTTAACCCTGAGCTTTGATCAATCTTTGCTTCTATAATTTTGCCAAATTTATCTGCTTGGATGATTACTGACACAGAGCGGGGTTTACCTTCTAGGTCACCTGCTAAAAAATTAACACGTGGCTGTCTACTCCAACCTATATGTTTTGCATGCATCACATTTGAATTGACATTATTGGTCGTTGATTTTTGATCTTGTAGTGTTGAATCTGCAACAACATAAGAAGCACTGCACAGGATTAAACCTGAAATAAGTAATTTTTTCATAAGAATATAGTTTTTATAAAGTCTGCATTTCTGCTTTAATGAATTAGCTAGAGATATGAAATCTCTAGCTTTTATCAATTATTTACAAGAATCAAAACTGAATTGGATGGTATCGGTTAAAGTCGATTTTTTATAAATCCATAAAGTACGAGCTGAACGTTGCGTACGGACTTGCGAATTGGTTACTGCATCTACAACCTTTTGATCAAGTTCATTGACACCAGACAATTTTTTCAGGTCTACATCGTGAATTTTACCTTGCTTATCGACTTCGAACTTAACTTTTACGCTGCGGTCTTGGTTTTTAAGCAAGTCTTGTTCAATTTCGATTTGTGGGGCTTGGACGTATTCAAAACCAACCGATTTATCTTTTTGCTGACGATCCCAATTTTTAGACAGACCATTCACATAGCAGATGTTGTTTTCAGATTGCTGTTGATCTGGTTTGAAACTAAATGTTTGATAACCAATGAGAGATTGGGTGTTACCATTTTTGCTAAAAGGTTTAGTTTTTGCAGCATAAACGGCTTTTAATAGAATTTGATCGAGCTTCTTAACGCCTGTACTTTCTTGAATAGAAGCATGAGTAACTTTGCCATTTTCATCTGCTTTAATTCGGACAATAGCATGGCGTTCACGGTCATTTAAATCTGCATCATCATATTGGAATTGAGGAAATTTGACCCAGTCAATACGTGTGGTTAAATGAGCAGGTTCTGCAGTGCTGATCTGTGTTGCCAGTTTTTTGCTATTGATATTTTCTTTACTGTAAGTTGAAGTCGCTGCAAGACACAACATTAAAGTAAAACATAATTTTGATTTCATCATTGTCTATCTTTAATTCGATTAGATTTATTGCGATTACCCTTGAACAAGACGAGTATTCACTGAAAAATAAATACTCGCAAGTTTTAATTCTTTATTTTATGAAGCTTGGTCTGTACCTTTGGTAATGTCTACGCCAAATAAATCTTTGGTTTTAGCCCAGCTGATGACCACCACAGCCATGGTCATACAACCACCAAAAACTGTAGCCATAATTGTGCCCATATATTTTGCGGCTAAACCTGATTCAAATGCACCAAGTTCATTACTACTCGATACAAACATGCCATTCACTGCCGCTACACGTCCACGCATGTTTTCAGGTGGATAAATCTGTAAAATGGTTTGTCTGACAACTACAGATATACTGTCACACGCACCTGTCATCGCCAGGGCTAAGAGTGATAACCACATATAATTTGAATAAGCAAAGAGCAGGGTAAACACGCCAAAGCCTGCTACTGCAAGAAGCATATTGCGCCATGCATGATGGGTAGGTGGAAACTTGGTGAGCACAATCATGGTCACTAAAGCACCGATAGATGGCGCAGCTCGTAAGTAGCCTAGACCTTCAGGACCTACTTTTAAAATGTCTTCTGCAAAAATAGGTAATAGTGCAATCACGCCGCCGAATAAAACAGAAACTAGATCTAAAGAAATTGCCCAAAGCACGATTTTAGTTTTCCAAATAAAGCGGAAACCATCTCCTAAACTTCTTAAAACATTTTCTGTTTCAATACTTGGAAATTTTCTCTTACTTAAGAGATTGATTAGAATAAAACAGATCGCTAAAAGTGCCGCAACTGCAAATAGACTGGTTTCACGGCCTAAAAATGCCAACATGAAACCACCAAGCATAGGACCAATAATTACACCGCTTTGCCATCCTATCGTTGTCCATGTTGCACCATTTGCATAGAGTTCACGTGGAATGAGAAATGGTTTGAGTGATGTTGCTGAAGGATTATAAAAACCTCGAATTGTACCTAAACCAAAAATGACCGCATAAATACCCCACGACAATGCATGAACACTGATTTTTTCTAATCCATAAGCATGAAAAAGCCCCCACAATATAAGTGGCATAGGAAAGGCAAAAAACAAACATATTTTCATAATGGTTTGTTTATTAAAGCGATCGGCAAAATATCCACCCCAAAGCGATAAGGCAATAAAGGGGATTGCTTCGGCTAAGCCAATGAGCCCCAGCGTAAGTGGGTCTTTGGTAATTTGATAAAGCGAGTAAGCGACAATAATTTCTTGAATTAAAATGGCTAAGGTTAAGCAAAATTGATTCAGAGTGACGATGGAAAAATCACGATAGCGTAACGCCGCGAAAGCATCCTGTGCAGGGTTCATAAACATACAAGAGAGATTTGTTGCGCAGATTATAATACTGAATGGGTTAAATGATGATCTGGCTTATGTATTTAGATATGGAAAAAACGAATAAGCTTGCGATCGGAATATAGATAAAAATAACTGAATATGCTTTTGTTTTATACACGAATGCTTTAGAATATTCGCTCCCTTACCTGCAGGTCGTTTTTGCAATGGTGCAGACGTTCCGAACAGGTGTTCAAAAGAGGTTGTTATGCCTAAGATGAAAACTCGCCGTGGTGCAGCTAAGCGTTTTAAAGCTACTGCTAACGGTTTCAAGCGTAAACAAGCGTTCAAGCGCCACATTTTGACCAAAAAATCTGCTAAGCGTATCCGTCAATTACGCGGCTGTGTAATGGTTCACGTTAGTGACGTTGCTTCAGTTCGCCGTATGTGCCCATACATCTAAGGAGATTATAAATGGCTCGTGTAAAACGTGGTGTACAGGCTCATCGCCGTCATAAAAAAATTCTTGACCGTGCTAAAGGTTACTATGGTGCTCGTTCACGCGTATATCGCGTAGCGTTCCAAGCAGTAATTAAAGCAGGTCAATACGCTTACCGTGACCGTCGTCAAAAGAAACGTCAATTCCGCGCTTTGTGGATTGCACGTATCAATGCTGGTGCTCGCTTAAATGGTTTGTCGTACAGCCGTATGATTTCTGGTTTGAAAAAAGCAGAAGTGATCATCGACCGTCGCGTACTTGCTGACATCGCTATGCATGACGCAGTTGCATTTGCTGCTTTGGCTGAAAAAGCTAAAGGCGCATTGGCTGCTTAATCATCTTCGATGATTTGAAAAAGACCGCTTTTAGCGGTCTTTTTTATTAATTCGAGGGCTATTTTTTTGAACAAATTGCTAAAAAAATAATAACTCCGATGGTAATAATTATGAATTTGGCAAATTCATAATGTGAAACTAACCAAAACACGCCATAAAGTAGGCCAAATGCAATCGCTAAAAATATAATTAAATAAATTGTCGAGGCAAATGTAGTCATAGTTTCCTTTTCATTATTTTCTAAATCTTCTATGTCAGTATTAGAATCATTTTCAATTGATTTATTTTTAAGTAGATTTTTAGAAATAGAATTAAAACCTTGATCTACATATGCATTTTGATAATCATTAGCAGCGTAAGCAATAAGTTCAATAAATTTATCACTCAATTCATTTTGAAAATTATGAATTTGGGAATAATTCCTATCAATATAAGCTGAATCAGATGATCTACCTTCTATCGACATGTATATCTCATTTTCAAGCATATCTTGTAAATCAATTAATTTATTAACGAGTGAAAATGCTAGATTAAGGTCAGGGCTTGCTGAATTAAGAAATGGGTATTCATATGAATCAGCAGAGATAAATAAATTATTAGTTAATGTTAAGCTCAAATCTTTTTTGAATTTAAATGGGTGATCTAAAAAGTCTGAACTCAATTCTTGATAATAATTTTTCCAATTTTGAGGTTGGTCAAATTCATCTAGCGTTTTTTGTTGTTTTTGATCTAGTTTAATTAATGTGAATAATGAGTACCCACAATATTGTTGAGTCGATGGAAATCCACTAAATTCACGTGGGTCAGGAGAGGTTGAAAATGGCTTCACTTTTTCTGAATGTATTTTCACTAATGCAAGGCTTTGATGCTTATTGGAAAACACAGCAAGTGGATAATTATAGGTTTCAAAATTAAATTTTTTGAAGTTGGCTGGTAGGTCAGAAAATATATGATTAAAGGGTATGATTTGGCACCGTTCAATTCCTTGTTCATGTAAATCAACGACTAGATGCTCAATCGAATCATATACAAGCTCATTGGTTTCTAAATCTCTGACTAAAAAGACATCATTACTTACCGCGCACCAATTATGATGCATATTGTAATGATGAAGATGAGCATCAAAGTAAAGTTGGGAGTTATGTTGTAACCCTAAAATAAATTGCCAGTAATTTTTTTGCATAAGTTCTTTTAATCGGATTCTTAATATGTGTTTTAAGTGATCTTAACGTGAAAATGAGAAGTTAAGAAACAAGAAGAGAATATAATTGATGAAATCAGATACACTAGGTATCGTTCAAAATTTATGATTTCTCCAATCAATAATAATCAAAATAGTCTGCTCTATGATGATTGAATTTCTGTCAGCAATTCATTACATAATCCCAACATCAAAAACATTGGTCATTTGCAGGCAATTCAATACAGTAAATTTGTACATCATTAAAATAGCGAGAAGCAAATGCGTGTTGAAATTGAAGGTATTCAACAAGGTTCAATAGAAGTTGAGCTTAATCTAATTCCGAGAATTGGTGAGGTCATCAAAGTCATGTACGGCCCTGATGCTGAAGTTAAGGGTGAAGTAAAATCCGTTGAGCACTATATAAATCAACATGCGAATGATCATAAAGTGATATTAAGTATTCGTCCTATAGATGATTAGGCTTAAGAAAATCGTATTACAATTCGCTTATTTCGATATTTAGAATAAATAATCTGTTTTTACATTATTTCATCGAAAACAACGCATAAAAAAGGAGCCATTTGATGTTCAAATGACTCCTCAATAATGAAAAAATTCTGAATCAGAGCCCGAAATAATACGCACAGATACAGATAATCACGGTAATTAAAATCAGGGTAAATACGCTGCCTTTATTACTATGTTTAACTGGATCAGGTGCTGACATGTCTGACTTTGAGTTAAAGAAGCGTTTGGCTGAATTATTTTGTGGTAGGTCTGAATCTAATGGTGAACTCATTTCCACGTTGCGAATACGTGCATTTTTATAATGGTTTGCCACTTTAGTGATAAATTTAGCGGTCAAATCTTCAAGTTTTTGGTGGAAATGCTTGAGGCTGAGTAAGGTTTCTTGTGTCAGGGCTTCGCCATTGTCATTATAAGGATGCTTGATCTTGGCTTGGACATATTGAGCAAGTGCATCTAAACGATGTAATGTTTCATTTGCATAATCTGCATGATAATCATCAGGCAATAAAGGTAAATCTATGCTTAATTTTGGCTGTTCTGAATCGAAAGCCTGTTTTATTTGATAACCATAATATGACAGATCGCGATTTGCAGGTTCAGTGAAACCTTTAGCTAATGGATGATCAAAGAGTTCATTGTCTGTATAAACTTGAATATCTTCCCAATTTGGTTGTTGTAAATCCGCTTCAACACGTTTGATATGTGTTGCATTTAGATCAAAACGCCACATGGTTTCAATACGGAAATCTGTTTTTTGTAAAGCAGGTGCTTCAAAATCATTGTCACTTGTATACCATTCTGCCAGTTCTTTACCACAAATCCATGCCGTTTTTTTGTTGGCATAATGCGTCACGATAAAATGAGGGTAAGGCAGTAACTCAACATTTGGATTCGGATTTTTCTCATCAAGAAGTAAACTTGAATTATGCAGGCTGAGTCTGGTCACGCCTTGTTTTTTCAACCCTTCAAGCCACACTTGAAAATGCTGTGCAAGCAGATGTTGAGTTGTTAGATCTCGAAAAGTAAAGATATGTTGATTAAAGATAGAATGTTTCGCCCACAAATGAAGACTTAAGTTTTGACTTAAATATTCGTTACCGTATGTGACTAATGCGAATTGCTGCTTCCAAATTTGGTCGAGTGCCATCGTTCAATATCTCAGTGACAATGTTGATATTTTATACTTTTTATAATCGAAAATACTAATCTAATTGACGATCTAATTTTCCTGTCTGCTAGGCTTCATCCCACTGCATAAAAACTGTTAGAATATAGGGTTATATTATTTTTCCTAAAATTGTTGCTTTGAGAGTTACTATGTCACTGGAAGCCCTGACCACTGAAGCGCTCGCTGCGATTGCAGCAGCTCAAGACCTTGCTACACTCGATCAAGTTCGAGTGCAATTTACGGGTAAGAAAAGCCAGCTTGCTGAACAATCTAAAGCACTTGGCAAAATGGATCCTGAAGAACGTAAAGTTTTTGGTGCGCAAATTCATGCTGTTCGTGAGTCAATTACTACTGCACTTACTGAGCGTCAAGCATCATTGCAAAAAGCTGCATTAGAACAAAAACTTGCTAGTGAACAAATAGATATCACATTACCTGGCCGTGGTCAAAGTGTGGGCAGTATCCACCCTGTGACGCAAGTACAAGAGCGTATTTGTCAGTTCTTTACCAAAGCAGGTTTTACTGTTGCGACAGGTCCTGAAGTTGAAGATGACTATCATAACTTTGAAGCATTGAATATCCCAGGTCATCACCCTGCGCGTGCAATGCACGATACGTTCTACTTTGATGCGAATCATTTGCTTCGTACACATACTTCTGGTGTGCAGGTTCGTACCATGGAAACACAGCAACCACCGATTCGTATTGTGTGTCCAGGTCGTGTATACCGTTGTGACTCAGATCAAACGCATTCGCCAATGTTCCATCAAATCGAAGGTTTATACGTTGCTGAAAATACCAGCTTCGCTGAACTTAAAGGTTTGTTGGTTAATCTTTTGAACGAATTCTTTGAAAAAGATTTAAAAGTTCGTTTCCGTCCATCTTATTTCCCATTTACTGAGCCAAGTGCTGAAGTGGATATTATGGATGAACGTGGCAAATGGTTAGAAGTATTGGGCTGCGGTATGGTGCATCCAAATGTACTTCAAGCTGCGGGCATTGATCCTGAAAAATACAAAGGTTTTGCATTTGGTTTAGGTGTAGAGCGTTTTGCAATGCTTCGCTATGGTGTGAATGACTTGCGTATGTTCTTCCAAAATGATGTGCGTTTCTTACGCCAGTTTGCTTAACGAATTTATTTATATAACCTCTCCCTGACCTCTCCTAAAAGGAGAGGGGTTGTTAGTATGCGACGCAGGATTCTCCGCCTTATAAAAAGGGGGAGTTAGAGGGGGATTTAAGAATTTAGATATAGGTTTTTATCAATGAAAATTAGCGAAAATTGGTTACGCACATGGGTCAACCCAGCGGTTGATAGCGATACCTTATCGAACCAGTTGACCATGCTAGGTTTGGAAGTGGATGATCTTGCACCAGCTGCAAAGCCTTTTACAGGCGTAGTTGTCGGTGAAGTCTTAACTGTTGAACAGCATCCAGATGCAGATCGTCTACGTGTAACGACTGTCAATATTGGTTCGGGTGAACCACTACAAATCGTCTGTGGTGCGCCAAATGTACGTGCAGGCATGAAAGCACCTGTTGCGACCATTGGTGCAGTGTTGCCAGGTGATTTCAAAATCAAAAAAGGCAAACTTCGTGGTGTTGAATCACAAGGCATGCTGTGTGGTGCTTCTGAAATTGACCTTGAAGATAAAATTGATGGTCTATTAGAACTTCCTGCAGATGCACCAGTAGGTGTGGACATTCGTGAATACTTAAATCTTGATGACAATGTCATTGATATCAGCATCACGCCAAACCGTGGTGACTGTTTTAGTATTCGTGGTGTGGCACGTGAAATTGGTGTGATTAACCAACTTCCTGTAACTGCACCAGCGATTCAAGAAGTTGCAGCCACTATTTCTGATGAGAAAAAAGTGGTTGTTGAAACTGATGGTTGTCCACGTTATTTAGGTCGTGTGATCAAAAATGTCAACACTAAAGCACCAACGCCTGAATGGATGGAACGAGCTTTAGCACGTTCGGGTATTCGTCAACACAGCATTTTGGTTGATATTACCAACTACGTTTTAATTGAATTGGGTCAGCCTTTACATGCATTTGATGGTGGTAAAGTTGAAGGTGCTATACATGTTCGTCAAGCGACAGCAGACGAAAAATTAACCTTATTGAATGATCAAGAAGTTGAATTGTCTGAAGATGTGATGGTCATTGCAGATGATGCCAAAGCACTCGCAATTGCAGGCATTATGGGTGGCTTATCTTCATCAGTGACAGATGCAACCACAGAAATTTTCTTAGAATCAGCATTCTTTGCTCCGCTTGCGATTGCAGGTCGTGCACGTAAATTCGGTTTGCATACCGATGCATCACAACGTTATGAACGTGGTGTAGATTTTGAATTGCCAATGATCGCAATGCACCGTGCTTCTCAATTGATTTCTGAACTTGCTGGTGGTGAGTTTGGTCCAATTACCGTTGCTGAAAAAACTGAAATTTTACCAAAACGTGAAGCGATTGAACTCAATCAAGCACAAGTGGATCAACTTCTTGGCTATAAAGTTGAATCTGATTTTATTACGGATGCGTTAACACGTTTGGGTTGTACAGTCATTGTAAAAGCACAAGGTGAGTGGAGTGTTGTTCCACCATCACATCGTTATGATATGGCGATTTATCAAGATTTAATTGAAGAAGTAGCACGTATTCACGGCTATGACAATATTCAAATCAGCTTGCCTGTGATTGATGTGAAATTAGCGAAGCACCAAGATCAATTTGAATTGCCTCAGTTACGTCAAACTTTGGTAACCTTGGGATATCAAGAAGCGATTAGCTTCAGCTTTGCAGACTTGAAACTTGAAAAACAGCTCAATCCAAGCGTGAATCCATTGGCATTGGCGAACCCAATTTCAAGTGATTTAGCGGTAATGCGTTCAACATTACTTTCAAGCTTAATTCCTTGTGTTCAATACAATATTAACCGTCAACAAAGCCGTGTTCGTTTCTTTGAATTAGGTTTGCGTTTTGATTATCAAGATGCTCAAGATATTGATGGTCTCAAACAAATTCCAACATTGGCAATGATTTCAGTTGGTGCAAAAACTGCTGAATCTTGGCATGGTAAAGCACAGCCAATGGATTTCTTTGACTTAAAAGGTGAAGTGGAAGAAGTTTTAGCAGCGGCGCGAGTTAAAGTGGAATATGTGCGTTCTGAGCGTGCATGGCTACACCCTGGCCAGTCTGCTGAAATCTTAGTCGATGGAAAATCAGTCGGTTACCTCGGTCGCTTGCATCCATCATTGGAAGAAACCCTCGATTTGAACACAACTTGGGTTGCAGAAATCGATCAATCGGCTGTTTTGCAAACTTATGTATCTAATTTTACAGAATTATCACGATTTCCATCGGTTAGACGTGATATTGCGCTTTTAATTAGTGATAAGATTAATGTTAGTGAAATTCAGCAACTTATCGAAAAAACGGGTGGTGAGCTTTTAGACTCTACTTGGTTGTTCGATGTGTACACCGGTCAAGGTGTTGAAGATGGCAAGCGCTCATTGGCATTTGCTGTGTTATGGCAACATCCATCGCGGACACTTGAAGATGCTGAAATTAAATCCGGAATGGATAACATTATTCAAGTGTTGCAAGACACTTACCAAGCGACATTGAGGACCTCATGACAGCATTAACAAAAGCAGAAATGGCTGATCATTTGAGTGAGCTTACGAGTTTAAATCGTCGTGAAGCAAAACAAATGGTCGAGTTGTTTTTCGAAGAAATTAGCCAAGCATTAATTGCTGGTGAACATGTGAAATTATCTGGTTTTGGTAATTTCGAACTACGTGACAAACGTCAACGTCCAGGTCGAAATCCAAAAACAGGTGAAGAAATTCCGATTTCAGCACGTCGTGTAGTGACATTCCGTGCGGGTCAGAAATTTAGACAGCGTGTTGGTACGGAGCAAGTTGATTAAGATCAGCTGCTTCAAATTATTTTAAATTGTTGAGGCCTCGAATAGTTCGCTATTCGGGGTTTTTTTCATCCTTAAAATATTTGATTTCTTTTAAAGACTTAGATTCTCAAATGAAGTGCAACAGAGATTAAATTATCGATGAAAATCCGTTCTTTTGCTCCATATACGGCGAAGCGACAGAGGGGTATTAAACTTAAGCTCTTCCTAACGTTCGCTTATGCTTCATATTAAAGAGGCATTTTTTTACTTGCTCAGGTGAGGCAGTTTTAGCATAAGCTTTAATGGATCAAAGAACGTTTGATCACAGAGATTTATTGCTTGTACAGAATGTGGCGATGTCGAAGCTTTTATTTTTCTAATCTATAAATAGTCGGCATAAAAAAAGAGAACCAGAGGTTCTCTTTTTCGTAATAATCGAATCGATTATTGAGCAGCAGAAGCAGCAGCAGTAGCGTCAGCAGCAGCAGCAGTTGCATCAGATGCAGAAGCAGCAGCGTCAGCAGCAGCAGCGTCAGCTTGAGAAGCAACTTCAGCAGTAGCAGCGTCAGCAGCTACAGCAGCTTCAGATGCAGCTTCAGTAGCTTCAGATGCAGCAGCA
Organism: Acinetobacter shaoyimingii; assembly: GCF_011578045.1. Taxonomy (NCBI): domain Bacteria; kingdom Pseudomonadati; phylum Pseudomonadota; class Gammaproteobacteria; order Moraxellales; family Moraxellaceae; genus Acinetobacter; species Acinetobacter shaoyimingii. The sequence goes on from NZ_CP049801.1 coordinate 720,328, forward strand.
GTAGCGTCAGCAACAGCATCTTCAGTTTTTTTAGCACAACCAACGAAAGCTAGTGTAGTAGCAACGGCAGCAGCAATAGCAATTTTTTTGAATAACATGGCATCACTCTCATTAAAATAAATTGAGACATAAAAAACCTAAGTTAGTCTGTTGTGTGCTTTTATTATTCCTAACGTTAGTTAGTGGGTAATAACGCATGGAGCAGTCTAACTGGTATGCGCACATGCTATCACTGCGGATTTCGAATTGCTACTAGGGAATGCTAAAAAAGTGAAAAAAAAGCTTAAAAATAGGTCGTTTTTTAACATAAAATTACAATCAAGGCTAAAAGATAGATCGGCATTTTGTTTTGTAAGCATTTAAAACTTAATGGTTTTTAATTTAAAAAGATCAAATAATCAAAAATTTATAAATAACTTTACATGGCATCTCTGGAATTGTAGCGTTGTGTAAAAGATGTCAACGAAAAAAAAGACCCTCATTCCGAGGGTCTTTCATTTGGTATCTTGAATTAGTTGGCTGCTTTGCGTTTCATTTGATCAAAGAAATCATCATTGGTTTTGGTTTCTTTCATACGATCAAGCAAGAATTCCACTGCTGCTAATTCATCCATTGGGTGTAGTAGCTTACGAAGAATCCAAACTTTACGAAGATTGTCTTCAGACATTAAACGTTCTTCGCGACGAGTACCTGATTTCTTGATATTCATTGCAGGGAAGACACGTTTTTCAGCGATACGACGATCAAGCGTAATCTCTTGGTTACCTGTACCTTTGAATTCTTCGTAGATCACTTCATCCATCTTACTGCCTGTTTCAATTAAAGCAGTTGAGATAATGGTCAGTGAACCACCTTCTTCAATATTACGTGCAGCACCAAAGAAACGTTTTGGACGCTCAAGGGCATGAGCATCTACACCACCTGTCAAGACTTTACCTGATGATGGAATAACAGTGTTGTAGGCACGTGCTAAACGTGTGATCGAGTCAAGTAGGATGACCACATCTTTCTTGTGTTCAACCAAACGTTTCGCTTTCTCGATGACCATTTCTGCCACTTGAACGTGACGAGCGGGCGATTCATCAAATGTAGATGCAACCACTTCACCACGAACAGTACGTTCCATCTCTGTTACTTCTTCAGGACGTTCATCAATAAGAAGAACAATCAGGAAGACTTCAGGGTTATTACGTACAATCGATTGAGCAATGTTTTGGATCAACATTGTTTTACCCGCTTTTGGCGGTGCAACAATAATTGAACGTTGACCTTTACCAATAGGTGCAATGAGATCGACAACACGTGCTGTTAAATCTTCAGTTGAACCATTCCCTAATTCCATGATCATTTGTTCAGTAGGAAAGAGTGGTGTTAAGTTCTCAAATAAGATTTTATTGCGTGAATTTTCAGGCGTGTCGTAGTTAATTTGGTTCACTTTTAATAATGCAAAATAGCGTTCGCCTTCTTTAGGTGGACGAATTGTGCCTGTAATCGTATCCCCAGTACGTAAATTAAAACGACGAATTTGTGAAGGGCTCACGTAAATATCATCAGGTCCTGCAAGGTAAGATCCCGCTGCAGAACGCAGGAAACCAAAACCATCAGAAAGAATTTCAAGAACACCATCACCAAAGATTTCTTCACCATTCATTGCATGGCGTTTCAAAATGGCAAAAATAATGTCCTGTTTACGGTTACGTGCCATTCCTTCAAGGCCCATGAACTCAGCAATTTTGATGAGTTCGCCTATCGGTTTTTTCTTGAGTTCAGTTAAATTCATAAATTGGTCAGATTGAAGTAATGATGTGTGAAACACAGTAGAAAAGAAGCAAAAGTCGTCCGCAGTTCAAGGAAAGAGTTGCAACTGAAATTGCACAATAACAAACTCAGAATCTAGTTAGTTCTTTCGAGGAGAAATGTGTAAGAACAATTTCTTTAGCCGAGCGGCGATCTTATGTTTTGTGTCTTGTAAGAAACGAGGATGAAATCCAAGTGATTCTTGAACATGCAATATAAGTGAGATACATGGTTTTGTCAATTTAAGCTTTAAAAAAAAGCGCTATAAAATCATAGCGCCTTTTTCTCTAGATTCTAACGTTTTAAATGAGCATTTAGAATTAGATGTTTTCTTCAATAAAAGCAGCCAATTTTGACTTTGGCGCAGCACCTACTTGTTGTGCTACAACTTCACCATTCTTGAACATTAACAATGCAGGAATGTTACGAATGTTATAGTTGACAGCAGTTGCTTCACAAGAAGTGACGTCAACTTTAACAATTTTTACTTTACCTTCGTATTCATTCGATAATGCTTCAAGTACAGGTGCAATTGCTTTACAAGGCGCACACCAACCTGCCCAGAAATCTACAAGTACGGGAGTTTCAGAATTTAAAACGTCTGCTTCAAAGTTCGCATCCGTTGTATTTACAATATTACCAGACATGGATTTTGCTCCAAATATTTTAAAGATGATCTGCTTATCTATTGCTATAAGTATTACATAGTCATCTTTAACAAAGTAGGGGGATGCGTTAATTTTCGATATTTATTGTGAGTTTGTCCAATTGATGCTCACGATATTCACAATCGGATAATTACGCAATTAAATTTTCTAAAAATTAAAAGTTGCTTAAAATTGTTTGATTAAATGGCTTTTAAATTGTGAATATGTGAATTAATCTAAGCACAATCTGGAATAAACTTGTCTAAATAATGTCTGATTTTTTGATTGATGAAGAATTACTTGCTGCAATTGATATGGGATCCAATAGTTTCCATTTAGCCATTGCACGTGTAGACCATGGGGAAGTAAAAAAAGTCGCTTCAATGTCAGAAAAAGTTCAGCTTGCAGCTGGCTTAGATGAAAATAAAAATTTGACTGAAGCTGCTCAGCAGCGAGGTTTAGCGTGTTTAGCACGTTTTGTTGGGCGTTTAAGTTCTGTACATACCAACCGTATGAGAATCGTGGCAACCAATGCTTTACGCCAAGCAAAGAATGGTCATGAATTTATTCAAAAAGCTGCCGAAATTTTACCCAAACATATTGAAATCATTGCAGGTCGTGAAGAAGCTCGCCTGATTTATTTGGGTGTTTCTCATACGATGGCAAATAGTGGTCGTCGTTTGGTGGTTGATATTGGTGGTGGTTCGACGGAATTGATTATTGGTGAAGAATTTGAGCCTATTCACACCGAATCTGTACAAATGGGCTGTGTTTCATTTACTAAAACGTATTTTAGTGATGGCGAAATTAATCAAAAGAATTTTGATAAAGCTGTCGTTGCAGCGCGCAAGGAAATTTCAGGTTTAGCCAATACTTATAAAGCTGCGGGTTGGGATACAGTTGTTGGTTCAAGTGGCACAATCAAAGCCTGTCGTCAGATTGCGGTAAATATGGGCTGGAGTGATGATCAAGAATCATTGACTCGTGAAGGTCTGGAAAAACTCAAACAAAAATTACTCAAATACAAACATATTTCTGAAATGGAATTTGAAGGTCTTAAAGAAGACCGCCGAGCAGTTTTGCCAGCAGGCATTGCAATCTTACATGCTGTATTTGAAGTCTTAGGCATTGATAAACTGGTGTATTCAGATGGTGCGCTACGTGAAGGGGTCATGTATGACCTGTTAGGTCGTTTCCAACACGAAGATATTCGTGACAGAAGTGTACAAGCCCTCATGGGACGCTATGGTGCAGACCATAAACAAGCACAGCGCGTGGTCGATACCGCTCAGAAGCTGTTTAACTCGGTTGCTAAGGCATTGAAACTTAACAATGATGATAGTGATTTGCTTCGAAGAGCAGCTTATTTACATGAAATTGGTTTAGCGATCAGTCATAGTGGTTATCATCGTCATGGTGCTTACTTGTTACAGCATTCCGATATTCCGGGCTTTTCACAAATCGATCAAAATTATTTGTCACATTTGGTCTCTCATCATCGTCGTAAGTTACGTGTTGAAGCAAAAAATGATGTCTTTAAAGTCGGTGGGAACAAGCTTGTCTACCTAAGTTTGTTGCTTCGTTTAGCTGTATTGTTAAATCACAGTCGTAGCGATGAGATGCTTCCTGCCATTGAATTAGTCGTTATAGATGAGCAACAATGGCAACTTAGTGTTTCTGGTGATGCCAAACAATGGCCTCTGTTGGTTGCAGACTTGCACGATGAGCAAGTTCAATTTAAACATTGGAATATTGTTTTGAATATTCAGTCGGAAAAATTTATCGATTCTTAAGTAAATCGATAAACAGAAATTTATCAATTAATGCGTTAGTGCTTAATTTAGATTTAGGAATATTCATCGACTTATGAAAAATAAAGCTGCTCAGTCTAAAGCATGGAAAACGGTTCAAATTGCTCGCCATCCAGATCGTCCACAATTTTTGGATTATGTCGGTGAAATTTTTACTGAATTTGATGCCTTACACGGTGACCGTCTCTATGGTGATGATGGTGCAATGATTGGTGGTTTGGCACGTTTTAACGGTCAGGCTGTGATGGTCGTCGGTCAGCATCGTGGTCGTAGTACCCGTGAAAAATTGCAACATAATTTCGGGATGAGTAATCCTGAAGGTTACCGTAAATCACAGCGTCTCTTAGATATGGCTGAACGTTTCAACCTGCCTGTATTTACCTTTATTGATACCATGGGTGCATATCCAGGTGTAGGCGCGGAAGAACGTGGTCAGGCAGAAGCCATTGCAACCAGTTTGGCACAATTGTCGAGTCTAAAAGTTCCTGTGATTGCGACAGTGCTTGGTGAAGGCGGTTCAGGTGGTGCGCTGGGTATTGGTGTAGCCGATCGTGTGGTGATGTTATCTCACAGTATTTACTCGGTTATTTCACCAGAAGGCTGTGCGTCTATTTTGTGGAAAACTGCTGAAAAAGCTGAACAAGCCAGTGAAGCTTTAGCCTTGACTGCGGACAAATTAAAAGAGTTAGGCATTGTGGAATATGTGGTAGATGAAGGCGAAGGCGCGCATTTACATCCATATGATGTGATGGAACAACTTAAAAATGTGTTACAACAAGCACTTGATGAATTACTTCCAATGGATGCTGATGCAAGATGCGAAGCACGTTACCAACGTTTAATGAAGTTTGGCAGCGACAATTCAGGTCTGGCTTCTTAAAACAACTGTCCCAATTTGGTGATGACACCAAATTTTTAATCGGATGTAGCGGCGGCATGGATTCCATGCTGTTGTTATTTCTGATGTCTGCTTTATGCCCTGAGCGCATTCGAGTGCTTTATATCAATCATCAGCTGCAAAAAGTCAGTGATGATTGGGCCATATTTATTGCACAGCAATGTGAATTACTTCAAATTGAATGTCATATTCAAGCAGTTGATGTGCTCGAAGGCAATGTTGAAAGCCAAGCACGTGAAGCACGTTACACAGCATTTAAGCAACATTTAAAAGAACAAGAAATTTTAGTCCTTGCGCACCATCAACAAGATCAAGCGGAAACATTTCTATTGCGTCTTTTCTCTGGTACTGGAGTGCAGGGCTTAACAGCAATGAAAGTTATTGACCATCGAGATGAATTTTCGATTTGGCGTCCTTTATTGGATATTTCGCGTGAGCAAATTTGCCAATGGGTTGAACAGCTCAAAATTCCTTATGTCGATGATCCAACAAATTTAGATACACATTATGATCGAGCATGGTGTCGGCACGAACTTTGGCATATTTTGCAAAGCCGATTTCCTAAAATGCAGCAGTCGATCACACGTACCAGTTATTTGATGCAAGATGCCAATGAAATTTTAAATGAAGTTTTAGCACAAGATTTAGACATGTGTGGTACGTATGATGAGCTTGATCTTGAACGATTAACAAGTTTATCAACGCCAAGACAGCGTCAATTGTTATCAGCATGGATGCGAGGACAGGATACATACCGTCCATCATTTGATATGGTACAACGCTTGCAAGATGAAGTGATTCATGCGAAACAAGATGCTCAATCTGCTTTGCATTGGAATGGTTTTTATTATGTAAGGTATCAAGAGGTTTTGTATCGTTTAGACAAGGTCAAATATTTACAGAATAAAGATACTGAATCTGTACCATGTATGATGACATTTCAGTTGCATCAACAATGTGATGTGTTATCTGGCATATTTAAAATTGAGACAGCGGAAATGGGCTTAAGTTTTGCATTACTTGAACGTGAGCTTTTATTGAAGCCTAGAGCAGGCGGTGAAAAAATTCATCTCTATGGTCGCGTAGGTGCATGGCCATTAAAGAAAGCAATTCAAGATGCACAAATTTTTCCATGGTTACGCCATACAATTCAAATATTAACCATAGATAATGTTATGCTTGGTGTTTTTACACCTAAAGGGTTTTGGTTGGCTCAGTCTCAGTATTGTGAGGTTGGAGGATGGCAGCCAAAGTTAATCTCTTCGTTATAAAAAGATTTAAGGTCGAGTGTGATTCATGAGTACTGCGTTAAATTGTAATATTTGTTTTATTGGTGGTGGTAACATGGCTCAAGCCCTGATTGGTGGCTTGCTCAGTCGTGGTTTACCTGCGACTCGAATTACCGTATCTGATCCAGTTGAACAAGTACGTGAAATATTACAAGCGAAAGACGTTCATGTGACTAATAATAACATTGACGCAATTCGTGATGCAGACATCGTGGTTCTTGCGGTAAAACCTCAAGTATTATCCACAGTACTCAAGCCATTGAATGGTTTATTTACAGATAAATTGATCGTGTCGATTGTTGCAGGTGCTGAAATTCAGACCATTGCTCAATTTACAGGTTCAGAACTCATTGTTCGTGTGATGCCAAATACACCTGCTTTGGTGCAAACGGGTGCACATGGGTTATTTGCATACCCAGTGGTTGATGCAGAAAAACGAGAATTGGCAAGTCAGGTATTGGCAGCAACAGGATTAACACTTTGGGTTGATTCAGAAGCTCAAATTGATGCGGTGACCGCTGTATCAGGTTCTGGCCCAGCATACTTTTTCTATATGATGGAAAGTATGATTCGTGCTGGTAAAAATATGGGCTTAGATGAAAAAGTTGCGACTGCTTTGACTTTGCAAACTGCACTGGGTGCTGCTCAAATGGCAATTACCAGTTCAAATACGCCATCAGAACTTAGAAAAAATGTGACTTCGCCAAATGGGACTACCCAAGCGGCTTTAGAAGTTTTTGATCGTGCTCAAATTTCACAAAATATTCAGACAGCACTTGCTGCTGCTCAGAAACGTAGCCAAGAGTTGGCTCAAGAATTAAGTGATAGTGCTAAATAATCAATTTTATTAGGAAAGTTGAAGTATGGCAGCGAACCCTGCTCTAATTTTTGACATTATCATTAATGTTGCAATTCTACTGGTTTTTTTCCGCTTTTTAATGCAATTGGCGGCAGTAAGTCCTTACAATCCAGTGGTTTTATCGACTGTTAAAGCGACTAAAATCGTCGATGTTTTTGGCAGAATTTTACCTACTGTGGGCCAAGGGCGAGTGAATCTTGCAGCTTTGGTACTACTGGTATTGCTGTATTTTCTGAAAATGTTTGGCATTAAATATTTGAATGCTCAACCGACAGGCAGTACGGTTTATTTTGTAGTTTCAACTTTATTGGCAATGCTTCAATCATTGATCACGATTTTGAAATATATTTTGTTTGCTTACATTATTAGTAGCTGGATTGTGATGTTAACGCAGTCTCGTTCACCTTATATTGAAGTTTTACAGGAACTAGCTGAGCCTATGCTTGCTCCTTTCCGTAAAATTATGCCCAACATGGGGATGATTGATTTGTCTCCAATCTTGGCATTTTTCACCTTATATATTGCAGAGATGATGATTAAATCGATTGGTTAATATGCTAGAAATAAAAAAGGACTCGAGTGAGTCCTTTTTTATTTATGGTATAGAAGGTGGATCTCATCCAGTCTCCTTTTGAAAAAAGGAAGATAGAATGTCTTACAAACATTTTTAATAAGAGGATAGTATTTTATTTTTGGCCTATATCATTTTCGTAGAATGCCTATTAGTATTTCTTTTAAGTTAGATTTTTTAATTATTTTCAATATGCTTATAAAAAAATTGATCTTTTGTTTGAAAAAATATATCAAAACTACTGCTCATCCATGAATCTACACAACTTTGTTTTGTATAAATTTCTGCAATCGCTGAAATGTAGTAGTCAAGCCAATCTTCGATTCGATCAAAGGATGCTTTGGGACGTAGATTCGCATAGAGATTCTTTAAGTTTTCTGAAATACTTTGAATGTTTGGATTAAATAACCAAATGATGAGATCATTTTCTTTAAATTGTGATGTTTGGTATTTTCCTATTTCCTTTGTGGGTTCTATAGCTAATAGTTTTGCTCCGTTTTCACTATATTGTGAATATAAAAGTTTGGAAGATTGAATTTGCTCATGCTGTCCAACTTCCATTTCTCTAATCTGTCTTGAAATGTTTAAGCAGGTTGGAAGTTTTTTAAGGTCTGAATCTGCATTATTGGTAAAAAGACGGACTGCTTTATCAATGACATAGTGTTCACCTGTTCCCGTAATGATCCCCCCGTGCCAAGCATATAATTTAGAACTAATCTGTTCTTTTAAAAGATCATTTTTTTTATTTTCTAGGGTCAGATATTTGTTGTCTACAGCAACAATAATACTATCTTTGAGTTGAACAGCGACAATAAAAGTCATATTTAAAAGTGGTTAATTTATGCTAAAGTAAGTTTAACTATAAAATTATAAATGGCATAGTCATGGCTGGCGGTTCGCAAATCATCATTTCATCTGATGGTATAACAATAAAAACACCTAGAGAATTTAAAGTTTTCGCTGGGCAACATTTTTTTTAAAAGTGGTGAAAAAGTAGCTATACATACACCTCTTCTTCCCGAAAATAACTCTACATCGTTAAGATACCAATTTATTGATGATGATGGCATTCCTTATGAGAATACAAGATATTCGGCATATTACGCTAATGGTCGTGAAGTAAAGGGTATTACGGATAAAGATGGTTATACTCAAGTATTATTCAGTACAACTGAGCAAAATATAAAATTTATCTTAGATATTTGAGATTAATAATGACAACAGATGATAAAAAATCTTCAACAGCAAAAACTACTACTGAAGGCAACCAAGTTACTCAAAAAATTACTCGAAAAGTACAATTTTTTTTACTTTTTTGGGTTGCTGAAAAAGATAAGGCTAAGAATTTATTTCAAGAGGCTGCTCAAACAAGAAATATTATATTAAAAACAGAGCCTTGGTATGACCCTTTAATACATAAAGTACATCTCCCTGATATTACTAACTTTAGTAGTATCCAAAAAGCAATCGATTATTGGGTGAATTTTTATGGAGGAGAAACAAAAGCAGCAGTAAAAGAAGTGAGTTTTTTTTCACATGCTGCTACTCAAGGACCACTTATTTACAATGCTTATCAGTTTGATCCTAAGGAAATACTTATTTTAGTTGAATCTGGTAAACATCAACAGATGCTTGAGTCTGAATGGGCAAAATTAAAATATTATTGGGCAAATGGAGAAACAAGATTAAACTTCTTTGGTTGTAATACAGCAAAGTTAGATGCAAAAACAAAAAAATATGAAAAGGCTTTTGCTCGAAAAATATCTGCATATAAAAATTGTCAAAATGTCGTTGTAGCAGGACAACCAAGTTCGTCTTATCCGTCATTTTTGCCAGATCTAAGAATAACTGCAGAGCATATTGCTGTACATAAAGGTATTGGTTGGGATTATGCACCTACTTTCATGGTAGCAAGTGAAGGTGATAATGGTCTTAAAGCTATCACTACACGTAACGCTAAAATATTAACGATGAAATTTTTCAAAAATAAATTGCGTTTAAAAGATGATTTTCAATCTATTTTTAATGATTATCGAACAACACGGAATTCTGCCAAAACACCTGAATTAGCCAAGGTTCACGAATGGAATAAGTTAGGATATCGCTACCGATGAATAGATTTAAACATTTATCAAGCATAATAATTTTATTTTTTATAATAGGATGTAGTCCAATGAATGGACCAAATAACGTCACTTATGAGTTTAATATTGATCCTGCTGTAGATTTAAGTGGTTTAAGAGTAAACTTATATATTTATGGTAAAAGTACAGGATCATCCTGGTATAGCTATGACAAAATTATAACAGTAATTGATAAAGGTAAAGTTTTAGATAAAAATTTCAAAGATAATACTGATATTTCTTACATAATCGAGGCTGTTGATACTAAACGAGGACATTATTTTTACTATGATGATCCCTATGAACATGATGGTTTACGTACAGATTATATTCGAACATTTATTTTTTCTGATGACATGGTGAAACAAATCACTCATATTATTAGAAATCAGTATGAAAGTGATGCAGTCTATGAAAAGAATCTTCACTATGTTGAAAATAAAGATAATAAAAAATTAGAATTTTTTCATCCTAAGATAAGCAAATATCATATGTCTCAACCAGCACAGGAATGGCTAGATAAAGAAGTAGAAATAATGGGATTTGAAGGTTTAAAAACTGGACCTAAAATCAAAGAGAAAGATATTCTTCGTTTAAAGAATATTACAGATGCCCAAAAACAAGAATTGATTAAAATCCATAGTCAGCTTAAGTTTAATGATCCTTGAATTGAATATTGTTTTTATTTGTCATTAATTCGTGATAATTTTATTGTGAAATTGATATTTCAGTATTTAATTTAATGCAGAATATAGATAAATATGATGAATAAAATTATTTTAAGCAGTATCTTATCTTTAATTTCAATATTATCTTTTTCTATTGTAAATCGTGATTGCTCATCTAATCTTTATGGTATTTTTTCTATTTGGTTAATGGAAACAACTGGGTTCCATGAATATAGTTTTTTTATTCACGGATTTTTGATTAATTTTTTTATTTTATGTATTTTTTATTTTTTATTTTTTTATTTTTTTAAAAGAAAAATATCAAATAAATTGATTTTTATTCTTGTTATAACTTTAGCAGGTCTTTGTGTACACTTTGTATTTAAAACCGTTGTAAGAATACATATGGATTCGAGAAATTTAGTTCCTAAAGAATTTCTAGAAGACACAATTGATAGAAAAGTAACATTTTTCATGATCAATAGGGATATGGAGTGTCGTGAGTAAACTTTTATCAGTTTGTAAAATAGAACTGATTTTTAAATGAATATAATACAGCTTATACAAAAATTAATAGTATCAATAGTAAAAAGCCCAATCATTACTGATTGGGCTTTTTCGAATTTTAGGGTTTAATGCGCTTCATCCCAATTTAGACCTTTACCGACTTCAACCACTAAAGGCACAGACAGTTTCACAACACTTTGCATCGTTTCAGCAATTTTCACTGCCAATTCATCTGCAATGGCTTCATCCACTTCAAATACCAATTCATCGTGTACTTGCAGGAGTAATTTAGCTTGGTCTTTTGGCAAGATTTTATCGACTTCAATCATGGCCATTTTAATGATTTCTGCCGCAGAACCTTGTAGTGGCGCATTAATCGCAGCACGTTCAGCCGCTTTACGAATCATCATATTGCGTGCGTCGATGTCTGGTGTATATAGACGACGACCCGTAATGGTTTCCACATAACCTTGTTCCAGAGCGACTTGACGGGTACGTTGCATATACTCGTAAATACCTGGGTAACGATGGAAATATTGCTTAATATAGTTTTGAGATTCTTCACGGGTAAAACCAAGCTGACGAATCAAACCGAATTCAGACATACCATAGAGTAAACCGAAGTTCACCGCTTTGGCTTGACGACGTTGATCATGAGTCACATCTTCAAGGGCAACATTCAACACTTCAGCCGCAGTACGACGGTGCACGTCCTGACCATGGTTAAAGGCATCGACCAACGCTTCATCTTGAGAGAAATGCGCCATTAGACGTAATTCAATTTGTGAATAATCGGCTGCCAGTAATACGCGACCCTTCGGTGCAATAAACGCTTTACGAATTTGGCGACCAATTTCTTCACGCACTGGAATGTTCTGTAAGTTAGGATCGGTTGAAGACAAACGACCAGTTGCAGTCAACGCTTGATGATAACTGGTATGTACACGATGCGTACCATCATTGGCTTGTTTCAACAAACCATCGGTATAAGTGCTTTTCAGCTTAGTTAAACCACGATATTCCAGAATCAATTGTGCAATTGGATGATCAATTTTTTCTAAAATGCTTTCACTGGTACTGTACTGACCCGTTGCGGTTTTCTTGCCACCTTTGATTCCCATTTTTTCAAATAGGATTTCACCGACTTGTTTTGGTGAGCTGACGTTAAAGCTTTCACCTGCAATCTCAATAATCTGTTTTTCAAGATTTTGAATGGTTTCAGAGAACTCATTGCCCAATTGATCTAAAAAGGCTAAGTCGAGCTCAATGCCATTTTCTTCCATCGACGTTAAAACAGATGCAGTCGGCATTTCAACCTTATGCAAAATATCAATTAACGGTGCTGTTTCTTTCAGTTTACGGTCGAGCACTTCATACAAACGATACGTCACATGCGCATCTTCAGCGGCATAGTGTGCTGCAGTTTCAATCTCAATCTGATTAAAGGTTTTTTGTTTTGCACCTTTACCTGCAACCTGCTCAAATGTTGTGGTGAGATGGCTCAAGTAAACACGAGCAACATCATCCATACCATGACGTGTTGCCACTGCATTTAAAACATAAGATGCCAGCATGGTATCGAAATACCAACCTTGCAGATGAATGCCATGATTTTCCAAAATATGCGCATCGTATTTTAAGTGATGACCAATTTTTTCAACTTGTGGATTTTCAAGAATTGGTTTGATTTGTGCGATGACATCATCACGATTCAGCTGTTCAGGTGCACCTTCATAATCATGCGCAAGGGGAACGTAGTAGGCATCCTTGGCATCAAACGCCACCGAAAAGCCAACCATTTCAGCCACACGATAATCCAAGCTTGTCGTCTCTGTATCAAAAGCAAAACGTGTTGCCGTGCTGAAACGTTTAAAGAAGTTTTCCCAATCTGCTGTAGTTAACACAGTATGATAAGTCGCTTGACCGAGTTGATCATCGACACTAGTTGAAACTGCTTGATCTTCGATGACATTTTCTGATGGTGCCTGAGCACTTTGTTCAATGACTTGAGAGGTCTTTTTATAAGCTGAATTATTTGGATTGTTTGGATGATCAAGCGATTGCAACTGATTTCGGAATTCTAGTTCGGTATAAAGACGACGAAGTTCAGGCACATTTGGATCACAGAGTTTTAAATCGTCATAAGTGAGATTGAGTTCTAAATCACAAACAATACTTGCCAACTGATGATCGAGTGTAATGCCTTCAACATTGTCTTTGAGGCTTTGACCTACTTTGCCTTTAATCTTGTCAACGTTTTCTAAGATGCCGCCAATTGAACCATATTCGGTTAGAAGCTTTGCTGCGGTTTTCGCGCCGACACCTGGCACACCCATAATGCCATCAGAGGCATCTCCCATGAGGGTTAAATAATCAATAATTTGATTTGGCCAAACACCAAATTTTTCAAAGACACCATTCACATCCATAGGTTTGTCTTTAAAACTGTCTTCTAGCGTGACTTTGTCTGTGACCAACTGTGCCATGTCTTTGTCGCCAGTTGAGATCAGGACTTGATGACCTTCTTTCTCAGCACGCTTTGCCAATGTGCCAATGATGTCATCGGCTTCTGCGCCAGGAAGAACATGCAAAGGAATACCTAAGGCACGGATTAGATTATGCAAATAAGGAATTTGTTCGGCTAAGTCTTCAGGCATACTTGGACGATCACCTTTATAAATCGGTGATAGTACGTGACGAAATGTTGGTTCTGGTGTATCAAAAATCACCGCCATATGTGTGGGTTGCACACGACGCATCAGTTTTTGAATCGCAGAAATCGCACCACGAATCGCATTGGTGTGTAAACCAGTTGAGGTGGTTAACGGTGGCAGTGCATGGTAAGCACGAAATAAAAAATATGACCCATCGACCAAGACAAATGGTGGCATCGAAACCTTCCTTATGCAAATAACGGTTTTATTGTACGTGATTTTTTTGTATTACGCTGAAACTTGATGATGACCAAGGTTACCGAATCTCTGTCGAATTTAGCAAAATACTGAAACAAGCTGTTGTATCATGCAGAGTATAAAAGGAAAGTTGAAATAAGATCATATGTTTAAAGGACAAAACGAAATCCGCATGATGTGGTTAATGGTGCTGATGATTGTCGGTATTGGGGCCTGGTTTTTAAACGTCCATGCTTTGGCTTATCTATGTGGAATCGCTCTAATCGTCAGTGTGATTCAGTATGTCGATGCGATTGAAAAACCCACACAGTCAATGGCCCAACAAGGTCAAGTTAAGCTGACGCATACGTCTCGTATTCCCTTGTATATAGCGTCTATTGTGGCTGTGGTTGGGGGCTTTTTACATTTAAGTGGGATGATGGCACTTGGAATTACACTATGGGTGTTTTTCTTTTTAAGGTGGTTGCGCCGTTTAGAAAATAATTTAAATACTTTGCAATCCAAATTAAAACACTCGACTCAGATGCCTTTAGACTCACATCCTGATCTTCAACAAACAACCAATTTATCGTCACAAGCCGTAGGTCATACAACAGAATCATCTTCAAATGAAATTGGATTGCAACAGCAAATTCAACAATGGCTGTTTACAGGTAATCCTGTGTTAAAAGTGGCGATTCTGATTCTTGTCATTGGTGTGATCTTACTGCTCAGATTTGCAACTGAGCATTGGCAATTGAGCCTTGCATTTAAATTGACAATTGTCGCGGGTGTCAGTGCTTTAGTCACGATTCTGGGTTATCTACTCATTCTAAAAAATCGTAGTTTTGCACTTGCGCTTGAAGGATTGGGGCTAGCAGGCTTATTCCTGACCTTATTTTTTGCCTATTACAATCACGTGATTCCATCATTATTTGGTGCTGGGCTGTGCTTTATTGTGATTATGGCCATCACCTTGTATTTAAGTTTAAAACAACAAGCCATTGAACTGGCCTTGATGGCAATGTTGATTGCCTATATTGCACCGTTCACTTTGCCTGTTCGTGATGCCACAGCCGTTGAATTGGTCACTTATTATTTAGTTATTAACATTGCTGTTGCGATTTTAAGTACTTTAAGACCGTGGAAAATACTTAATCAAATTGCATTTTTGGCAACCACCGTCATTGGCGGTATGTATGCCATCATTCATGGTTATGTGCATGAACGGAACATGATGACGATTTTAGTCATTGCACATACGGCTATTTTTGTTTGGCTGAGTTTTCGCTTCAGTCAACTCATTGCCAAATCAGATATTGAACAATTTAAACTGAAACCTGCCTTAGATATTGCCCTAATTTTTAGCGCACCGATCGTGGGATATATCTTTATTTATCTGATGTATTTTCATGAAACCACATGGCAAGCGGGTATGAGTTTAGGGTTTGCTGTGGTCTATGCAGGCTTGTATCAACTGGCGAAGAAAAATCAGTCGATTGGACTAATTTCCCAAAGCTATTTTAGTTTAATGCTGATCTTTTTAGCGTTGATTCCTCCAATATTATTGCCTGATCAATGGAGCGTCATGGGTTGGGCGATTGAAGGTGCATTGATTTACCTCATCGCTTTATACCGAGCATCTGTGATTAGTCGATATTTAGCGATGGGGCTATTGATTGTTGCAGGGCTTTCAAGTCTCTACTATCTTGTTGACTCAACTGAATTCCCAACCATGATGTTCTGGGTGCTCAGCCTTAGTTATTTGACCGTGGTTCTGGGCGCAAATGCTATTCGCAGATTTAGAGAGCAATTGTCGTTTATTAGCATCTTATTTTTAAGTATGTTGATGTTGTCTGCATGCATCATGTTGATTTTCTTGCTTCTAGATTATTTTTCTGGGGCAACGCAATTTGTGCATACTCTAATGATCGTGGCAGTTGTTTATTTCGTATTGAATGAATGCATGATCCGTTCGCGAGCAACGTGGTCATGGTTATTGCCTAAATGGTTTGCACTGGTTCCTTTGCTGGTTTTTGCCTTATGTATTGTCCTTGAATCCAGTCAAAATGGCGTTATTGTATGGCACTCAGCTTTTGAGCGGATTGAGTTTTTATTGGCATGTCTATTGATGACAGGGGCGTGGCTCCGACCGATGCTGGGTGTGCGAGCTGAAAAAGAGTGGGTGAGTTTAGGCACACTATTTTCTCTGGCTTTGGCAAGTTTAGCCCTGATTCCTCAGATGCCGTTTATTAGTGTGGTGATCTTGCCACTGATCTTTTGTGCATGGAGTTATAAACAAACAACCTCAGCAGATTGGCAAATCTTCTGGCAAACACGCAGTACCTTATTGCTTATGATGCTTTGGATCATTTGTTCACAGCTCTTTTCACAGCAAGCCTTTCAGGGCTATTTATTACCTATTTTGAATCCGTTTGATGTGGTGAGCTTAGCTGTTTTGGCTGGTTTTATTTGGGTGCTGACTTTACAAATGAAGCATGGTCTGGACAAGGGTATTGTGGCGGTATTGATGGTGCTGAGTTTACTGTGGCTCAGTAGTTATATAGTCTTACGTGCTTTACATGTGTATTGGGGAACGCCGTATAACGATTTGGCATTGTGGGACAATGCTGTGGTGCAACTGAGTCTGACTTTGCTCTGGGTCAGTTTGGCATTTGTCACCATGAGTTTAGCGAGTCGAAGAAAATTACGCCCGATGTGGATTTTAGGGGGCAGTATTTTGGCGGTGGTGACTTTAAAACTGGTGCTGTTTGATCTGTCTCATGTCGGTACGATCATGCGGGTTTTATCGTTCTTAGGCGCAGGTGGAATCATGCTGATCATTGCTTATATCGCACCGATGCCTGAATCAGATCAACACCTTATTTCTAAATCTAATGAAACATGATGACTGGCTAAATATAAAAAAGTCCCTGTATTGAAACAGGGACTTTTTTTAAAACATGTTTTAAAGCGAATGCTCTTGGATTGATCACTTAGCCATTTTTAGGTTCGCGTTTGATTTCTTTTTCATTTGCGTATTGATCAATTTCTTCATCGGTTAATGCAGTTTGCGGTGGACGATCGACAAAGCCCATTTTCGGTACGGGGATTTCAATTTCATTTTCAACGAAGCCATTACGAATACGTTCTTGCATTTCATCTCGCACTTTTAAAAAGTTACCTTGTTTGCACCACACAGCAAAGAGTAATTCAATAGACGACTCACGAAAGGCTGTGACGGTCACAGCAGGCTTAGGGTCGGCGAGAACCAAAGGGTAGGAGTTCGCAACTTTGAGCAAGACTTCACGGACTTTAATAATATCCTCATGGAAATTGATCGCAAGGGTAATCGGGATGCGTCGTATTGGATATTTGGACAGGTTATGTACTGGGGCTCGAATGAGTTGTTCATTCGGTAAACGCACATAAACATTATCCTGCGTTAAAAGTTTTACAGACAGCAAGTCAATTGAGATCACTTCACCTTCAATGGTATGTCCACGAATAAGCGTGATCTGAATGGTGTCGCCAATTTCAAATGAACCTTCACCAATTAAGAACAAACCACTAATTAAGTTGGTTGCAGAGGTCTGAGAAGCGAAACCCAAAGCCACAGTTAAGATACCCGCAGCACCAATAAAGACACTGAGTTTAAAGCCAGCTTCCTTAAGGCTTGCCATAACAAAAATAATAAAAATAAAGTAAAAAATACCACGACGCCACACCAGTCGCTGATGGGCATTAAAACGATTTCCAATGGTGCGAATAAAGGTGTTGGACACCACGCGTGCAAAAATAAACCCGATAAAACACAGCACAATTGCAATTAAAATTTCAGTCAGGCGATCGGTATTAATATTGGTAAAGATGCCTTTTATACTGTTCGTGACATCTTGAGTAATATCTGTTTTTGCCATGTTGCCCCCTAGAAAAATGAATCGAACATATTAAATAAAGCACCACCTAGAGAGCGTGCTTGGTTGACATAACTGACTTCACCAGCCAAGGGTGGGGTCTTATTTTCAATTTTAATTCGAGCAGGGCGGTCTGTACCTTCATGAATGACTTTAATTTGCGACGTCCATAAGCGTCCCGTACTTTCACTATAAAATAAAGGCAATGCAGGAACAGGGACATTCATACGGTCAAAGCGTAATTGTTGACTGCTGACATTGTGAAATACAATCGGTGTAACTGCACGGAAGGCACGACGCGTAAGTTGTTTTAGTTCAGTTCGACCATCGACCGATGTGGCATAACACATCTCACCACTTTGATGGTCTGGACCAAACCATGTGTCTTTCGGTTGAATCACTGGAATATCAAATAAAGGATCACGCTGACCATCGACATAGCCTGCAATCCATAATGGTGTACTAATATATAGCGTGCCACGTTGCCCCGCAGGAATATAAATCGGATCGACAGGGCGAATCACCACAGAACGATCTGCCAAACGTGGCAAAAGCTGAAAAGTTTGTGGCGTTTCACGAAACATATAACGTTCTATATGAACAGGTTTGGGAAATGCAAAATGCACATCGGTAATTTCTTGCCATTGTTGTTCATAATCATATTGATAAGGCGGGCGATAGTATTCCAAGCGCCACTCTTGCAAGCCACGAGTTAGCCTTAGAACAAGCGAACCAAATTGCCAAGCTCTAGATTGGTTGAGTTCAAATTTTTGCTCGCCCCACCATTTAATTGTTGGAATTCCTGGCTCTAAATGATCATGATCAGACAAGGTCATACATCCTTAAAATAAGATTTGGTATAAAAACAGACTTCACGCTGTCTTAAGCTTAGAGTACACTCAAATGAATTCTAATCAATTATTATAAGTCCGAATGCAAGTACTCAAACAACTACAAATACCGTATAGTTTTGCAAAAAAGCATGGCGTCTTACTACGTTATGAAGGCGATCAAGTTTTTATCGTACGTCGACAGGATACCTCAGCCATTGCTATTCAGGAAGCCCGTCGTTTTTTAGGACGTCAAGCGCAACATCAACTCAGTTCTGAACAAGATTTTAATCAGATGCTCAGCGCCAGTTATGCAGGTGAAACAGGGGAGTCTCAACAAGTTGCCGCAGGTTTGGAAGATCATCCGGACTTACTCAGTTTAGCCGATCAAGTGCCTGAAACAGAAGACCTAATGGATCAGGAAGATGATGCACCGATCGTCCGACTCATTAATGCCTTATTGTCCGAAGCGATTCGAGTGGGTGCATCCGATATTCATATTGAAGCATTTGAGAAAAAATTATCGGTTCGTTTACGGGTCGATGGTCAACTGCGTGAAATTGTGCAGCCACGCCGTGAACTGGCACCGCTGTTGGTGTCACGTATTAAAGTCATGGCGAAACTGGATATTGCGGAAAAACGTGTTCCGCAAGATGGTCGTATCTCGTTAAGACTTGCAGGTCGTGAAGTGGATGTGCGTGTATCCACGCTTCCATCATCACATGGTGAACGAGTGGTAATGCGTTTGCTTGATAAGCAAGCAGGTCGCTTAAATATGACGCACTTGGGTCTCATGAAAGATGATTATGAGCGTTTGACCCAGTTGGTACATCGTCCACATGGCATTATTTTGGTGACTGGTCCAACAGGTTCGGGGAAGACCACCACGCTTTATGCGGCACTATCTGACTTAAATGATGGTTCGAAAAATATTTTAACCGCTGAAGATCCGATCGAATATCAACTTGAAGGTATTGGGCAGACTCAGGTCAATACCAAAGTGGATATGACCTTTGCTCGTGCTTTAAAAGCGATGCTTCGTCAAGATCCAGATGTGGTGATGGTGGGTGAGATTCGTGATTTAGAAACCGCTGAAATTGCAGTTCAAGCCTCACTGACAGGTCACTTGGTGCTGTCAACTTTACATACCAATACTGCCATTGGTGCGGTGACCCGTTTAAAAGATATGGGCATTGAACCATTTTTATTGTCCAGTTCTTTGATTGGCGTAATTGCGCAGCGTTTGGTTCGTACACTTTGTTCGCATTGCCATACGACTAAACCTGCCGATGATTTTGAACGTGGTTTATTCGCCAATTTGAATTTGCAAGGTGAGCTTCAATTGCCGCAACCGAAAGGCTGTGATCATTGTTCGCATACGGGATTTATGGGACGAACTGCGATTTATGAAATTGTGCCTGTGGATGAGCAAATGCGTCGGCTGATTCATGGCAATGCAGCGGAATATGAGCTTGAGGATTATGCACGTAAACAATCGGGTTCAATTCGGGATGATGGTTTGCGTAAAGTTTTGGAAGGGAAGACCACACTTGAAGAAGTGTTAAGAGTGACCAATGAAGCGGCGGAGTGAAAGGTACACTAAATCATTTTGTAAATTCATTACCACTTAATTAAAATAATTAAGTGGTAACTTAAAAGTTATAAATTCTTTATATAGTCTGTTAGAAGCCTTGTTTTACTTGCTAATTTAACATCTTGTTTATCTGCTTTGTTGAATCCAGATTTATCTATAATTTCTAAACATCTATTAAAAGACCTTAAAGCTTTACCTTCATTGTTTAATATCGTTAAAAGCTTTTCACAGTATTTGTCCATCTTCTTACTATTAAATGGAGGTAATTGCTCATCGTTATTTAAAAGTCTAAAGAGCATTAATATATGAAATCTAACTTTTTTATAGCTTGAGTCTATACTGCCCTTACGAAAGAAAGTTTCTAATTTATAATAGGCAAATGCACTTGTGTAATAAGGAGAATAGGTATGATCACTATTAAAAATTTGTGCCTTTTCTTCATTGAGTTTTTTTACTATAGTACCAAAAAAGCTGGTTACGTTATGAGGTTCATCTAGAAACATAGCTGCAAAAGATTTAATTTGATAAGGAACTGTAATGATTTTTGATTTAAGGACTGAGTTATCACCATTGTATTGTTTAGATCGTCTTTCATAATAAATCTTACTTTCACCTGTATAGGAGTTATAATATTGCTCTAAGCTTCTTTGGAACTGTGTTAAAGATGCAAGTTGCTCTTTTTTTATCGGAGTTTGGTTGTTAGTTGCTAATGTAATTCTAGTTTTAACTTCTTCATCATTTGTTGCGATTAGTTTAACAGGTATGGAAATATTCAATATATTATTATTTTTACGATTATTATAAAGAACATTACTTGTTTGACAACCATTTACAATTTGATAATCCGTGATTGTAAATTGGTCTCCTGTTGGAGAAATAGTACTAGCAACAATAGTTATACCATTATTAAGCACACTAAATATTTCTGATCCTTCATTAATAACTGTGGATGCTATTCCTCCGTTTACATCAGTATTATCACCTTGGAAGTCGCGTACGTTATCCTCGAATACATTTAATAAATTATCGTCTTCATCAGATACAATTTTAATGAATTCATTATAAGGTAATAGTCCAATGTATGCTTGGGATACACCATTTATTTTAGGAATTGTAATTCTATTATTAAAATTAAAAGTGGTTGATGTGGATTCTTTAGTCTTTCTATAAGCATTTGAAATTTCTCTTGCTCCATATAGTGTAAAAGTTACTTTTTCAAATAAATTTGTTCCTTCTAGAGTGTCTATACTACTTTCTTTAATACCTAATAAATTTGTATCATTAGTCCATTTTCCTGTTGTTACATAATATAATTTTAGAGTAGGATTTTCTCTAAAACTTGCAGCATTTTCAAATAAATGGTTAGATATTTCAGCGAAATTTTCAATATCTTTGTTTCTTACTAATTTTGGTTGAGTACTAAAAAAATCTTTTACACCGAATACAAAATTATTCATTTCGGAACCATCGAAATTTGAAGAGGTTTTAGATTGAATAAAAATATACTCTACTTCAAGAAAATTATTTTTTTTAATAAATCATTAATTTCTTCTATATTTTCAATATGTTGACCATTAACTATAATCGCAATTCCATCTATTCCAGTATCATTTCCATCACCAACTGTAATCGAATCGATATCAAATGTTTTATTATAATCATTTGAAACGATTGTATAATTTACCAATTTTTCAAAATCTTTTGATACACCTTCTGACTTTATTTCGAGATTTTTTAGCAGTTCTGTAATCAAGCTTTCAGTAATTCTATCCATAAAAGGTCTATCCAATTCAAGTTTAGTTACATTCGGTTGTGATAGATATTAATTGAATTTTATAGAAAAATAAAAATAACTTTAAAAAAATAGAGTATTAGATAGCCTGAAAATAAATTTCAGGCTTCATTAGATCAAACAATCACATTCAAAGTCACATCAATATTGCCACGTGTCGCATTCGAATATGGACACACAATATGCGCAGCATCTACAAGCTTTTGCGCCTCGTTTTGCTCTAAACCTTCCAAATGAATATTCAAAGTCGCTGCAATCCCAAAACCTGTAGGAATTGGACCAATACTCACTTCACCTTCAATATAAGCATCAGGTGTAATTTTGAGTTTGTCACGGTTTGCCACAAACTTCATCGCCCCTAAGAAACACGCCGAATAACCTGCTGCAAAAAGCTGTTCTGGATTCGTTCCGCCCCCTGGACCACCCATTTCTTTTGGCACAGCCAGTTTGACATCTAAAATACCGTCCGATGATGTTGCATGACCATCACGACCACCTGTTGCTTTGGCATGTGCTGTATAAGCAATTTTTTCTAAAGACATGATCAAATCCTATGACTAAATGTATAGATGAACTTTGATCGTGACTGATTTTATTCAAGAAAGAAGCAGGGGAATTGTAATTTTTTGGATATAAATATTTCAAAGAATGGTTTTAGAGGGGGTGGGTGAAGAGCGTGTAAAAAATCAGAGCTGAAGCAGTCTACGATGTTGCATCAAAGGCATCGACTCACGAACTTTAGCTTGTTCTTCCAAATCAAAAGGCACGGTAATCAATTGAGCACCTTCATCAGTCACAATGTCGAGCAGTTGTCCACGACTATTCGCCGCAGCACTGTGCCCCCAAGTTTGACGTTTTTCACCATGCCAACCTTGTTGAGCAGCACCTAAAACCTGACATTGACTGTCCATAGCACGGGCTTGAATTAACATTTGCCAGTGCATTTGACCCGTGGTGTAGGTAAATGCAGAAGGAGCAGTCAAGATATTTGCACCTTTGCTCCGCAAACTTAAAGCCAGTTCAGGAAAGCGCAAGTCATAACACACCATCAAACCGATATTACCAAAAGGTGTTTTGGCAACGATCACATCATCACCAGGTTCAAAAAACGTAGATTCCTGATACCCACCCACAGCATCACCCACTTGTACATCAAACAAGTGAATTTTGTCGTAACGAGCTTCAGTACGTTCAGGACTAATGCACAAACTTGTTGTGCGGACACGACCATCGGGCACGACTGTGCCATCTGGGCGGTAAGGGCAAGGCAATGTACCTGCCACAATCCAGATTTGATATTGATGGGCGAGCGTCTCTAAACGTTGTTGAATTTCTTCAAAACGTTCAGCGGTTTCTCGTTGTTTACCCGCAGCAAAACAGGCAAAGTTCTCAGGAAACACAATCAAGGATGCACCTTGAACTTTACTTTTTTGAATTAATGATTCAATCACACTGAAGTTTTCTTCAATGCTATTTTGCGAATTCATTTGAGCAATAGAAAGTAAAGTCATGACGCCATCCTGATGTGAATGAACTTTTTATTTTAGAAACTAGATACTATGATCGATGGTATCTTGCTGCTTTTCGAGTTGTTTGACTAAAGGTTCAAACATGTTTTGATTGCTTTCATTCAATTTCATCAATGTTCTATGTGCATCAAGAACAGTCGATAACATTGTGTTATGTGAAATGTGTTCATCGAGTAATTCACGCGTACAAACATTCGGATCACCACAATAATTGAGGATCACGAAAACCTGCCCTAAGCCCATGCTATTGGCAAGCGTTGTAATATCTGGATTGGTCGATAACATTACAGCTTGAATTTGATGTATCTGTTTAAGCTTTAAACCGAGCTTGGCTAAAATACCTAAAACAGTACTATCTATAAATGTGGTTTGGGTTAAATCAACAATAGCGCCTACGACGTTCTCTTGTTGTTCAATCCGAGACAAAAGTTTGTCTAGACTAATGCAAGATTGGGCTCGCACTTCACCAATAAGTTTGAAGATATGCGTTCCGTTCAAGCTTGCATATTCAACATGACCTGTTGACATATAAATGCCATTTGCAGAGAAGGATATTAAAATTATCACATAGCGCAACCCTATACTCAAGTGGTCTTCTATCGGATTAAACGCTGTTCTTATCTATCTTATTGATTATATAGTTAATTGATTCTTCTGATACTTAAGATGGCAATATCATCTGCAACATGCTCAGGGGCTTGGAATGATTGATTTTGCAAGTGATAGACCAATTGTGAAAATTGTTCGTTCAATCCACCTTCAAAAGGCTCTAAAGCACCATCTGAACAAATAATAAACCGAGCATGACGATTTAAGGTTGTCACATGTTCTTCAATCTCAAGTTCTTCAGTCAGACCAAGTGGGAAACTACTGGTGTTTAAAACACGTGGTGGTTGATTGGGTTCAAAAATAATTGCAGGGGGGTAATGACCCGCACTTGACCATTTCAACTCATGGGTTTCCAAATTTAAAATACCTGCAAGCATAGTGATATGCTTTTCGATATTTTCTTGTACTAACATACCATTGAGCTTCTTTAATAACTCACGTGGGGTTTTTGAGCGACCATGAAACGCAGCCATCCAAGAGGTGAGTAAAGAGCTGGTTACACCATGTCCTGAAACATCAGCAAGATAAAAAATAATTTCTTTATCGCTTATTTTCCAGTAATCGTACCAATCTCCAGACAAATACGCTGACGGTTTAAACAGGGTTTCGACTTTATAGTTTTGTAGCTCTATAGGATTGGGAAGAAGTTTCTTTTGCAGTTCGGCAGCTGAAGGCAGATCACGACTATCTTGGTTACGCTTATACTGCGCATCAATTTTAAGAAGTGAATGTTCAGGATTTGCAGGCAGTCGTGTCCAAATCCAACCCGCCAACGCACCCATTTCCCATGCTTGAGAAAGTTCAGTACCTTCATTTTCACGACCGATCACAATCGTAGGCAATGACCATTGATAGTGAAGAAAGTCATTTACGTCGGCAATGGCGATGATGGTTGAATCATATAACTCAATGTCTTCAATACGAATCATCTGCAAACTTGGAAGTGTATTAAGCACTTCATCTAAATTCGGGATAGTTCGTGTAGGTTGAATGAAATACATATGGTTGAGTATAGATCCTAAAAGAGCTTGAAGAACTCTATGTTAGTCTAAGTATTTGACTTATCCAAGTATTGTGACTAACTCAATTGAAATTAGCCACAGTGCTTATCATAAAAAGCGATTTAAAAACAATGCTTACTGCGGATCAGCAGTTGCTGTTTCATCAAGATCATCATTAATAAATAAGTCTGAATCTTGTTGTACACCTTTTTTCTCAGCAATTTCGAACGCTTTACGTTGTAAATAGATATCACGTAATGCTGCGTATTTATCACCCTGTAACACATCTTCTACATCTAATAATTGTGCACGAGAGTCAATACCACCTGCGAGGTAGTCTCCATAATAAACACGATCTTTTTGGAACACATATTTTTGTAGACGACCTTGGCTATCGACAATACGACCAAAACCATCTCGGAAAGTACTTGGACCAAGTACAGGCAACATAAGATATGGACCAGAAGGGACACCATAATAGCCCAGTGTAGTGCCCAAACTTTCTTCTTCAGTTTCTAAACCTAAACGTGAAGCGGGATCGGCCAACCCTAAAGTGGTGACTGTATTTAGCGTAAAACGTCCCAAGGATTTTACGGCACGAACAAATCGACCTTGCGCAGCTTGGTTAATCGCATTCCAAGGTTCTCCCATATTTTTACGGAAGCCACGATATGAGCCACGAACATCTGAAGGCACTTTTGCCTTATATTGAAGAGCAACAGGGCGGGCAAATTTTTGGTCAATATAATCGTTTAAGTCATAAATTTGTCGGTTTAAAGGTTGTAGTGGATCTTTAACATGATCTTCTTGAGCCGCAGTAGCATTAACCTTTAAGTCATCAATCTTAATCCCTTTAAGCTCTTTCAATGCTTCCAGACGAGGATGTCTAACAGATTTATCATCATCTATGGTGAGTGCCTCAGATGAAGTCGCATTCTGTTCCGTCTTTGTACCGAGATTATTACTAGGCGAATTATTTTCTATAGAACTATTCTCTATATATGCTTTATCACTTGTTTGGGCACTGACGTGAGCGCTTAAACCTGCGATGAACATACTCGCCCATAATAAATTTATACGACGCATTATATTTTCCTAATTAAAATATTCGAATAAATGACACATTGATTTGAAGATGTGTTTGTTTTTTATTCTTTAAAAAGATTGCCTACCCCAATATTAAAGCAAAATTGAACAAAAAGTAGAACTTTAAGATGAAAGAGCTCGAAAAACATACATATGTTCACATTTATATTAAAAAAGGGGTTGCAACGGTACTAAAATGCTGTAGAATGCACATCCATCGGCGGTGATGTTAAATAAAACTTCTGATAAATCAATAACTTGATTGAATGATTTAAGATTTCTGCGAGAGATTTTAAAGATTTAAAAAAGATGATTTGTTAAGGAAAATATTTAGTTGAACTGGTTGACTTTCTAGAGATAGAGAGTAATATAGCCGACCTAGCTTGCTACTGACGAAGTAACAAGAAGATCATTAAGAGATTATGAAGAACAACTTGTGTGGATTTTTACTGGTTGATTGATCGAAATTATTTTCATTGATTGATGGTAGAAATTACTCGAAGTTTATTTGAGAAATTAATGTCAGAAAATTGATGAGCCAAGATTGGCGCCCTTTAAGGCGCTACGAAGTATTAAACTGAAGAGTTTGATCATGGCTCAGATTGAACGCTGGCGGCAGGCTTAACACATGCAAGTCGAGCGGGGGAAGGTAGCTTGCTACCTAACCTAGCGGCGGACGGGTGAGTAATACTTAGGAATCTGCCTATTAGTGGGGGACAACATCTCGAAAGGGATGCTAATACCGCATACGCCCTACGGGGGAAAGCAGGGGATCTTCGGACCTTGCGCTAATAGATGAGCCTAAGTCGGATTAGCTAGTTGGTGGGGTAAAGGCCTACCAAGGCGACGATCTGTAGCGGGTCTGAGAGGATGATCCGCCACACTGGGACTGAGACACGGCCCAGACTCCTACGGGAGGCAGCAGTGGGGAATATTGGACAATGGGGGGAACCCTGATCCAGCCATGCCGCGTGTGTGAAGAAGGCCTTTTGGTTGTAAAGCACTTTAAGCGAGGAGGAGGCTACTTGGATTAATACTCTGAGATAGTGGACGTTACTCGCAGAATAAGCACCGGCTAACTCTGTGCCAGCAGCCGCGGTAATACAGAGGGTGCGAGCGTTAATCGGATTTACTGGGCGTAAAGCGTGCGTAGGTGGCCAATTAAGTCAAATGTGAAATCCCCGAGCTTAACTTGGGAATTGCATTCGATACTGGTTGGCTAGAGTATGGGAGAGGATGGTAGAATTCCAGGTGTAGCGGTGAAATGCGTAGAGATCTGGAGGAATACCGATGGCGAAGGCAGCCATCTGGCCTAATACTGACACTGAGGTACGAAAGCATGGGGAGCAAACAGGATTAGATACCCTGGTAGTCCATGCCGTAAACGATGTCTACTAGCCGTTGGGGCCTTTGAGGCTTTAGTGGCGCAGCTAACGCGATAAGTAGACCGCCTGGGGAGTACGGTCGCAAGACTAAAACTCAAATGAATTGACGGGGGCCCGCACAAGCGGTGGAGCATGTGGTTTAATTCGATGCAACGCGAAGAACCTTACCTGGTCTTGACATAGTAAGAACTTTCCAGAGATGGATTGGTGCCTTCGGGAGCTTACATACAGGTGCTGCATGGCTGTCGTCAGCTCGTGTCGTGAGATGTTGGGTTAAGTCCCGCAACGAGCGCAACCCTTTTCCTTATTTGCCAGCGGGTTAAGCCGGGAACTTTAAGGATACTGCCAGTGACAAACTGGAGGAAGGCGGGGACGACGTCAAGTCATCATGGCCCTTACGACCAGGGCTACACACGTGCTACAATGGTCGGTACAAAGGGTTGCTACCTAGCGATAGGATGCTAATCTCAAAAAGCCGATCGTAGTCCGGATTGGAGTCTGCAACTCGACTCCATGAAGTCGGAATCGCTAGTAATCGCGGATCAGAATGCCGCGGTGAATACGTTCCCGGGCCTTGTACACACCGCCCGTCACACCATGGGAGTTTGTTGCACCAGAAGTAGGTAGTCTAACCGTAAGGAGGACGCTTACCACGGTGTGGCCGATGACTGGGGTGAAGTCGTAACAAGGTAGCCGTAGGGGAACCTGCGGCTGGATCACCTCCTTAACGAAAGATTGACGATTGGTAAGAATCCACAACAAGTTGTTCTTCATGAAGATGTATCTGAGGGTCTGTAGCTCAGTTGGTTAGAGCACACGCTTGATAAGCGTGGGGTCACAAGTTCAAGTCTTGTCAGACCCACCATTCTGACTAACGCAGTATGAAAGTACTGAGGCGAACAGAGCGTAAAGATATATCGAATCTATAGATGATAAGCTGGGGACTTAGCTTAGTTGGTAGAGCGCCTGCTTTGCACGCAGGAGGTCAGGAGTTCGACTCTCCTAGTCTCCACCAGAGTTTCGAAATAACAAAGCAACGCTTTGTCGAAACGCAAGACAAGCAGCTACGCTGCGCGTAGTGTTTGATCATATAAGTACTGCTTTGCGCAGGCTTTAATCGAACGAAGTCGTAGATTATAGAATTTAATAAGAAGTTAGCGTAATATGCGCGTCTTGTTAACTTCTGTGATTTATCACAGTTGACCACGATCTGACGAAGACGTGGTGAATCATTAACAGAATATATTTGAGTTGAAATAATTTGTTCAAACTCATACAAAAGCGGAAACGAAGTAACGCAAGTTATGGAGTTGAAGTGATTGAATGAGAACTAGCGAAATTAACTGAATCAAGCGTTTTGTTATATGAATCTAATTGAAGCTGTATAGTGCTTAAGTGCACAGACGCCAACTGTATGATTGACTAAGAAATTGGTTGATCTGTTGCTTATCCTGCTTGTAGGGATGAACGACTGTTTGGGGTTGTATAGTCAAGTAATTAAGTGCATGTGGTGGATGCCTTGGCAGTCAGAGGCGATGAAAGACGTAATAGCCTGCGATAAGCTTCGGGGAGGCGGCAAATATCCTGTGATCCGAAGATTTCTGAATGGGGAAACCCACCGATCATAAGGTCGGTATCGTATGATGAATACATAGTCATACGAGGCGAACGAGGGGAAGTGAAACATCTCAGTACCCTTAGGAAAAGAAATCAATTGAGATTCCCTCAGTAGCGGCGAGCGAAAGGGGAAAAGCCCATTAAGTCATATCAGCTTTAGTGGAACGCTCTGGGAAGTGCGACCATAGTAGGTGATAGTCCTGTACACGAAAGGGCTGATATGATGATGTCGAGTAGGGCGAGGCACGTGAAACCTTGTCTGAATATGGGGGGACCATCCTCCAAGGCTAAATACTCCTGACTGACCGATAGTGAACCAGTACCGTGAGGGAAAGGCGAAAAGAACCCCTGTGAGGGGAGTGAAATAGATCCTGAAACCGCATGCATACAAGCAGTGGGAGCCGACTTGTTCGGTGACTGCGTACCTTTTGTATAATGGGTCAGCGACTTACATTCAGTAGCAAGGTTAACCGCATAGGGGAGCCGTAGAGAAATCGAGTCTTAATAGGGCGTTTAGTTGCTGGGTGTAGACCCGAAACCAGGCGATCTATCCATGAGCAGGTTGAAGGTTGGGTAACACTAACTGGAGGACCGAACCCACTGTCGTTGAAAAGCCAGGGGATGACTTGTGGATAGGGGTGAAAGGCTAATCAAGCCTGGTGATAGCTGGTTCTCCCCGAAAGCTATTTAGGTAGCGCCTCGGACGAATACCATTGGGGGTAGAGCACTGTTTCGGCTAGGGGGTCATCCCGACTTACCAAACCGATGCAAACTCCGAATACCAATGAGTACTATCCGGGAGACAGACTGCGGGTGCTAACGTCCGTAGTCAAGAGGAAAACAATCCAGACCGCCAGCTAAGGCCCCAAAATCATAGTTAAGTGGGAAACGATGTGGGAAGGCATAGACAGCTAGGAGGTTGGCTTAGAAGCAGCCACCCTTTAAAGAAAGCGTAATAGCTCACTAGTCGAGTCGGCCTGCGCGGAAGATGTAACGGGGCTAAAACTATGTGCCGAAGCTGCGGATTTGCAATTTATTGCAAGTGGTAGGGGAGCGTTCTGTAAGCCGATGAAGGTGGATTGAGAAGTCTGCTGGAGGTATCAGAAGTGCGAATGCTGACGTGAGTAACGACAAAACGAGTGAAAAACTCGTTCGCTGAAAGACCAAGGGTTCCAGTCCAACGTTAATCGGGGCTGGGTGAGTCGACCCCTATGGCGAGGCCGAAAGGCGTAGTCGATGGGAAATTGGTTAATATTCCAATACTTCTGTGTAATGCGATGAGAGGACGGAGAAGGTTAAGTCAGCCTGGCGATGGTTGTCCAGGTGAAAGGTTGTAGGCATGTATCTTAGGCAAATCCGGGGTACTCTATGCTGAGAACTGATAGCAAGCTAATTTATTAGCGAAGTGGCTGATACCATACTTCCAGGAAAAGTCTCTAAGCTTCAGTTACACAGGAATCGTACCCGAAACCGACACAGGTGGTCAGGTCGAGTAGACCAAAGCGCTTGAGAGAACTCTGCTGAAGGAACTAGGCAAAATGGTACCGTAACTTCGGGAGAAGGTACGCTGTCGACGGTGATTCCCCTTGCGGGATGAGCTATTGACAGCCACAGAAACCAGGCCCCTGCAACTGTTTATTAAAAACATAGCACTCTGCAAACACGAAAGTGGACGTATAGGGTGTGATGCCTGCCCGGTGCTGGAAGGTTAATTGATGGGGTTAGCGTAAGCGAAGCTCTTGATCGAAGCCCCAGTAAACGGCGGCCGTAACTATAACGGTCCTAAGGTAGCGAAATTCCTTGTCGGGTAAGTTCCGACCTGCACGAATGGCATAATGATGGGGGCGCTGTCTCCAGCAGAGACTCAGTGAAATCGAATTCGCCGTGAAGATGCGGTGTACCCGCGGCTAGACGGAAAGACCCCGTGAACCTTTACTGCAGCTTGACATTGAACTTTGATCTTACTTGTGTAGGATAGGTGGGAGGCTTTGAAGTCGCGACGCTAGTTGCGATGGAGCCAATCTTGAAATACCACCCTGGTAATATTGAGGTTCTAACTCTGCTCCATAATCTGGAGCGAGGACCATGTCTGGTGGGTAGTTTGACTGGGGCGGTCTCCTCCTAAAGAGTAACGGAGGAGTACGAAGGTGCGCTCAGCGTGGTCGGAAATCACGCGTAGAGTATAAAGGCAAAAGCGCGCTTAACTGCGAGACCCACAAGTCGAGCAGGTACGAAAGTAGGTCTTAGTGATCCGGTGGTTCTGTATGGAAGGGCCATCGCTCAACGGATAAAAGGTACTCTGGGGATAACAGGCTGATACCGCCCAAGAGTTCATATCGACGGCGGTGTTTGGCACCTCGATGTCGGCTCATCTCATCCTGGGGCTGAAGCAGGTCCCAAGGGTATGGCTGTTCGCCATTTAAAGAGGTACGCGAGCTGGGTTTAGAACGTCGTGAGACAGTTCGGTCCCTATCTACCGTGGGCGTTGGAAATTTGAGAGGATCTGCTCCTAGTACGAGAGGACCAGAGTGGACGAACCTCTGGTGTACCGGTTGTGACGCCAGTCGCATCGCCGGGTAGCTATGTTCGGAAGGGATAACCGCTGAAAGCATCTAAGCGGGAAGCCTACCTCAAGATAAGATTTCCCAAGGACTATATGTCCTCTAAAGAGCCGTTGAAGACTACAACGTTGATAGGTTGGATGTGGAAGCATAGTGATATGTGAAGCTGACCAATACTAATTACTCGTGAGGCTTGACTATACAACACCCAAACAGTTGTTGTATAAAGCGACAGTTGATTCGATATCGACTAAAACAACTTGATTTAGTGATCAAGCTGGTTAAAATGAACAAATCAAAGCACTCAAATATCTCTGTTAATCACTCATTTGACCAAAGCTAGGCATACGAAGCAAAAGCAACGTAACTAAGACCATAGCGAGTAATCATAACAGTTGTGCTGGCGACAATAGCAAGAGTGAACCACCTGATCCCTTCCCGAACTCAGAAGTGAAACCTCTTCGCGCTGATGGTAGTGTGGCGTTTGCCATGTGAGAGTAAGTCATCGCCAGCTCATTATTCGAAATCCCCCTCTACGAAAATGTAGAGGGGGATTTTTTTATGCGTGGGGTTTACACGTAAGAGTGATCGATAAAATATAAAATTGAGCTTTGAAATTGCTGTAGCTTTATCTGAAAAAGAATGTGGTGAAACCAAGAAGTTGGTATATTGCGCTCAATCATAATGATAAATATAAAAACAATGTATATAAAAACAGAAGTTCCAACAATTTATGTCAATAAATTAACCAATGCAGTTTCAGGCCGTGTCGTTTGGTCACCATTAAAGTCAATCTGGGTGACAACTATGTATTTGCTTGGTATCTATGCAATTTTTTATACGTTTTCATTTCAGAATTTATTAGTCTTTTTAGTTACTTCAGCAATAACTTTATGTTTAGGTCATTCGCTTGGTATGCACAGAAGGTTAATTCATCAAAGTTATACATGTCCAAAATGGTTAGAATATTTATTTGTGCATTTGGGTGTCATTGTTGGATTAGCGGGACCATTTGGAATGGTACGCACACACGATACTCGGGATTGGGCGCAACGACAGGGTAAATGTCACACTTATTTTTCTCATGGAAGCTCATTTATAAAAGATGGATTTTGGCAATTGCATTGTGATTTGATCCTAGACCATCCTCCTCAATTCAAAGCGGAACCTATATTAGATACACCTTTTTACCAATTTATGGAAAAGACTTGGATAGTTCAACAATTGCGTTTAATGTGCATTTTATGGCTCATTGGTGGATGGCAATGGGTGTTATGGGGAACTTGTTTACGTGTAGCTGTTTCTGTTACAGGTCATTGGTTAATCGGCTATTTTGCTCATAACGTTGGACATCGATCCTGGCATGTCGATGGTGCAGGTGTACAAGGCTATAATATTAAATTTTGTGGCTTAATCACTATGGGGGAATGTTGGCACAATAACCATCATGCATTTCCAGGATCAGCAAAACTGGGCTTAGAAAAAGGGCAAACGGATCCGGGGTGGTGGGTATTACTTGTATTAAAGAGAATGGGTTTAGTGAATCATTTGGTTCTTGTTGAAGATCTACCGAAAAGAAATGAACTCATAAAAATTGACCAGTAAAGATTTTTAATGTCTGTATTGAAATTAAAATCAGTAGAATCAAATAATTTAAAATGGCTTTAGTTACGAGTGTTTCTTTATGCCAAGAAAATGACGATTCTTGCTATTAAAAAAATAAAAATAACTGTCAGTATAAAAAGGACGAAATATCAAAATATTAGGGAAATATTTGATGCAATACAATCCAATTTATTATAAAGATGAACACTTTGCATTTGCCGATGCTGTACGAAAATTTGTAGAAAAAGAAATTTTACCTCATGTAAATGAGTGGGATGAGGCAGAGACATTTCCACGTGAGCTTTATAAAAAAGCAGCAGAAGTTGGATTAATGGCATCAGGATTTGATGAGCGATATGGGGGTATCCCAGATACTGATGCTTTCTATACCTTATTGGGTTGTGTGGAGTTAGCAAAAGCTGCTTCAGGTGGTTTAATTGCATCTTTACTTTCACATATGATTGGTGCGCCTCCAATCAATAGTTTTGCAAGTGAAGAAGTTAAAGCAGAAGTATTGCCACAGATTCTGTCTGGAGAAAAAATTTCTGCGCTTGCGATTACTGAACCGGGTGGTGGCTCAGATGTAGCTGCATTAAAAACCAAAGCCGTTAAAGATGGCGATGATTATATTGTCACTGGTGAAAAGACTTTTATTACTTCAGGGATCCGTGCAGATTATTATACGGTTGCTGTGCGTACTGATCCTGAAGGAAAAGGTCCAAATGGAATTTCAATGCTATTGATTGATGCTCATACACCAGGTATTACCAAAACAAAACTGGATAAAATGGGTTGGTGGGCATCTGATACGGCACATCTACACTTTGACAATGTTAGAGTTCCTGCAAGAAATCTGATTGGTCCTGAAAATATGGGTTTCTTCGTGATCATGAATAACTTCAATATGGAGCGTTTCTTCCTTGCTGCAAGTAGTTATGGTTATGCAAAAGTCTGTTATGAAGAGGCATTAGATTGGGCACAACAACGTCGTACTTTTGGTAAGCGACTCGTTGATCATCAAGTGGTTCGTCATAAATTGGTAGATATGGCAACACGTCTGCAAACGACGCGGACATTGCTTGAAGATACTGCATATAAAATGGGACGACCAGAACTTCAAGGCAATGAAATGATTGCACAAATTTGTATGTTGAAAAATGTCGCAACGCAAACCATGCAGTTCTGTGCGGACGCAGCTGTTCAAACCTTGGGTGGTATGGGCTTTATGCGTGGCATGAAATCTGAACGTATCTATCGTGAAGTGAAGGTCAATATGATTGGTGGTGGTGCTGAAGAAATCATGAAAGATTTGGCAAGTCGTCAGTTAGGATTTTAATCGTATTCATTATTCATCATAAAAATAGGTGGCTTCTGAGTCACCTATTTTATTGAGCTGGATTTAATGTCATATCCCAAACGATATCGGTCAATTGATCTAAAGTCATTTTCCCTTCAGGTTTAAACCAAGTTACAGTCCATGCAATTGATCCACCAATCAGACGGCGCCAAATAAAAGGATCATGTTTAATTTTGCCTTGATGATGGAGCTTTTGAATAATATCGAGCCAAATTTGCTCGTAATCATTTCTGAGTTTTAACAGTCTTTTTTGATTTTCAGGCGAAAGCGCAAACCATTCGTAAACCAATACGGCCATGGCTGCACCTGTATCTCCAGATATGGCTTCTAATTCAGCTTTGATTAAAGCACGAAGTTGCTGTTTTGGATCATCAGAATTCGCAATTGCACTTTCTAGACAAGCATGATTGTAAATAATGGTTTGTTCCATCACATTTGCCAAAATATCATCTTTGGTTTTGAAATGATGAAATAAGCTACCCGATTGAATGCCGATAAATTGAGCGAGTTCACGAACAGTGGTTTTGGCATAACCTTGTTTATGAAATAAATAAGCAGCCCCTAACAATAAACGACCACGTGGTGTGTCATCAAAGCATGCAATCGGTTGGATTTGGTCAAGAGAAGTCGCAATCATTTAATTATTTTATCCCTTTTCATTGTTTGAAAGCCTTATATCTAGCGGTATTTAATTCAAGTTAAGCACTTTTGCAAATAATCATAACATTTTGCACTTTACAAACCAAGCGCTTGCTTGGTAAATTGAGTTTAAATTCTAAACAGAATAAAGAGAAGGTTATGACAACGATACATCAGGATGATCAAAAAATCGTAAAAATCGGCTGTGCATCAGGCTTTTGGGGCGATACAAATACGGCTGCCTTTCAATTGGTGCATATGTCTGACATCAATTATTTGGTTTTTGATTATCTTTCAGAAATTACCATGTCGATTATGGCAAAAGCCAAAATGAAAGAGCCGACACATGGTTATGCACTGGATTTTGTTAGTCGTGTGATGACCCCTTTAATCAAAAAAATTGCAGACAAAAAAATTAAAGTGGTCAGTAATGCTGGTGGTGTAAACCCATTGGCATGTCGTGATGCATTGCAACAAGTGATTCAAAATGCAGGACTCGATTTGAAAGTTGCGGTGGTCTTAGGCGATGACTTGCTTGATCAGCATGCTGAACTGCAGAAAACAGGCATTAAAGAGATGTTCAATGGGGAAGATTTACCTCCTCATGTGGCAAGTAGTAATGCCTATTTGGGTGCAGTCGCGATTCGTGATGCTTTAGATTTAGGTGCAGATATCGTGATTACTGGGCGAGTTGTGGACTCGGCTGTGGTGCTTGGTCCTTTATTACACGAATATAAATGGTCTTTAGACGACTATGACAAATTAGCTCAAGGCTCACTGGCAGGTCATGTGATTGAATGTGGCGCACAGTGTACAGGTGGTAATTTTACAGATTGGCGTTTGGTTGAAGGCTTTGACAACATGGGCTTTCCGATTGTTGAAGTCAAAGCTGATGCAACATTTGTGGTGACCAAACCTGCTGGAACGGGCGGTTTAGTCTCTGTAGGTACTGTGGCAGAACAAATTATTTATGAAATTGGACATCCGCAAGCGTATCTGTTGCCAGATGTCACAGCTGATTTTAGTCAGGTTAAACTGGAACAAGTTGGCGAGCACCGTGTATTGGTACAAGGAGCAATTGGTTCTGCACCAACATCGCAATATAAAGTGAGTACAACTTATCCAGACGGCAACCGTGTTTTGGTCAGTTTCTTACTGGCTGGACAAGATGCAGAAGAAAAAGCACTTGCTGTTTCAAATGCGATTCTGACCAAAGTCGAGCGTGTACTCGCACTACGTTCTGTACCACCGTTTTCAGAGAAATCAGTTGAAATCTTAGGTACAGAAACAACCTATGGTGCAAACCGTCGCATTCAGGGCAACCGTGAAGTTGTGGTGAAAATTGCAGTGAAACACATGTTTAAAGAAGCATGTATGTTCTTCGCATCTGAGATCGCTCAAGCATCTACAGGTATGGCACCCGCATTAACAGGTATTGTCGGTGGTCGTCCAAAACCATCGCCAGTGATTAAACTCTTCTCTTTCTTGGTGGATAAATCTTCTTTGAATATTGAAGTGGATATTGATGGCTCACGTCATGCTGTCGAAATTCCACAAGGTTCAACCTTAAATACGCAAACTTTGCCAGCAGGTGAAGTGGCTCAGTTACAAGGCGATGAAATTGAAGTGCCATTGGTTCAAGTTGCACATGCGCGAAGTGGTGATAAAGGTAATTACAGCAACATTGGTGTGATTGCGCGTCAGCCAGAATATCTGCCTTGGATTCGTGCATCACTCACTGAAGCCAATGTTGGCGAATACATGAAACATGTTTTTGATGGGGATACGCATAAAGTTGAACGCTATGAGTTGCCTGGCTTGAATGCATTGAACTTCTTATTGATGGATGCGCTTGGAGGTGGTGGTGTTGCAAGTTTGCGAATTGACCCACAAGGTAAAGCCTTTGCACAACAACTATTGGACATGCCTGTGAAAATTCCAGCCAATTTACTCCAAAAATAATTGCAACATTATCCGATATTTTAGATCAGACAAATTTAGACAAGATAAATAAGTAAGAATGAAAAAAGGAAAAGGGAACAATGGGTTATCACTCAATATTTAGACCAGATGCATTTGCTGACAAAGTCATCATTGTGACAGGTGGCGGTTCAGGCATTGGACGCTGTACAGCACATGAGCTAGCAGCCTTGGGTGCTCAAGTGGTGATTACAGGGCGCAAGGTCGAGAAACTGGAAAATGTCAGCCAAGAAATTACTGAAGATGGTGGGAAAGTTCATTACATCATCTGTGATAACCGTGAAGAACAGCAAGTGAAAGACATGATTGCTGAAGTGGTTGAGAAATTCGGCAAAATTGATGGCTTGGTGAATAATGCAGGCGGCCAATTCCCATCGACTTTGGAAAGCATTTCTGCCAATGGTTTTGATGCAGTCATTCGTAATAACTTGCATTCAACTTTCTTCTTAATGCGTGAAGCCTATAACCAGTGGATGGAAAAAAATGGCGGTAGTATCGTCAATATGACCGCTGATATGTGGGGTGGTATGCCAGGAATGGGGCATTCCGGTGCAGCACGTTCTGGTGTCGATAACCTGACCAAGACAGCTTCGGTGGAATGGGGGAAATCTGGGGTTCGCGTGAATGCGGTTGCACCAGGTTGGATTCTATCTTCAGGCATGGACACCTATTCGGGGCCTGTAGCCGAATTTATTATTCCAAATTTGTCAGGTAACGTGCCTTTACAACGTATGGGGACTGAATCCGAAGTGTCGTCAGCAATTGTTTACTTGCTTTCGGAAGCAGCTGCTTTTGTATCGGGTGTAACGCTACGTATTGATGGTGCAGCATCACTCGGGACACGTATTTTCCCACTATCAGATGCTAAGAATAGTGAATCCTTCAATGGTTTCCATCGTGCATTTATTCCAGACGTTATCAAAAAAAGAAATAATCAATCATAGGGAGCGTGATCATGACGATACTCCAATCTGAAATTACAGTCGGTAGTGAAGTTTTTGAAACCAATAAAAAAGCTTTATTGGCGCAAATTGAAGAAGTGCGAGCAGTACAACAAAAAGGGGTTGAACGTTCATACGCAGCCAAAGCCAAATTTGAAAAGCGAGGCAAAATTTTGCCTTATGAGCGAGTCCGCTTATTGCTCGATGCAGATTCTCCCTTTGTAGAGCTCTGTGGTCTTGTTGGCTATAACATGCATGATGACAAAGATGGTTCAGATGCAGGTGGTGGGATTATTTCAGGCATTGGGTTTGTCAATGGCGTACGTTGCTTAGTGACTGCAAGTAATAGTGCAATCAAAGGCGGAACCATGGCGCCAATGGGTGTGCATAAAACTTTACGCTTACAGCAAATTGCAATGAAGCAAAAATTGCCGATTGTGACTTTGGCTGAAAGTGGAGGTGCAAACCTCAACTATGCGGCGGAAGTATTTACTCATGGTGGAACAACATTTGCCAATCAGGCACGTATGTCAGCAATGGGTATTCCACAAATTTCAGTGGTACACGGTAATGCGACCGCAGGTGGTGCGTATCAACCTGGTCTTTCAGATTATGTGATTACGGTTCGTAAGCAAACTGAAATGTTACTGGCAGGACCTCCACTTCTTTTGGCTGCTACAGGTGAGGTAGCGACGGCTGAAGAATTGGGTGGTGCAGAAATGCATGCTCAAGTAGCAGGAACAGCAGAATATTTGGCTGAAAATGATGCTGATGGGATCCGTTTAGCACGTGAAATCTTTGAACATTTAAATTGGAAAGAACAAACACAATCGCTAGAAGTTGACTATAAAGAGCCACGTTATTCTGCTGAAGAGTTACTGGGCATCATTCCTTCAGATCCGAAACAGCCTTTGGACATGAAAGAAATTATTGCACGTATTGTCGATGATTCAGATTTCTTTGAATTTAAAGGCGAATATGATTCGCATACTGTTTGTGGTTGGTCAAAAATTGGGGGCTTACATATTGGAATTATTACCAATAATGGCCCAATTACGCCGCAAGGTGCAGCCAAAGCAGCGCAGTTTATTCATTTGTGTGAGCAAACACGTCGTCCACTTTTATTCTTGCATAACACCACAGGATTTATGGTTGGAACAGATGCAGAGCAGAACGGTATTATCAAACATGGTTCTAAACTGATTCAAGCTGTTGCCAATACCACCGTTCCAAAGATCTCCATTATTGCGCATGGTTCATATGGTGCAGGGAACTATGCGATGTGTGGTCGTCCACTGGGTCCAGATTTTATTTTTGCTTGGCCAAATTCGCATGTGGCAGTTATGGGCGCTGCTCAAGCAGGAAAAGTCTTGCGTATTGTGGCTGAAGGTAAGCAAAAAGCTTCAGGTATGGAGCCGAATGAGCAAATGCTTGATTTCTTAGAGCAAAGTACAGCTGCCAAACTCGAATCACAGTCAACAGCATTATTTAACACCGCGATGTTACATGATGACGGCATTATTGACCCTCGTGATACACGTAAAGTGCTGATCTTCTTATTAGAAACGATATATGAAGCAGAAAATCGTGACTTGAATCCAACTCGATTTGGTGTATCAAGATTCTAACTAATTACAACCTCTCCCTAACCCTCTCCTAAGAGGAGAGGGAAAATAGCTTACTTCATAAATAGGTAAGCTCCTCCCTTTATCAAAGGAAGGTTGGGAGGGATTAAAAATATTCAAAATTTAAGGAAATACAAAATGAAATTTACAGCAGAGCATGAAGCACTACGTCGTACCACACGTCAATTTATTGAAAATGACATCAATCCATTTGTGGCTGAATGGGAAGCAGCAGGGCGTTTCCCCATTCACGAAGTATTTAAAAAAATGGGTGACTTAGGTTTGCTCGGTATTTGTAAACCTGAAGAAAACGGTGGTTTGGCACTGGATTATTCGTATAACTTAGTGGTTGCGGAAGAATTAGGTCGTATCAACTGTGGCGGTGTGCCATTGGCGATGGGCGTTCAAACGGATATGGCGACCCCAGCGATTGCGCGTTTTGGTAGTAAGGAACTGCGTGATGAATTTTTAACACCAGCGATTGCAGGTGAATATGTCGCAGCGATTGCGGTATCAGAAGTTCAAGCAGGCTCAGACGTTGCCGCTTTAAAAACAACTGCAGTGAAAGATGGCGATGACTACGTGATTAATGGTCATAAAATGTGGATCACTAACTCACTTCAAGCCGACTTCTTCTGTCTTTTGGCAAATACCTCAGATGGTAAACCGCATTTCAATAAATCGATGATTGTTGTTCCTGCTAAAACACCAGGTATTAGCTTCTCGGAACCTTTAGATAAATTGGGTATGCGTTCGAGTACCACAGCGCAAGTGTTCTTTGATAATGTGCGTGTACCACAGCGTAACCTTGTTGGGACCGAAGGCATGGGCTTTATGATGCAGATGCTACAGTTCCAAGAAGAACGTATGTGGGGTGCAGCGAATGCTATGGGTGGCATGTTGAGCTGTATTGAAAAAACGATTGAATATACCAAAGAGCGTACGACATTTGGTTTACCACTGATTGATAATCAATATATTCATTTCCGTTTTGCAGAATTGATGACTGAAATTGAAGCATTGAAAGCATTAACTTATCGAGCATGTGATCTGCATATTGCAGGTGAAGATGTGACTCAGATTGCATCTATGGCAAAACTTAAAGCAGGTCGTTTAACGCGTGAAGTTGCTGATAGTTGCTTACAGTTCTGGGGGGGGAATGGCTTTATGGCAGATAACCCAGCAGCACAGTTATATCGTGATGGTCGATTGGTGTCGATTGGTGGTGGTGCAGATGAGATCATGCTCGGGATTATTTGTAAGCTTATGGGCACATTACCTGGCAAACGCAAATAAGGAGAGCAATGATGGCCGATCTACAATCGCTCAATAGCGTACTAGCAGATGACAGCATTGAGCTAGAACAATCAGGTTCGATCTTAAAAATCTGGTTAAACCGTCCTGATAGCCGTAATGCCATGAGTTTAAACATGGTCAAATCGATCATGAATGTTTTTAATGCCATTGCTGATGATAGCTCGATTCGTGGCGTGGTATTCCGTGGTCGTGGTAATCACTTCTGTGCGGGCGGTGATATTAAAGATATGGCTGCAATTCGTGCAGAAGCAGCTTCATTGGGCAGTAACAAGCCTTATATCGATTTTAATCGCCAGTTTGGTGCCATGATTGAATTGGTCGATCAAGCACCTCAAACCGTTGTTGTTGTGCTTGAAGGTGCAGTACTGGGTGGTGGTTTTGGTTTGGCCTGTATTTCGGATGTGGCGATTGCACATCAAGATGCACAGTTTGGTCTACCTGAAACAGGACTTGGTATTTTACCTGCTCAAATTGCGCCGTTTGTGGTGAAAC
Organism: Acinetobacter shaoyimingii; assembly: GCF_011578045.1. Lineage (NCBI taxonomy): Bacteria > Pseudomonadati > Pseudomonadota > Gammaproteobacteria > Moraxellales > Moraxellaceae > Acinetobacter > Acinetobacter shaoyimingii. The sequence continues at coordinate 762,266 of NZ_CP049801.1, forward strand.
GTGTGGGGTTAACACAAGCTCGCCGCTTGGCATTGTTGGGTGCGCGTTTTAATGGCAATAAAGCGCTACAGTTTGGTGTGATTCATGAAGTGGCTGAAAATGAAAACGAACTTGAGCAGCTGATTGAAACCACACTTGAACAGGTCAAACGTGCGGCGCCTTTAGCATCTCGTGCAACCAAAGCTTTATTGCATCGTGCATCGAGCAATGAATCTTTAAGTAATTTACTGGATGATGCAGCTGTACAATTTGCAGATGCGGTGAATAGTGCTGAAGGTATGGAAGGCACGATGGCGTTTATTCAAAAGAGAAAACCAAGTTGGGCTGATGAATAAATACATCATCAAAGCAAAAGCTCAAAGATAAAGAATGTCATGACCTCCATAGACAGGAGGTCTTATAAGAATAGTGGTGATGATATGGCGTTTTCTAAAGTTTTAGTTGCAAACCGTGGCGAGATCGCTGTACGTGTGATGCAAACAGCCAAAGCAATGGGGTATAAAACTGTTGCTGTGTATTCAGATGCAGATCAACATGCACGTCATGTACAGGTCGCAGATGAAGCAGTATATATTGGTCCATCCAAAGTGTCTGAATCATATTTGTCGATTGCAAATATTATTGAAGCATGTCAAAAAACAGGTGCAGATGCTGTCCATCCGGGTTATGGGTTTTTATCTGAAAATACTGATTTTGCTCAAGCTTGTATTGAAAATAATATTACCTTCATTGGACCAACAGCCGCTGCAATTGAATTGATGGGCAGTAAACGCCTGTCTAAAATCGCAATGATTGAAGCAGGTGTACCTTGCGTACCGGGTTATGAAGGTGATCAACAAGATATCGAATTCTTGGCTGAGCAAGCGCGAAAAGTCGGTTTCCCTTTAATGGTGAAAGCTTCTGCGGGGGGCGGTGGTCGTGGTATGCGATTGGTGCACCAAGAAGCAGATTTGTTGGAATCGTTAAAAACAGCACGTTCAGAAGCTGAAAATGCATTTGGTTCAGGCGAGCTGATTATTGAAAAAGCAGTGATTGCACCTCGTCATGTAGAAATCCAAGTTTTTGGTGATACACATGGCAATTATGTGTATCTGTTCGAACGTGATTGTTCAATTCAACGCCGTCACCAAAAAGTGGTTGAAGAGGCACCGTGCCCAGTCATGACACCTGAACTACGCCAACGTATGGGTGAAGCTGCGGTAGCTGCAGCAAGATCTTGTGATTATGTTGGTGCAGGTACGGTTGAATTTCTGCTTGATGCATCGGGCGAGTTCTATTTCTTAGAGATGAATACTCGTCTACAAGTTGAACATCCTGTCACTGAGTTAGTGACAGGTTTGGATTTAGTGGAATGGCAATTACGTGTTGCCAATGGTGAAACGTTGCCACTACAACAATCTGAACTCACATTAAAAGGTCATGCGATTGAAGTGCGACTATATGCTGAAGACCCACGTTTAGACTTCTTACCTCAGACGGGCAAAATCTTACGCTGGAAGCCAGTTGAGTCGAAAAATGTCCGTATTGACCATGGCATGTTGGCGCAAGGTGAGATCAGTCCTTTTTATGATCCAATGGTAGCGAAGGTCATTGCCTATGGTGAAACGCGTAATGATGCAATTCGTACTCTGGCACGTGCCGTAGAAGAAAGCGTATTATTGGGTGTGAACAGTAATAAAGAATTCTTAGTGAATCTACTGCGTCATCCTGTCGTGGTGAAAGGGGATACCAATACTGCATTTATTCAAGAACATTTCCAAGAAGATGTAAGCTTGAATAAACAAAGCTTAAATTTAGAAACTTTAGTCTTGGTTGCGGCATTACTGACCAATGCCTCTACACAAAGCAGTTGGAATACAGGCATTGCATTGTCATTGCCATTAAAATTACGTTATGACGACAACAAGCTTGAGCTTTTGGTCAAGCGTGATGCAACCGAAGTCACTGTTGAGTTATGTGGCGAATCACAAAGTATTCAACTGGTTGAACAAAATGCTGAGCAGTTGATTTATGTGATCAATGGTGTACGCCGTAAGATTGATTATGTGATCGAAGGCAATTTTGTTTATTTAGACACTGCAAATGGAAACGTTGCAGTTGAAAATATTACTTATTTGCCACCTGAGACGGCTGATGTTGCTGGTGATGGCAAGATCCGTGCACCAATGGATGGTTCCATTATCAATATCGTTGTCAATGCCGGGGATACTGTAACCAAAGGGCAAACTTTACTGATTCTTGAAGCGATGAAAATCCAACAACAGATTAAGTCAGATGTTGATGGTGTGGTTGGTGAAATTATTGGTCAGGTGGGTCAGCAAGTGAAAAAACGTCAGATTTTATTTAATATTGATTGCTAAAATCTGCATGTAATCTTGTTGAATCTACATGGAATAAAGGGGCTTATATAGCCCCTTTATTGTTTAATCTAAAAATTAAAAGCTTTAATTTCAATATGCGTTAAACATCAATATGCATTATTTTAACTTCAGTGATTGCATTATTTATCACTTTTGATGATCGCGACACTGGCTTCTTTTAGTGCATACAATAATTGACCAAGTAACACATCCTTAGCAACCAAAGTCACAATAACCATAGGATGCTTGGGTGCAGGTACTGACGTGAGCACGGCTTTACCATTCTCTGCATCTAATGTGATGCTATGGCATCCTGTTAAATTGATTTCATTAAGAAAGGCACTGACCATTGCTAAAATCGAGCTACCGACTGCAGCAAGCTTACTGGTATTGTAATTGCTCTTACGATACACAGAGCCAAGTTCAAAACCATCTGTTGAACACACCATCACAAATTCGACACCTTTGACATTCATCAAGACGTCATTAATCTGCGCTTTTGCAAAATTAACAAGTGATTCTGGAGCTGTACGTTTGTCTAGTGCATCGAGCATGCTTTTTTATCCTGTTATAGGTATTTAACTTCTAATGATGTAACGAGTACTTCAATGAGCATCAGTACATCGTCGTGTTGTCGAGCATCAATAAAAAATAATGGGAACTGATAATGATTATCTAAGAGCCATTGTCTATATTGATGGGTCGTTTTTTTAGGATCTTGGTCTATATGTGTTATTCCTATCGTTATATTCTCACTAAAATTTTTAAAAATATCAACATAATGTGTTAATTCTTCTATTGGATTTTTTAAGGAATGATCGACCAGAACAACAATTCCAATTGCACCTTTACAAATCAGATTCCACATGAAGTTAAATCGATCTTGACCAGGGGTACCATATAATCCAATTTTACTGCCATCGTCGAGGGTGACTTCACCATAATCAATACCAACTGTTGTTTCCATTTTTTGATGGCTAATATTGTCAGTATTGAGTACTTCGGTTGCTAAAACCGGAATTTCAGATAAAGATTTGATGGCTTCTGTTTTACCTGAACCAATAGAACCAGCAAAGACGATTTTAAGTTTATGTAAGATCATATGTAATCCAGTTTAGAATCCAAATCGTTTTTTGAGTTTAGAGAAAAAGCCACTAATTAAAGCTGTATCTTCATTGTCATCTTGCCCTACAATTTTTTTGCCAAACTGGCACTGTTTTTCAGTTTTTTCAAAAGCATTATTGATGGCTAAGTGCGCAGCGATAAATTTTTGTACAAACTTTACGGGTAGCTTTAAACGATTTGCGATCTCGGAAATTTGTCCGCCTAGGGAAAAGCTTGCAGAGAGCTGCAAAAGACTTTTTCTATCAATGTCCATCGGTTGGACAAAATACTGGATTTGATAATAAAGATTTTCATCTGGCAAATTTATGAGATTCTTAGAGTTCCAGATCAAATGGAAAATCCAATCTTCTAAATTAAACTGATGTTTAAATGAGACTTGTGAAAAATCAATTGAAGATGCAGGTGAATGATGTAATGAAATATCGGTTTCAATATTGCTTCTCGTTTCTGGCATCCAAGCAAAATGACCACGATGATCAATGATTGATAAAGTGCCTAAATGATCGCTCAGATGGAGCTTTCCACTATCGTAATTGAATAATGACGTAAAAAAACTTGGACTGAGTAGACCTGTTTGATTATCGGTTGATTGAGCGCTCGAGCTTGAATCTAAGAGTTGATCATCTGAAGCTCTAGGTTGCATTAAACTTCGATCAAACCAGTTTTTAATATGACCTTCATGCATGATTGGAACGCTTAAAATATTTTCTTCTAAATTATTCTTCTCACGATCTTTGGTTATTTTTAAATATGGTGTGTTTCTGGTATTAATAATGGTTTGTATATTTTTTTGATCAAAAAATATTTCATTAATCAGTAAGATTTCTGCATCAGGATCAGAAATATTTGTCCAATGAATCAAAACTTTGTTTTCAAATACCTTTTGTAAGTCTGATTTTAATTCTGTTGTAATACCAATACCTAACCCCGAGATTGCAATATTCACACTTGTGGGAAGCATAAAACCCTCCTTTTATAAAGTGACTTATTTAACATTTTAATTTATATTTAACTACTATTTATCAATTTGAATTTATAATGATTAAATATCATTAATTTTCATAATATATATCTTTAGTCGCATGTTTTAAAAATGAATTGATTATCTATTAAATTAAAATAATTTTTATTTAATTTTTTAGAAAAACTTAATTTTGTATTTGTGTTTATATTCTAGCATTACAGAATATAATTAAAGCATAATGCAATTATTATATTTAACTAAGAAATACAAAAAACACAATAAAAACAATAGCACATATCGTTTTGTATTTTGTATCTAATTGTATATATAAATAAGTGAAATAATTTTAATGTGTGATTTAGTTTGATTATTATAAAAGATATATTAATTAATAGATTTATTTTTTAAAAAATGATAACTAACCCGAATCGCGGATAAGAAATTGACTTGAAAAATAGAAGGACTAGAGCCATCAGTTGAGTTACCACACCAAACTCACAACCCTAGTCCTAATGTTCAATAGTACCGAATTATTCTGCTTAATTGATGACTTTTTTCTACAATTTGAAGCAACTTATTGGAAATTTCTCAAGCAAGATGGCAAACTTTCAAGAATCCGAGTTGCTCAACTCAGTCTTTCAGAAATTATCTTTATTGCTATTTGGTATAAATCCTCTCATTTCACTAATTTCAAAGCCTTTTTCACTTGGTTAAAAGAAGATAAAAGCTATTTATTTAAATACTTGCCTTGCTATCAAAGGATGATTCATCTGATCAATATGCACCAATTGGCTCTACACGCTTTGCATGTGGCGCTGATGAAAGGTCAAGAAACACAATATTTATGGATTGATTCAACAACTCTGCCAGTTTGTAAAAATCAACGTATTCAACGCCATAAATCATTAGTCCAAATTGCATCACGCGGTAGAAGCTCAATGGGTTGGTTCTATGGCTGTAAATTACATATTGCGATGAATCAATTTGGTGAAATTACCTGTTCTGCTTTATCGAATGGACATGTTGCTGACATAAAAATGGTTGAGCAATTAGTTGATGGCCTAAAAGGAAAAATTTACGGGGATCGAGGCTACATCAGCCAAGAATTAAAGCGCAGGCTGCAAGTTCAAGGTATTGATTTAATTACTTATCATCGGAGGAACATGGAATCTGTTCAACTCAGTGCATCAGATGAATATCACCTAAGGCAACGCAATAAGATAGAAACATTATTCAGCTTATTGAAAGGGCAATATCATTTAGTGACGAGTAAAGCACGTAGTACTTATGGATTTCTCAGCGGAATTTATGCTTCGTTATGTGCATATCAATTAACCCATCGAAATAAGCCAACGATTCAAATTATGGAGTCATCGGCTTAAGCAGGATTCGGGTTAACTAATAATTGTTAATATGGTTTTAATGATTTTTTTAAGAAAATAAAAAAAGCGACCTTAAGGTCGCTTTGGGTTTTGTAAAATTTTAACTGGATCAAATGAATGTTGCGAAAATTAAAATACAGCTTTAAGGGCAGTATACAGAATCCATAATATAACCAATGCTACAACAGGCTCTAAAACTTTGGCCCATGCAGGAACTTCTGCAACTGTAGGCTCAGCAATTACGTGTGTATCATCAGAATGTTGGTTATTCACCATGTGATTAAACTCCTTCATCGTGTCTTCCAATGATAGCTCTTCCTGCTCGATTCGTTGAGAGCCAATTAACTCATTTAGCTCATTTGTCGACCAAACCCAATCCTTGGCTTGACCAGAGAGGTGTTCAATTTGTCCTAATAACAGTTCACGCATCCCTGAAATTTTGTAATTTCCAGTATCGTCAAGCTGTTTGAGCTCATTGAGTTGTAAACTTAGAATATCACTGGTCGATGATTCCAATTCAGATTTCGGTAGTGTCGACTGATTGGACTGTGCGGTCGTGAGATGGCGTGCAACTTCTTGGATGTAGAGTTGATCTTGAGATTGTATCTCTTGATAAATTTTTTGCTCATCCTGACGCCACAAATTGATCAATTTACCTAAGGTTAAAGCATTGATTTCGCTGATATAGAGATTTTGCTCTTCAATAGAATACTGCTTAAATAACTGAGGCTTCTGAATCTTAATCTGCTCAGTAAAATATTGTACTAAATCAAAAGCCATCAAAATCTCCTATTGTTGTTTACTCTAAAATTCTCAAGCTTGGTTTTTTCTTAGGTGTTTCATTTTCTTGTACATCTGTATGTGATGATTCTATAGGATTATCATCCAGATTAACATTGGCATATTCATCAGGATCAAAAAATAAGCCTTGACCATTTTCTTTGGCATAAATACCCAGTACCGCATTGAGTGGTACATAAATATCTCTAGATGCACCGCTAAAACGTGCAGAGAAGGAAATGGCATCATTACTCATATGCAGTTGATGTACCGCACTCGGTAAAATGTTGAGGACAATTTGTCCTTCTTGTACAAATTGAGTCGGTACATCGGTATTTGGTCTTGTCGCATCAACCAATAAGTAAGGCGTAAGATTGTTGTCGCAAATCCATTCATAGATTGCACGAGCAAGATATGGACGGGTAGGGGTTAAATTCAATTCTTGTTCAGACATGAGCAATAACTCTTTTGATTTGCTTAGGCAGATGGGTTGATAAATGCACTATAGCGATTTTTTTCTTGAATCGTCATGGACTTAACAAAAGCAGGACGATTAAAAATACGTTGACAGTACAGCAATATAGGTCGACATTGTTGTGCAGGGAGTTCAATGCCCATATGTTTTAACCGTATGAAAATTGGCGCTAACATGCAATCTAAAATTGTAAAATTTTCCGACATAAAATAGGGAAAATGTTGAAATAGGGGCGTTAGAGAAATTAGCGTATCTCGAAGTTTTTTCTGAGCAGCCGCCTTGGCTTTCGTATCTAAAGTATCAGGATGACGCAACATAATATCGGCGAGTTTTAGCCAGTCATTTTCCATGCGCCAAATATATTGACGTTGTTCGGCACGCGGTGCTGGTGCATCGGCATACAGTTTATTTTGACGATAACGATCATCTACATATTCAGAAATAATCGCTGTATTGAAAAGTTTAAGATTATTTTCAATCAGCATCGGAAGTTGATTATAGGGATTGAGACTTGCAATATCTTCATCCTGTTCATCTGCAATAATCAGCTGGTATTTGATCTGCTTTTCTGCAAGGACATAACGTATCCAGTGAGAGCGAAAATCATCTGCATGGCTGTACAGCGTAATACCTTGAAGTTGTGCGTTTTCGAGTGTCATATTCCAAAAACAGTGCAGAGTGAATGGGATAGCATACTAAAAATAGCCGTTAAAATCACGATACAAATTTTTGAATCATCCTACTTTTTGATTTAGTGAGGCAATTGAATGGCTCATTGGATCTTTTAAGGATCTAGATGATGATTGACCTGAAAATTTTGAGCACATTTTTGGCTTGTATGGATTTTATTGGGTTGGGGGTAGATCTCTATGTCAATAAAGCCTTTTGGCAAAGCGAAGAACTTTGCTTAGATGAAGGTGATGTTGATGAAGAAATTGATCATTGCTTAAAAATGGCGAATATCATCAGGAAGCGCTCAATCGGAAGTGTGTTCGTTGCATGCTTGATTTTACTAATTTTACTTCTTAAGACTTTTCAGGCGTAAAAAAAGCCTTGGAAAATCCAAGGCTTTTTTGTCCGATTCGGTAAACGAATTAACGTTTAGAGAATTGAGGACGTTTACGTGCTTTACGTAAACCAAGTTTCTTACGTTCAACTTCACGAGCATCACGAGTAACGAAACCAGCTTGACGAAGAGCAGGTTTTAAAGTTTCGTCAGAAGCGATCAACGCACGAGTAATACCGTGACGGATAGCGCCAGCTTGACCACCAATACCACCACCTTTAACAGTGATGTAAAGGTCAAACTTTTCAGTAACTTCTAAAAGTTCTAAAGGTTGACGAACAACCATACGAGCAGTTTCACGACCGAAGTACTGTTCTAATGTGCGGTTGTTAATTACGAGTTTACCAGTACCAGCTGATAGGAAAACACGTGCAGTTGCGGTCTTACGGCGACCTGTACCATAGTTAGTAGCCATGTGCTGTATCCCTTAGATGTCCAAAACTTGTGGCTGTTGAGCAGTATGTGGATGCTCAGTACCAGCGTACACTTTCATTTTTTTGATCATTGCATAACCAAGAGGACCTTTTGGCAACATACCTTTAACAGCACGTTGGAAAATTTCTTCTGGTTTGTGAGCAACTAACTTCTCGAAGTTAGTTTCACGAATACCACCAGGGAAACCAGTATGGCGATAGTATTTCTTATCAAGTGATTTTTTACCAGTCACTTGAACTTGTTCAGCATTGATCACTACGATGTAGTCGCCAGTGTCAACATGAGGAGTATAAGAAGTCTTATGCTTACCGCGTAAACGACGAGCGATTTCAGTCGCAAGACGACCTAAAGTTTTGCCAGAAGCATCAACAACATACCAGTCGTGTTGAACTTCAGCTGGCTTAGCGCTGAGAGTTTTCATTAACCACTACCTATTATAGTTGGTTTGGACGGTGGAGTCTGTCCAAACAAAAGGAGACCGAATTCTAGCGGAAATAACGCAGAATCACAATCGAAATATAAAGATTTTAAGCGTCGCATTTTAATGGATAACGCAAGGAAATGAAAGTGTTTAAAAGTTATTCAATTAATAATTTACAAATTAATTTGCCAGCGTGATGTAAGACGCGCTTTTCATGCATTTAACATGATTTGAATAAATTTTAGCGTGAATAAAGATCTTTTCAGTTTAATGAAATACTTCAGGTATATAATAGTTAGATTCAGCAAGTTTTTAGGTGAAATATGCTTCCTCTTTACGTGACGAGTGGTGAACCCGCAGGAATTGGACCAGATATCTGTCTAAGTCTTGCCGATCGTATCGATGAGCGACCTATTGTGGTTTTAGCCGATATTCACATGTTAAAACAACGTGCTGAACTATTAAAACTGAATATCGAACTGATTGAATATCAAGCTCAGACTCAATCATCTTTAAAAGGTCAGTTGTATGTTGAACATGTTCCATTACAACAAGACGTGATTTTAGGTGAGCTGAATCCTCACAATTCAGCCTATGTTTTAGAACAACTTCGCCGTTCAGCAGAATATGCCATGTCAGGGAAAAGTGTCGGGGTTGCCACTGCGCCAGTACAGAAATCAGTCATTAATGATGCAGGTATTCATTTCAGTGGACATACTGAATATTACCAAGAGTTCGCTGGCGTAGACCGTGTGGTGATGATGCTTGCCACAAAAACCTTGAGAGTTGCTTTAGCCACGACGCATTTAGCACTTCGTGATGTGCCTGACGCAATTACCACTGAGCGTTTACATCAAGTCATCGATATTCTTATCCATGATTTAAAAACCAAGTTTAAAATTGATCATCCGCACATTTTAGTCTGTGGCTTAAATCCACATGCTGGTGAAGACGGTTATTTGGGCATGGAAGAAATTGAAGTGATTAATCCTGTACTTCAGACGTATCGAGCGCAAGGGATTGATATGAGTTTAAGTTTACCCGCGGATACTTTATTTACCCCTGAAAATTTAAAAAATGCAGATGCGGTTTTAGCGATGTATCACGATCAGGGCCTACCTGTGTTAAAATCTCAAGGATTCGGGGAAGCCATTAATATTACCTTAGGTTTACCTTTCATTCGTACATCAGTTGACCATGGTACAGCACTCTCCCTTGCAGGTACTGGACGCGCAAAAAGTTCAAGTTTGCATGTTGCTGTTGATTTAGCGCTAGATTTGGCTCGTCACTGATTTTGTATCACTTATTCACGTTGGAAATGTTTTATGTATCAAATTAATGCCTTAAACCCAAAAGAAGAAGGGCATCAGGCTCGAAAACGATTTGGTCAAAACTTTTTACATGACCAACGTGTCATTGCGAAAATTGTCCGTTCGGTGAATCCGCGTCCGGGTGACAATGTTTTAGAAATTGGTCCTGGTTTAGCGGCATTAACATCACCACTAATTGGTGAATGTGATGCATTGACAGTGTTGGAGTTAGACCGAGATTTAGCAGCAGGTTTGCCTGGTCGTGTGCCACATCCTGAACGTTTAACCATTATTGAAACTGATGCATTGCGTTACGACTATTCACAGTTATTTCAAGAAGGTCGTCCTTTACGTGTTGTAGGCAATTTACCCTATAACATTTCTACCCCTTTGCTTTTCCATCTCTTAGAGTTTGGTGGTCAAGTGAAAGACATGCATTTCATGCTACAAAAAGAAGTGGTGGATCGTATTACCGCAGAGCCAAATACCAAAGAATATGGTCGTTTGTCAGTGATGATTCAATACTTTTGTAAACCAACTTTCTTATTTGAAGTGCCACCAGGATCATTCAATCCACCACCGAAAGTGACATCTGCTGTATTCCGCTTAGAACCATACCAAGACAAACCCATTGTGGCGAAGAATGAGAAAGCCTTAGCTCGATTGGTTTCACATGTATTTACCCAGCGTCGTAAAACACTGCGTAATAGCTTAAAGGGCATGTTGGTGGAAGATGGTTTTGAAAAAGCAGGTGTCGATCCAATGGCACGTCCTGAAACGTTGACTTTGGCTCAATTTGTGGCTTTATCTGACAATATGGTGGCTTAACTCATTATGGCACATGCGATTCGATACAATTATGTGATAGGGGATGTGCAAGGCTGCTTTGAAGCACTCAAAGCTTTGCTGAAAGAAATCCAATTTGATGCTGATCAGGATTTTATCTGGTTTGCAGGTGATTTGGTTGCTCGTGGTGAAAACTCGGTAGGTGCTTTGCGCTTTATCAAAAAACTTGTTGATAATGGTGTTGCGGCAACGGTATTGGGTAATCATGACCTAAACTTATTGGCCGTCGCACGTGGCATTAAAAAGCTCAAAGATAAAGACCGTATTGATGATGTAATTCATGCACTTGAAAGCGATGAATTGATCGATTGGTTACGTCGTCAACCTTTATGCTTATTTCCCAATGAACAGACGGTTTTAACGCATGCGGGTATTCCAAATATTTGGAATGCTGAAAAGACAGTGGCTTTAGCTAAAGAAGTAGAAACAGTCCTTCAAGGTGATTTTGATCAACTCGATGACTTTTTAAAAGATATGTATGGTACAGAACCTGATCTATGGTCCGATGATTTACACGGCAATGCTCGCTTACGTTGTATCACGAACTATTTGACACGTATGCGCTTAACTGACGAGGCAGGGCGTTTAGAATTTAGTTTTAAAGACGCTCTAGATGAACCGATGCCTGTAGGATTCCAGCCTTGGTTTGAGTTTGAATCAGAAACGGCAAAAACACATCAAATTGTCTTTGGGCATTGGGCTGCTTTGCAAGGGAAAACCATTTCAGCTCAGATTCAGAATGTAGATGGTGGATGTGTTTGGGGAAATCAGTTGATTGCATACCGTTTGGAAGATCAGCAGTTATTTTCAGTTGATAATCCAGTCGTGGAATAATCAGAATGACTCAAAATAAAAGCCACATGATGTGGCTTTTATTTTGAGTAGGGAATAGATAAAAAGAACGAGGTCTAGGATCTATTATTCTTCACGATACCAAGTTTGGCTTCGTCCAAGTGCTGACACACCGACAAAACCGCGTAGTTTTAAATTTTTTCCATTCGCACTGAGTTTCGCTTTTACTGAATAAAGTTTGCCTGATAGTGGATCTAAGATTTTACCACCACCATACTCGGTTTCACTTTCTTTCTTTAATCCGTTTAAAACATTTAAGCCAAGCATTGGCTTGTCCTTAAAATCACCTGGACAGTTTACACAAGATTCTTTAGGCGTATATCCTGGTCGAGGTGTTACTCTAACAATTTTTCCAGTATATGTTCCATTCGCTTCTTTAGTGATTTGGATAATCCCTTTTGAGGTACCCGTTTTATCATCGATATTGCGCCATGTTCCAACAATATCTGCACCCCAAGTCACCCCAGAAGTCATAAGACCGCATGCTATAACCAATAAAAGATTTCTTTTCATACTTCAGTTCCATTGATTAATGAAATATTAGTTTAATTTTCGTACTAAAGTTTTGTTTAATTAATAACCTTATGGCTTAAATTAAAACAATTTGTTCATTTTTTCAAGTACATCGAGAAGAAAAGCCCATGATTATTAGCTTTTCTCTTTACTCTGCACGTAACCAAACTTGGCTACGTCCTAAAGTTGAAAGACCTTTCACAAACGCTTTTAAACTGAGTCGTTTGCCATTGCTTGAGAGCTTAATTTGTGCAGAGTAAATATTGCCACTCAATGGGTCAATGATTTTACCGTGTGCAAAAGTATTTTGCTTAATTTTCTTGATGCCAGTAAGTACATCTAAACCTAGAATTGGTTTGTTGGTGTATGGTGCTGGACAATTAACGCAAATCTCTTTGGGTTTATAGCCAGGTCGAGCATTAACTTTTTTGATTGTGCCTGTGTATGAATCGCCTTCTTTACGAATTTCGATAATGGCTTTCGGGGTACCTGTTTTGTCATCAATCTGATTCCAAACACCTGCAATATCTTTACTGTTTAAAGCATTAGCAAGGGTAGGCATGCTCAATGAAGCCAAAAGTATTCCGATGAGTATTATGATTGATTTCATATTCTGATTCCCCTTATTGATGACAGTAAATTATTATTCACTGCGCATCATAAGTTTAAAATATATGTAAATCAATCACATAATTTTTATAGTGATTTAGAAACTATTTAAAAACAGAACAAAGCTTGGCAGCCAAATGGCAGTAAAGGTTGCATTTACGGCCATACCGAATGCAGCATATCGACCAGCAACACTACCACGTTGCCATGCTTGAGCCGTACCAATCGCATGTGCAGCCAGACCGAGTGCTAAACCTGAAGCACGTTCATCATTGATATGTCTTAAAATCAGTGGTGAAAATGCAGCACCAATCACACCCGATAAAATCACAATTAAAATAACGAGGCTAATGGGTGCATGTAATAGGGTTGCGATATTAATTGCAATAGGCGTCGTTACAGCACGGGTTGCAAATGCCATAATTGTAGAATCTGCCATATGCAGCAGGTATGCCAATCCCATGGGTAAAGCAACGGCACTGATACTGGCAAAAACCAATATGCCAACAATCGCCTTGAGTGGTAAGTCGTCGTAGCGCATAGCTGCTAAAGGAATGGCAAGGGCAACAGTGACATAACCTAAAAGGTGATTAAAAAAGGGATTAACATTGGCCATATAGTTTTCGTAAGGAATACCGAATAAAAACAGCAGACCAATCACGAAGAACATACCAAAAACAATCACGGGAATTTGCGGTATTTTTTGATTTAATGGTTTAGCAACCAAGTACGCAATAAGCGTAATAAAGAATCCTGAAAGAATAGCGATCATTTGGTTTTACTCCTTATAGCCAACGTTTAGCAATTTTGGCGTAAAGCCATAATGGAATTAGCGTACTAACAAAAAGCACCAGTAAAAAAAGTGGGATCTCTTTACCCATATGCGCCATCATCAATAATGAACCGGCACTAATGGGTAAAAATGCAAATGCACTTTCTTTCATGATTTTATTGTTAGTATCTACAACGCGACTTGGAATTTTTCCAACTTTTCTCCAGATCACTAAAACAATTAGTAAGCTCAATAAACCCATGAGATTACCCAGTTCAGGGTGGTTGAATTGTGTTGTGATCCATACGCACCCTTCACGGAATCCGATGATGAGTATGAGTGTGCCGATCCAGGCTGGCCAATCTATAGTTCTAATCCATTGCATTTTCATTCTAACTTTTAATTACACTTATCACGTTTTAACTGATTTAGTCTTAAATTTCAAACTCTTCAAGAGGTCTCTGAAATTGTTTGGCCTTTTCACCCAAGATTTCATCAAGAGGTAAATGTGCTTGTTTAATGAGTTGTTCCAATTTATTTGGAGCAATAATCACATGAAGTATTAAATTCCCTTGTTCATCATAATTTTCAGATTGAATGACATTTAAGGCATAAAGCTGTGTTCTTAATTTGCCATAAGCTGGTTTTAATACCACATCAAAACTCTGAATCTGCCCCATTAAGCATTCTTGAACAGCTTGTTTTAATAAGTCTAAACCTTGAGATGCATGTGCTGAAACATAGACTCGATCGGGTAAATGTGGTTCAGCATATACAATTTTTGCTTCTTCACCTGAGCGATCAATTTTATTGTAGACGCGTAAAATTGGAACTTGTGTACCAATTTCTTTTAGCACCTTTTCAACAGCTTCAATTTGCTCGAGTTTGTCAGGACTACTTGAGTCAATCACGTGTAAGAGTAAAGTGGCTTCGACTGTTTCTTCAAGTGTTGCTTTGAAAGATTCGACTAAAGCATGAGCCAAATTACGGACAAATCCAACTGTATCTGCCAAGACTAAAGCCCCAATGCCATCCCAATTTAAGCGTCTTAATGTTGGGTCTAGCGTTGCAAAGAGCTGATCTGCGGCATACACATCGCTTTGTGCCAAAATATTAAACAGGGTTGATTTTCCTGCATTGGTATAGCCGACCAGCGACACTGTAGGAATTGCTGCTTTTTGGCGTGCAGCTCGACCTTGCATACGGGTTTGACGTACTTTTTCTAATTTATCTTTGAGTTGTGAGATGCGTAGTCTGAGTAAACGACGATCTGTTTCAAGTTGTGTTTCGCCAGGTCCACGTAAACCAATCCCACCTTTTTGACCATCAAGTCCCATACGTCCACCGACCAGTCGTGAGGACAAGTGATCCAGCTGAGCCAATTCAACTTGTAGTTTACCTTCATGTGTACGTGCACGTTGTGCAAAGATATCTAAAATCAAACGAGTTCGATCAATGACACGGCATTTGATTATTCGTTCAAGATTACGTTCCTGCGAAGGTGAGAGTGAGTGATCAAAAATGACGATATCTGCTTCTAAAGATTTGACCAGTTCAGCAATTTCTTCAGCTTTGCCCGAACCTATAAAGTATTTGGGATCGGGTTTCACACGTTGTGCATGAATATGTTCTAAAATTTCAGCACCCGCTGACTGAGCCAGAAGGCGAAACTCTTCGTCATCAAGGTCATCCAGTATTTGTACTGAAACACTGATGAGTACAGCACGTTCGCTACCTTGATGTTGCTCAAAATCTTCCACTCAGTTCTAACTCGAATATAAAACTATATTTTAGTTGAAAATGGAGCAGGAAAGGGAATTAGATTGCAACAGTAAATGAAGTGTTTCTAAGTTCGGTGTTGATCAATGCGTATCAGAATTTTTACGAGCAATCGGAATATGATTATGTGGTGAAATTGATCATGATGATGTTAAACGTGAGCACTTTAAATCAATGCAACTTTAAAGAGAACAGTATAGAATGAGTAAAAATTAATGAAAAAAAGCTCTAGTTTTTGATTAGTGACCCATTTATGACTCAATCTGTGCCTAAAAAGCTAAATTCGTTCTCCAAAGCCATGTTATATACCCAAAAAATTGCAGCAGGTATTGCCGCTGTGATGGAAGGGTTTTATCTGATTTTTAGGCATCAGATGTATAAGGAACCCAATAACCCCAAGAATACACGTTATGTTCAGCACTTTTGTCGTCGAATGTGTCAGGTATTTAACGTTGATATTCAAATACACGGCAATATTCCACGCGAACCAGCACTTTGGGTGAGCAATCATATTTCGTGGATTGATATTCCTGTGGTTGGTTCAGCGGCACGCGTGTTTTTTTTGGCAAAAGCTGAAATTGAAAATTGGCCTGTAGTGGGTAAGCTTGCCAAAGGTGGTGGAACGTTATTTATCAAACGTGGGTCTGGTGACTCAGTGCGTATACGCGAACAAATCGCTGAGTTTTTGTCGGAAGATATTCCTGTGCTGTTTTTCCCAGAAGCAACCACGACAGATGGCACAAAAGTTAAAAAAATCTATGGCCGGATTCTGGGTGCAGCCATTGAAGCCAAGCAACCGATTCAAATTTGCTTAATCTGTTACGTGAATCGTGAAGGCAAGCTCGATACAATTGCGCCATTTGTAGGCGATATTAGTTTTATGGATCATGTCAAAGCAGTACTAGAAATGCCTAAAGTGATCGCACATATTAAAGCGTTTCCTGCTATTCAGACCGAAGGTCATACGGTAGAAAGTATTACTGAACTGGTTCAGACGACCATGCAAAATGGTTTAGCTGAGTTACAAGCTGAAGTACTCAAACCTTAATTTATGCTTAGGTTTAACCTATTGAAGGATTACATGAAACCTTCAATAGGGAGCCAAGAAATCACTTTAATTCCTGCTCTTTTTAGAAAATTCATTTTCGGTTCTTTGGTCAATGTCCGAATCCCATTCGGCGTGGTCAATTGCCAATTAATCTTACCTTTTGAATCCAGCACCAGCTTATAGGCATAGTATTTTAAATTAGCATCCATCGTCTTATGCACAGCATTTGCCAAAGGTTTGCTGTTTAAAATCACGCCAATCTCTGTATTTAAGTTTGCAGATCTCGGGTCAAAATTGAATGAGCCAATAAATACTTGCTTATCATCGAGTGCCATGAGTTTTGCGTGCAAACTTGAACGGCTTAGACCTTTAAGACTTACTCTGGACTTTTTCGAAATTTCTGGATTATTGATGTTTTGATATTCTTCAGGGAGTGCAGGTAAAAACTCATAAAGCTGTACGCCGTTTTTCAATAAGTTTTTTCTATATTTGGCGTAAAAGGCATGCACGAGCGCCACGTCATTGGCTTTGAACGAATTGGTTAAAACGCGGACATCTACCCCATTTTGTGCAAGTCGACTCAAGTGCGCTTCCCCAATATCTTGAGGTACAAAATATGCAGAAATAATATCGACACTTTTTTCAGGAACTTTTAAGCGCTGAACCAATTGGAAGTTTAAATGCTCTTCTTTCTTCGCTTTGGATTTTACTTTTTCTGGTGAATCTTTGATGATTTCTGCTTTTACCCAATCAAGTTGGATATCACGATTCAGCCATTGATCAAAATCATGCGTTTTATTGCTTAAATCTAAATAGTTTTGTACCGTAACTTCTTCATAATGCTTTGTGAGTTGTTCCTTTAAGCCAGGGTAGCGAAGTGTATAACCATGGCTAACGATATTACGTACTTGATAGGCATAAGGATGGTTCCAATACTCATCAAATGAATGGCTAATATCATCGACAGCTTGACCCACCAACATCACATCAACATCTGAAAATTGATAATTGTCACTCACGTTATAATATTGATTACTCATATTACGACCGCCAATGAGTGTTATCTGATTATCGGCAGTAAAGGTTTTATTGTGCATACGGCGGTTGATACGCTTTAAATCTAAAACCATATCAATGGGACGGAATTTGCGAAATTTGTATGGGTTAAAGAGTTTAACTTCAATGTTAGGATGCTGATCAAGAGCCAGATAAATACCTTCCATTGCTTTGGCGTTATTATCATCCATCAGCAGGCGAACTTTAACCCCACGATCAGCCGCTTGAATAATTTTATACAGCGCCAATGCACCGACTTTGTCGTTATCCCAAATGTAATATTGCAAATCCAGCGTTTTTTCAGCTTTATCGATCAGTTGAATACGTGCAGCAATCGCTTCAAGTGGCTCGTATAAAACATGATAACCGGTCAAATCTGGGTATTGTTGCTTGAGCGGAGACACAATTTGAGACAGCGTCGTGTTTTCGGTGTCAATGTCATAGGCATATTGAGGAATAATTTGTTGCTGTTTAGGCAGGGTCGAACATGCTGGAATTCCTAAGATTAGGCATGAACTCATCATTAAAATCGCTGTTTTAGACGATTTTTTTGCGGATCTATTTTGAGTTGATGGGTCTAAGGTCATGTTCGTGTTAGGCATAATCTATTCTTTGAACTCGCTATAGTAGAGTATAATTGTCTCGATTCAAAAGATAAATAATGATATCCGCGCAATTTCAGGCGCATAGAGATTGAATATGTGGACAACCGATAACATTCTAGTGGCTTTTTATATTTGTTTTGCAGCGGTATTCCTATGGGGAGTTGCGCAGGCATGGCGGAGTCAATCTAGGACTGAAACGATCCATCCATTTAAATCATTTGTTCATTTATTGGCATTCTACCTATCTTACTTACTTTTTCCATTGATCATATTTACCTTATATGCGGGCTATACAGCAGTATTTAGTCTGCATGAAAGTGTTTTTATTTTCTTATTGTGCTGTGTTCTTATTTATGCACGATTTATTGAACCTCAATTGGTTAAAATCAATCGTATCACATATAAATTGAGCTCAGATCAAGCATTTAAACAGCCTGTTAAAATTGCTTTAATTGCAGATTTACATGTCGGACTGTTTTCTGGAGATGAACGCCAATTAAGGACCATTGTCGATAAAATAAATGCTGAGAAACCAGATGCGGTGGTTGTGGCAGGCGATTGGACGTATGAACCTGAAAATAAACTTGCAGAAGAATTGGCAGTATTGAAAGAAATACAAGCCCCTGTTTATTCAGTCAATGGCAATCATGATGAACAATATCCTGGTCCACCCATTCAAGCGCTCTTAAAACATGCACTCGAAGTGAATGATGTCATGGACATCGAAGGTAAAATTGTTGAATTTGATGAATTTCGTCTTATTGGTGTAGGTGATTTGTGGGCAGGGAAAGCGGATATGCGTTATATGCCAGATTTACCACAAGATAAACCTTGGCTGATTTTGTCACATAACCCAGATACTGTAGATATGGTACCTGAGTTGCCAACTCATCCACTGATGCTGTCAGGACATACGCATGGTGGGCAGGTCGAACTCCCTTGGTTAACCAATTACGTGATGAAAAAAGTATCGATCTTAGGTCATAAACGTGGTTTGTATGTGCATGAAAATGCGAACGTATTTGTCAGTGTAGGTACGGGGATGGTCGGAGTACCATTTCGTTTTCGAGTACCACCGATGATTGATATTATTGAGTTATATTGATCTTAAAATCGATATATTAAACGCATGATTGGATTGATTTTCATTGAATAGAAAGTAAAAAAGCCGACATAAAAGTCGGCTTTTTATTGATTTTATTTTTAAATCTGATTATTCACATCATCATTTTTGGTTTCACGAATCATCATAAATGCAAATAAAGACAACAGTGATGCCGCCGTTAAATAATAACCTACAGCATAAAGCCCATATGTGGTTGCAAGTTTAGTCGCGATCAGCGGTGCAAAAGATGCACCTAAAATACCAGCCAAGTTAAAGGTCAATGCTGAACCGGTATAACGCACTGAGGTTGGGAAAATTTCAGAAAGTACTGTTCCAATAGGACCGTATGTTAATCCCATAATACCTAAACCGATACATAAGAATAAGAACACCACGACAGTATTACCTGACTCCAACATGCTGGCAAAGAATAAACCGAAGATTGCAGATGTAATACAGACCCCAATCGAAGTTGCTTTACGTCCAAATTTTTCAGCAAATACAGCAGAAAGGGGAATAAATGCAGCAAAACATAGCGTTGCAATCAATTGTAATTCTAAGAATTCACCACGTGAATAGCCGAGTTTGGTTGTTCCCCAGTTGAGTGCAAATACTGTCGTTAAGTAGAAAACAACGAAAGTACAAATGGCTGCAATTGTGCCTAACACCAGCATTGGAAAATGTTTGGTCACAACCGTCATAAACGGAATATTCACTTCTTTTTGCTTTTCTAAGACTTTTTTAAATGCGGGTGTTTCATGAAGTTTTAAACGAATCCATAAACCCACAATCACCAGTAATGCACTCGAAATAAATGGAATACGCCAGCCCCATTGCATGAAATCTGCTTCAGACATAAATGCGCCAAGCAGTAAGAATGAACCTGTGGCTAAAATAAAACCAAGTGGAGCACCCAGTTGTGGGAACATCCCATACCAT
Organism: Acinetobacter shaoyimingii; assembly: GCF_011578045.1. Taxonomy (NCBI): domain Bacteria; kingdom Pseudomonadati; phylum Pseudomonadota; class Gammaproteobacteria; order Moraxellales; family Moraxellaceae; genus Acinetobacter; species Acinetobacter shaoyimingii. Next base: position 782,708 of record NZ_CP049801.1, read on the forward strand.
GCACGTTTGCCTTCAGGTGCATTTTCAGTTGCAAGTAATACCGCACCAGACCATTCACCGCCCAATCCTAAACCTTGTCCTAAACGACAAAGTGCTAATAATAATGGCGCTGCAATACCGATTTGTGCATAGGTTGGTAAAAGACCAATACAGACGGTCGAGATACCCATAGTCAGCAAAGCTGCAACCAGTGTGGCTTTTCGTCCAATTCGATCCCCCAAATGTCCAAACAGTGCTGCACCAATCGGGCGGGCAATAAATGCAATTGCGAAAGTCGCTAAAGATTGAATGGTGGCTGTCGTTGGATCTGTACTTGCAGGGAAAAATAAATGCGGGAAAATAATGACCGCTGCAGTCGCATAAATATAAAAATCGAAGAACTCGATGGTGGTTCCCACTAAACTTGCAGTAAGAACACGTGTTTTTGAATTTGCGGGTTGTGCTGTTGTCGCTGTATTTGATGACGCCATAAGAAACCTTACACTTACTAAAAATAAAAGACATTAGTTTTAAAAGCGTAATCTTTTTAAAAAAGGCGTAATTTCTTAAAAAAATACGAAATACCACTTCAATTCACACGTCTAGGGTCGCTAAAACAGTGATGAATATGGGTTAAATCACGTACAGATAGATGCTGAGGAAGTGTGATCCTGCACCAATCAGTACAAAAATGTGCCAGATAGCATGCGTGTATCTTACCTTTTTTAGCGCATAAAACAATGCACCAATCGTATAAGCCAGCCCACCAATAATGAGAAATATAAGACAATCTTCACTTAAATATTGTTTCATATCATCCATTACCAGTAAGGCAAGCCAGCCCATCACGAGATAGGCAATCAAGGAAATTTTTTGGAAACGATGGATGAAAACTAATTTGAACAGCGTGCCAACGAGCGCAATTACCCAAAGTGCAATGAGTAAGTAATGCGCTTTGGCGGTTGGTAGGGCAATGGCAAGAAAGGGTGTATAGGTGCCAGCAATCAAATAGTAAATCGCGGTATGGTCTAATTTCTTGAACCAATAACGTTTATTTTCATCTTGGGAAAAATGATAAATGGCAGAACTGGAAAAAAGTAAAACCATACTCAATGCATAAACCCATAAGCCAAAATATTGACCTGCAGGTAAATAGCTTCCTTTAATCAACATAAAAATACTGGCAATCAGGGCAAGAAGGGCTCCAAAGGCATGACTTATCGCATTTATTTGTTCTTCACGTGGATCATAACCCTGTTGGATTATTTTTGTCATAATATGGCTGATTCTATAAAATATACATTTGTATAGTAATACAGTTTTACCTTTAAAGTAAGAACATTTAAAATACCCTTCTAGATTGATTTGAGTTTTGACTATGTCACAGGTGGCTACCCCGTTTATTCAGGAACAACAATTTTTGGATCTTGTATTGCAAGCCATTGAAATAAATAAAATTGATCGATTGGTATTCAGCCAATATAAAGGTGAATTGGTCGACTTACTGAAAATTACGATACGTATGATTCAGTTAAACAATGAGCCTGTTTTGAATGTGCTTTATCATCACAAAACTCAAGATATCACCAAAAACTATCCTTTAGATGAAGCACAAAATTTAATTGAAGAACTGATGTCGCAATGTAAGCAAGCCAATTTATTTAGCTTGGATGAAGAAATTCAAATCAAAAAAAATAAAAAGAAAGCCATGTTAACCAAGAATGCTAAAGTTGGTGCATCTACCGCTGTAAAAGCAGAGCAGGGACATGATCGTGAAAAACATCGGTATGTAGAGCAATCTTCACCATTTTTAAAAGCACTAAGCATCACTGATGAAAAGGCGCAAATCATTCCAAGCATGGCACGCAAATGGAAACAGATTAATAAATTTGTCGAAATTTTCTCTGGTGCTTTGTCGAATATCAATGTCAAAGATCAGCAGCTGAATGTTGTTGATTTTGGATCGGGCAAGGGTTATTTGACCTTTGCTTTGTACGATTATTTGCAAAAACAAAATTTATCGCCATCAGTCACTGGGGTGGAACTGAATGATAAGATGGTTCAGTTTTGTCAAAAAGTGGCGCAAGACGCAGATTTTAATCAGCTACAATTTTTCCAAGGTGATGTGCGAACTTATCATCCAGAAAATTTAGATGTGATGATTGCGTTACATGCGTGTGATATTGCAACTGACTTCGCGATTCATACGGGTATTCGTTTAAATGCATCGATGATTATGTGTGCGCCATGTTGTCATAAAGAATTGCGTCCACAAATACAAAGTCCAAAGGTTTTACAGCCGATGTTGCAGTTTGGCATTCATGCAGGGCAACAGGCTGAAATGTTAACAGATACCATTCGTGCGTTATTACTCAAAGCGTATGGTTATGAAACCAAAGTCTTCGAATTTGTAGCCTTAGAGCATACCAGTAAAAATAAAATGATTTTGGCAACGAAACGAAAAGATTTTACTGAACCTGATCAAGTGGTATTGGAGCAGATTCATGCATTGAAAGAGATGTATGGCATTCAAAAGCAATCTCTGGAACTTTTATTAAATGATGCGTGGGATCAACAAGGGATTGGGTGTAAGTGTTGATTGATGATGAGTGTTTATCAATAATTTGAAAATGAGTAAAGTTTCAATAAGCCTTGATTTGAAAAGGCTTATTGAAACCGCTTTGATTAATGATTATTTTTGATTTTCTTTCATGAGTTCTTCTTCAGTTGTACCTGTAAATTTATTAGTAACAGTGCTTGGAAAGTAGTTAGGGTCATCCATTTCGGGAATCAACTTTTCGCCCACTCTATGAATGAGAATACTTGTTTTTAGTGTTTCTTTCGGAGCTTTAGAAAAAGCATTAGTCATTAAATTGAGTGTTGCTACCATAAATTGGGCATCACTTTGTGTCGATGTTTTTTTTGGTATTTTGATATTTTTTTTATCTAAAACAGTTAATTGGCAGATCAAGGGAACTTCATATGTTTTTTCCTTCTTAATGATTTCTCCATTTCTTATACAGCTTTGATAATCAGCAGCTTGTGATTCGAACTGACGTTTCAAAGCTGGTGCAACGATCTTGAAGTCTTGTTCATTAAACTGTTCTTTAAATAAACCTAACATTAATTCTAAAGTTGAGGATGGTATATCACCACTTCGTTCACGTAATGTCTTTGCTTCAGCTTCTGAAATATTAGCGGTTGCTGCAGCAAGCGGAATACCAACAGCATCTTGGTTGTCATGTTGGAAAGAAAACAATCCAATAGTACTTTTCGTGATGATGTTAATACGTTCCACATCAGTTTGTTTTGCATAGATGTTTTGTATTGGAAGTAAAAGTGAACTTAATATTAAAATTTTAATTTTATGATTTGAAAACATTATTATTCTGCTGTTTTGTCGTAAATATAGTGAGATTAAATTCTAAAGTATTCGGCTCAAAAATTGAATATACAGCAAGAGATGTAAGATGTTTTTATTTAAGTAAAGGTTTCAATCATGGATAAAATTTATACTACTGCCGCAAGTTGGGATAAATTAATAGCAGATGCAATGCATATTCGTGAGCAAGTTTTTATCCAAGAGCAAAACATTCCAGAACAAGATGAGTGGGATGATCAGGATGAAGTTTCTTTACATTTTATTGCTTACGCACTTTGTAACGAGTTTAAAAAACCTATTGCGACAGCTCGACTTTTACCTAACCACAGTATTGGAAGAGTGGCTGTATTAAAAGACTATCGTGGTCAAGGCATAGGACGATTGATTATGCAAAGTATCATTGAACATGCCAAGAAGGAACATCGTGAGTTTCTTAAATTATCATCCCAAGTTCATGCGATTCAGTTTTATCAAAGCTTAGGTTTTCACGTAGAAGGAACAGAATATCTAGACTGTGGAATTCCACATATAGATATGATCATGACATTATAAATTTTCAATCATGAGGGGAGATGATGACCATTAAAGCCGTTTTATTTGATCTTGATCAAACCCTTTTAGACAGAACAACATCTTTAAAGAAATTTTTAAATTGGCAAATTAATTTTTATCAGCTTGTTGATTCCGATTTAAAAAATGATTTTATTCAAAGATTCTTGGTGTTAGATGCCAATGGTTCGGTATGGAAAGATCGTGTTTATGCACAGTTGATTGAAGAATTTCAAATTATGCATCATTCCACTGAAATATTATTGCAATCGTATATTCAAGACTTTAATAAGTTTTGTACGCCGTTTGATGGTGTCAAAACCACCATTGAAGCGTTATACGAAAATGGATATAAACTCGGTTTAATTTCAAATGGCAAATCACCATTTCAAGAACACAACTTTTATGCGCTAGGTTTAAAACAATATTTTTCGAGTATTATTGTTTCAGAAGCAGTGGGCTTAAGAAAGCCTGATCCTAGAATTTTTCATTTAGCATGTGAACAACTCAAAATTTATCCACAGGATGCAATATTTGTTGGGGATAATTGGGAGGCAGATATTCAAGGTGCACGATCATCTGGACTACAAGCACTCTATTTTCAAGGTGGGGAGCTGCAACATCAGCCTCAAGCAACTGAAAAAAATATCATCAATAATTTTAGTGACGTGTTAAAAGTGATCCAAACGCTTCGCAGTCAACAACTTGAAAGTGACGAAGACTAAAAGCAATTAACATTATATGTGTAAAAAAAGCGCTTATAAATATAAGCGCTTTTTTATCATTTAATGACTGTGTTCTTTATTTTCATCATGCGCTTTTTGATGCGCCTCTTCTGCAGCTTGGGTCGTTGCTTGACCAACATGAGCTGCGTGTTCTTCATCCGTCATATTCATTTCAGCTGCGGTTTGTCCTTCATTTGCCGTTGCATTTTCCGTGCTATGGTGACTATGAGCAGCAGATTTGTTTTGACTTGGCATGTAATCTGGTTCGTTTGTTACTGCTAAGTAAAAGAAACCAAGGAAAAAACAACTCAAAATCGCTGAAATAATCAGTGATTTCCAGCCCCATGGTGATTTTTCGGGAGAAGTTACATCACTCATAATAGGATTTCCTATTCAGGTATCAAAATATTTAGCACATTGTTATAGCACAAATTGACCACCAACGAAAAACAATTCCTTAAATGCTTAAAAAAATTATGTGTTTTATTTGAACTTTATTGAATAAAATAAGGAGCATAAAGCTCCTTATTTTATAGTGATAAGTATTGAGGGTATTTATTGAATCATTTCACCTGACTGAGCCTTTTGCTTTAAAAGATCTGGTGCTTTGAAACGTTCACCATATTGAGTTTCTAATTCGTTGGCACGTTTCAGGGCTTTTTCCAATCCGTATTGATTAAGGAACTGCAACGCTCCACCTGTCCATGGGGCAAAGCCAATACCGAAGATCGAACCGACATTACCATCGACTACAGATTCAAGGACACCTTCTTCCAGACAGAGTAACGTATCTAAAGACTGCACAAACAGGAAACGGTCAATCATTTCTTGTTCAGATATCTGTGTGTCTTTTTTCCAATGACTTAAGCCATCCCACAGGTGTTTTTTGCCACCTTCTGGATAATCATAGAAACCCGCACCTGCAGCTTTACCTTTACGGTCAAATTCATGAATCATCTTATGGATGACATCATCGGCACCCGAACGTGGTAAATCTTTACCTTCAGCTTGAAGCGCCTTACGTGTTTCAGATGTCACATGCTCTGACAAAGTTAAAGAAACTTCATCTTGAATCGCCAATGGTCCAACAGGCATACCTGCTTTAAGTGCTGCCATTTCGATACGTGCAGGGTTTACACCTTCAGCCAAAAGACGTAAGCCTTCTTGAACAAAAGTACCAAATACACGACTGGTGAAGAATCCACGACTATCATTTACGACAATTGGGGTTTTACCAATTTGTTGTACATAGTCATACGCTTTGGCTAAAGTCTCGGCAGAAGTTTCTTTCCCTTTAATGATTTCAACCAATTGCATTTTGTCGACAGGGCTAAAGAAATGCAGACCAATAAAGTTCTTGGCATCCTTACTTGCCTTTGCTAAACCTGAAATCGGTAAGGTTGATGTATTGGATGCCATCACGCCACCATTCACCAAGTGCTGTTCAGCTTCTTGGGTCACTTTGGCTTTGAGTTCTTGGTTTTCAAAGACTGCTTCAATAATCAGATCACAACCTTGTAGATCTTCATTAGATGCTGTTGGATGAATTAAAGATAAAATCTGGTCACGTTTTTCTGCCGTCATACGACCTTGAGAAACACGTTTATCAAGAAGTTTTTGGCTATAGGCTTTACCTTTTTCAGCAGCCTCAGTAGAAATATCTTTTAAAACAACCTGAATTCCTTTAATTGCCGTTGAATAGGCAATACCTGCACCCATCATGCCTGCGCCTAAAACACCGACTTTGGTGGCCTGCCATTTCGCGACATCTTTTGGACGGCTTGCACCTGATTTAATCGCATTGAGACCATGCCAGAATGTACCAATCATATTTTTCGAGATTTGACCTGTCGCAAGGAAGGTGAAATAACGAGATTCAATGGTCAGTGCGGTATCGACATCTACTTGAGCACCTTCAACTGCAGCCGCCATAATGGCTTCAGGCGCAGGGTAACAGCCCTTGGTTTTGTCACGAAGCATTGCAGGAGCAATGGCAAGCACTTGAGCCACTTGAGGAGAAGATGGTGTGCCACCAGGAATTTTGTAGCCCTTTACATCAAAAGGTTGTTGCGACTTCGGATTTGCTTTGACCCAAGCGATTGCTTTGTCAAACAACTCTTCAGCAGTCTCAGCAGTGTCGTGAATGAGACCTAATGATTTTGCTTTATCAACACCAAATTGTTTACCTTCCATCAAAAATGGAAATGCATTTTGAAGTCCCAATAGGCGAACCATACGCACAACACCACCACCACCTGGCAGTAGACCTAGCGTTACTTCAGGCAAACCAAACTTGGCTTTTGGATCATTTAAAGCAATACGGTAATGACATCCTAAAGCAATTTCCCAACCGCCACCCAACGCCGTACCATTTAAAGCGGCAACAACAGGTACACCCAAGGTTTCAATATAGCGAAACTCTGCTTTCATCTTCTGAATCATGTCGAAAAATTCAGGCGCTTGTTCAGGCTGAGCCTGAATCAGTTCGTCTAAATCGCCGCCTGCAAAAAAAGTTTTCTTTGCAGACTTAAAAATAATGCCGGTAATGTCTGTTTCAGATTTAAGTTTGCTGACGATATTTTCTAAAGCGACACGAAAGTCACCATTCATGGTATTGGCAGATTGGTTTGGTGAATCAAGTGTAAGGATGATGATGTTATCGGCATTTTTTTCGTATTGAATTGCGCTCATTCTTGTTCTCCTTATACCAGCTCAATAATGGTCGCAATACCCATGCCACCACCTACACACAACGTTGCCAAACCACGCTTCTTACCTTGACGCTCTAATTCATCCAATAGAGTGCCTAAAATCATGGCACCAGTTGCGCCCAATGGATGCCCCATGGCAATTGAGCCACCATTGACATTGACTTTGGCAGGATCGACCTTGAGTTCATTGATAAAACGCATAACCACGGCAGCGAATGCTTCATTGACCTCAAACAGATCAATATCATCAATGGTTAAGCCTGCTTTTTCTAAGGCTTTACGTGCAGCAGGGGCAGGACCTGTCAACATGATGGTTGGGTCTGTACCGACCAGTGCAGTAGATAGTACTTTGGCACGTGGTTTTAAGCCTTGTTCTTTCACTGCTTTTTCAGAAGCAATCAGTACTACCGCTGCACCATCGACAATCCCTGATGAATTCCCTGCATGATGTACATGGTTAATCTTTTGCGCTTCAGGATATTTTTGTAGGGCAACAGCATCAAAGCCCATACCGCCCATCATTTCAAAACTTGGATTAAGTTTTGCTAAACCTTCAGCTGTTGTGGTGGGTTTAATAAATTCGTCTTTATCTAAAATGGTTACACCAGCTTTATCTTTGACAGGCACGATCGATTGATCAAAACGACCTGCGGCTTGCGCTGCTGCTGCTTTTTGTTGAGAGTTTGCTGCAAAGGCATCGACATCGGCGCGGGTGTAGCCGTCTAAAGTGGCAATCAGATCAGCCCCAATCCCTTGTGGAACAAAAGTCGATTTTAAATTGGTTTCAGGATCAAGCGCCCATGGTCCACCGTCTGAACCCATCGGAATGCGAGACATCGATTCAACGCCGCCTGCAACAACTAAGTCTTCCCAGCCCGAACGGACTTTTTGGGCTGCCAAATTGACAGCCTCTAAACCAGAAGCACAGAAACGGTTAATTTGAACCCCAGCGACATCATCATTCCAGCCTGCAGCAATCGCAGCAGTTTTAGCAATATCTGATCCTTGATCACCAATAGGTGTAACACAACCCAAAACAATATCATCGACTTTAGACGTGTCTAAGTGATGACGTTTTTCTAATTCATTTAATAGGGTTGTTAACAGGGTAATAGGTTTAACTTCGTAAAGTGAACCGTCTTTTTTCCCTTTTCCTCGCGGTGTGCGAATGGCGTCAATAATATATGCCTCGCTCATATGCTTTCCTTTTTTATGCATTAAAATTCTTTTGGTGAGTTCGAGTGTAATCGATCTAGATGATTGTGCAATGACGAGAACGGAATAGTCGTTTGATCGTTTTGGTCATTAGCCAGAGAATGGGCATTGAATGATCCAACAACTTGTATATGAATAAAGGAGTAAGAAAAGTAAGAAAAAGACAGGGGAAAGCGTGGGGGAAGGTCAGGTTGCTGTTTTATTGTTTAAAAAAGATGTGAGATGAAATCAAAAAGGTAATATTCAGAAACAAAAAAAGCCGAACAAGTCGGCTTTTTTATCACAATAAGAAAAAGGAGATGCCTTTTTCTTTAATTGTTTATATATCGATTATACAGCAACAATGTTTACAGCATTTGGGCCTTTTTGACCTTGTGCGATGCTGAATTCAACTTGTTGACCTTCCATTAAAGTTTTGAAGCCAGAGCTTGCGATTTCGCTGAAATGAGCAAAAACGTCTGGACCATTTTCTTGTTGAATGAAACCGAAACCTTTAGTTTCGTTGAACCATTTAACAGTACCTTTAACTACAGCTGAGTTTGACATAATAAATCCTATGATTTTTAATAATTTTAAGTCATTTAACTGACCAATGAGACTTAGAAAAATAGTACAGAATGAAGCTTAAAATCTGAAAAAACGAAGGATTATGACTAAAACTGCGATACTTAAAGAAAATTTACTGAATCAAAACTTTTTTCTAATATGACCCATCCTACAGCAATTATCATAATATTCAAGATATTTATATTAATTATTTAATATTTTATAAAGTTCAAGCGATAACGACAGAACACTAAAAATGTCAAAAAGTGAAAATACTGCCTAAATCTTGAAAGCACTTATGGCGTGTTGATATGTATCAACTGGCGATTGATGCATCCTGAATGAATGTAAGATATAAAAAAATTATGCATTAAGGGTCTGTTGATATTTCAATCATATGTGAAATATCAACAGACCTTAAACATGGGTTAATTTATTTGATGGAACAATAAATCAATGATAGCCATGCAATTGGCGATATAGACCAGGGGTTACTCCCGTCCACTTTTTAAATGCACGGTGGAAGGTACTGGTTTCACTAAAGCCCACTTGTTGAGCGACATCTTCTAGCGTCAAAGATGGATTCAATAGTAAGTGAATTGCAGCATCACGACGTAAGGCATCTTTTACACCTTGGTAGCTTTTACCTTCAGCAGCTAAACGGCGACGCAAAGTTTGCGGAGACAAGTAAAGCATCGCTGCCACATCATTGAGTGTCGGCATTTCTTCACCAATTTGGCTCTTCAATACTTCACGAATACGTGATGTCAAAGAATTGGTGTTTTTAAATTTCACTAGAAGTTTTGCAGGCGCGCCTTTTAAAAACTCTTCCAAGGTGTTTTCATCTTGGCGAATAGGCAAATCTAAATAATCAGCTGCAAAGGTGATTTCAGTACGGGCTGAATCGAACTGGATGACTGGTGCAAAGAACAGTGCATCGTACTCGTCTGCATGAGCAGGGCGTGGATAAGCGAAATGAACACGTTCAAGTGGAATACGGCGTTCAATGAGCCAAGATGCTAAACCATGCCAAATCATTAACATACTTTCAGTAATGAAATGATCTGGATCCATTGTTCTTGGAATAATAGGCACTAAACGAGCTTCGTGCTTGTCTCGTTCTAACGATACAGACCATTCTTCACCAAACAATTTATAAAATTGTGAACAGCGTTCTAAAGCGTCACCCAAGGTTTTCGCATGGATGATCAATTGACACATGATGGCAAAAGTCCCTAAACGGCGTGGTTGAATATCGAATCCAACATGTTCGTCTTGGGTGACCATCCATAACATTTTAACAAAACGAGTGTATTGTTCAGGTGATATACGAGCTTTAGGTTGGCGCAGTAACTCTGCTTCAATCCCTACATGTGAGAGCAAGGTTTCAATATCCATGCCTAGGCGTTTAACCCCAGTCAGAGCTGCATTTACGAAGTGGATACTGATCGTATCGCGGCTCATGTTAAATCCTTCAGTCTCTTTGATATTCACTTGTTCCTGACCTAAATGACACTAAATAAAAGTAAATTGGCAATTTACACTAGAGTAATTGCTCTTTTACATCATAAATTGCTGAAATGTTCAAGGTAAATGGCTGAACATGACATTGTGTTATGAGTTTTATATTTCTATGATGGGTGAAAAATCCACATTATATTGGTAAAAATAATGACACAAGCCGCTTTACAAGGACTCAAAGTACTCGATTTTTCTACCCTATTACCTGGACCATTTGCCACTTTGTACTTAGCTGATCTTGGTGCAGAGGTGGTTCATATCGAATCTCCAAGCCGTCCAGATTTGATACGTTTACTTCCGCCATTTTCCAATGGACAAGCATGTTCGCATAATTATTTAAACCGCAACAAGCAATCTGTGGCTTTAGATCTTAAAGATCCAGAAAGTATAGAACGAATTAAACAAAAAATAACTGAATATGACATTGTGATTGAGCAGTTTCGTCCAGATGTCATGAAGCGATTGGGTTTGGATTATGAAACATTATCAGCAATTAACCCACGCCTCATTTATTGCTCCATCACTGGCTATGGTCAAACTAGCCATTATAAAAACAAAGCAGGGCATGACATTAACTACATTTCACTGTCTGGGATTGCAGGGCATTCAGGTCGGCAAGACAGTGGTCCGCCACCTATGGGGATTCAGATTGCAGATGTTGCAGGAGGTTCTTTACACGCAGTGATTGGCATCTTAACCGCTGTTATTGAACGTCAACGTAGTGGACAAGGGCAATATATTGATATTTCAATGACGGATTGTGCTGTGGCGCTGAACAATATGGCAGCCGCGGCTGTTTTAGCGGGTGGTGAACAGCAACAAGCTGAGCAAGAACATCTAAATGGTGGGACATTCTATGATTATTACCAAACTCAAGATGGACGTTACCTTTCAATTGGCAGCTTAGAACCACAGTTTATGAGTGGTTTGTCTCAAGTTCTAGAATTGCCAATACTGCTTGAGAAAGGCGCATCTTTTGACCGAGATGATCGAAAAGCAGTAAAACAGGCGATTCAAGATCAAATTAAAACCAAGACACTTGATCAATGGGTAGACATTTTTAAACCTTTAGATGTTTGTGTTGAACCTGTTTTACATTTAGATGAAGCCCTAAATTCAGAATTGGCGCAGCAACGTGAGTGGGTCGTGAATGTACCATTAATTCCAGATTCGAATGAAACAGAAGCTCAACTGGCATGTCCGATTAAATTTTCACGTTCTAAAGCGCAGTATCATTATATTGGTCAAGCCTTAGGCGAAGGCAATTGGTAAAGCGCAGAAAGTTCATCTTCAAATTATTTTCATAGATTTGAGGTCAAAGATACGTACCTACATACAAATTTTAAGTGACATTGGAATACTCAATATTCTAATGTCACTTTTTTATTGCCACTAAATAACTAAGAAATTTGCTAATTGTGAAAAATCAGTAATAATAAATGCGCGACTAAAGTCTAATCATCATGGTTATGGACAGCTATTGGACTGTTAAAAAATGGATTTAATACAAGCGAATGGTCAACCACATTATGGGCGTTTCACTGAACTGCCGACCACGATCGCCCTCGATAAATATGTTTATAAAACGCCTTATGGCAAAGTTCTCAATGGCTGGCGTAAACGACTCAAATATAAAAAATTCAAGTTTTGTAGTATTCAGCATGAACACTACAGTATTGGGATTGCGATTGTAGATCTGGCTTGGGCGGGGCATGGCTTTCTGTATATTTATGATCATCTCAGCCAAAGTGTTTTGGAATGGAATGCCATCAATCTATTTGCGCATAATACTGTGGTCGATGAACAGCCCTTATTCAATCAAAGTCATTTTAAGCATTCGCCATTTCAATTTGATTTTCAACATGCCAATGGCGTGCGCTATGTTCAGGCGGTTAAACATGGGGAAGAAGTTTTAAAGGCACGAATTTTTTGTGCAGGAACTGATGCATTATCATTATGTAGTCCGACAGGAATCAATGGTTGGACGTACACACAAAAGCTTACGACTTTGGCAGTTGAAGGTTTTTTTATCAATAAGCAAAAGCAAAAAGTCGAATTTCATGAAAAGACCTTTGCAGCACTTGATGACAGCTGTGGTTTTCTAAGACCAGAAACGGCGTGGTTTTGGTTGTCATGCAATTTTTGGGACAAAAAAGGTAATCGAGTCGGGATAAATCTCGCTTCTGGTGTCAATGAAAGCTTTGGCAATGAAAACTGCTTATGGATCAACGGTCGACTCTATGCTTTAGCAGATGTGCTATTTGAAATCCAAGATGAGCAGCATTGGAATATTCGCTCTTTGGATGGAAAACTCAAATTGACAGTTGAAACCAGTTGGCGTCGTTATGAAAATTTAAATCTGAGCATCGTCGGCAGTCAATTTAGTCAATGGCAATCTAAGATCAGTGGTCAAATTGAAACAGAAGATACCATCGTGGAGTTTGATCAAGAATACGGTTTATTGGAACAGCATTATGCCAAATGGTGATTGATTTTCACTTTAAAAAAACCACGCTGAAATAGCGTGGTTTTTATATGGGGAAGGGATGCATTTATTTATTAAAACGGCTGATTTGTTCAAGAGCAGCTTGTAAATAAACTGGATTAGGTTGCTGATCTTTCAACGGACGATTTTTCTTATCCAACATGTCATATTGACCTACGACACCCACTTCAAGAATATTTTTTGGTGTAATCACAGCATAGCTACTATAGTTTGACGCTAAAATCCAATCACGTTTCACTTCATTTCCTAGAAGATCTTCACCAACTGCATAATCTTGAATCGGATTATCTACCCCTAAATAATGCTTCATAAGCGTAGGGACAATATCTTGATGACTGGTTAAGGTATTTGCATTCCATAATGAACGTTGCTGTCCATCGGGCGTGATGATTGCAAAAGGAACTTTAATTTGCGGGTCAGTATAATTGCCATTATGCCCCCAAAAATTGTCCATATTGTCATTAATCTCTTGACCATGGTCACCCGTGATCACAATCACAGTATTCTTTAAGTCACCTGTTTCTTCGAGTTTATCAATCACTTTTTTTACGAGACTATCGACATAATGAACACTGGTTTTATATCGATTGAGCATGAGATGACGATCTGTATCATTATTGAGTTTTAAGTAATTAATCTCTTTCAACATTGGTTCAAAACGTTTTGGATAATCTTTTGGAAAATCATAACCATGAGGTGAATCATAAAATAAGAATGAAAACTTAGGTTTATTTTTATCCTGTTTAGCGTACCAATTTAACCAATCTTGGGTCATGCTCTGGTCAATTTCGACAGAAGAATCACCTGTTGAATGTGTTCTCAAATTTGGAATCTTAGAAAAAACAGTTTGATCAAACTCAGGATTGGTCAATTTGGCCGCAGCGAAAATCCCCATTTGATAATTAAGGGCTTGTAAACGATCTATAAATACAGGACTTTGCTGATTGACCAGTATTCCTTGCCAATATGTTCCAGGAATCGCATAGAACATGCCAAAAATCCCCGTACGGGTACAATTTCCTGTCGAGTAATGCTGATTAAAGATTTGACCTTTTTGCGCTAAATACCACATATTTGGCGCATTCTCAGCATTAAAGGTATCTGAACGCCATGAGTCGACCACAATAAACATGATATTTTTAGGTTGTGAAACAGGTGAAGCTTGAAGTGGGTGTAAAGGGTAGTTCACATCACTCTTACGTTGTAGCGACATGGCTTTTTGTGTCGCTATGGCTTTCTCATCCATCCAACCCAGTTTCTTCATTGTTTTATTGGAGGTCATTGGATAAAACAGTGGTAAGTAGCGTTTAACGACCGTTACAGGTTGGTACACATGTGCAGCAGCCCATACATGAATACTATGTGTTGCTAATAACGTCACTAGGGTTAGCCATGCAAATTTTCGACTGATGTTCCACTGCTTCAATGTCGAAGCTTTTTCTAGTTTTAAGATGAGTAGATATTCTAAACACCATAGCAAAATGATGCCTGTGATGACCATGAACCAAGTGCTTAAAGGGAATTTAACCACTTGCCCAGACATGACCAATTCCAACATGACTGCATTGATATGAAAGCGATATTGTGAATACACAAAGGTATCGATGACCAAAAGAATCAGTGCGAATGTAGCGACGCCAGATTGTAAAAGTCGTCTGGGTGTTTGAGTTAAAAACAGTACTGGAAGAAGGATAAACCCCATCAAAAAACTTAAAGTGGCCATGTGGGAAAATGTGCCACAGACAAGAAAGCTGAAACCTAACACATCAGTTGGAAGTTCAGGTAAAAAAGCAAAGTAACGGCATGCAATTAACATGCTGATGAGAGCATTGCAGATGATTAGATAAACATGTGCCTGAAATTTTAATTTAAACGTCATTTTTGTAATACATAGAATTCTATAAATTTTTATGTTTAGTCAATTCTCAAATATTAGAGATATCTGAAAAAAACAGTGTTGAATACCACATATTATAAGTTAGATTTTGTTGTAAATCACATTAAATGACATTTTGGTTAAATGTTTTAAACAAAATTATGCTGATAAGAACTTACAGTGCGTGAGCTGAGTGTAATACATGAAGTGATTAAAAATAATTGGAAGTCATTACAAGCATTGAAATAACAGAATTTAAGCGAAAATGGTTGTTCAAATGGATAACTAAGCGCTTAGATGCTTGTTTAGATATGTTATTTGATTCCATATGCCGTGATTGAAATTAAGACGTTATGAATCGTTTTAAAACTCAAGCCTCTCATATCAAT
The DNA here is from genome assembly GCF_011578045.1 of Acinetobacter shaoyimingii. Lineage (NCBI taxonomy): Bacteria > Pseudomonadati > Pseudomonadota > Gammaproteobacteria > Moraxellales > Moraxellaceae > Acinetobacter > Acinetobacter shaoyimingii. Next base: position 798,107 of record NZ_CP049801.1, read on the forward strand.
AAGGTAAATAACGAAGAAGGTTATGTCTTAGTTGAAAGCTAATGATAAGAGGATAAAGTCCCTATCCTCATGAAGATGCAGCTTTCCATAAGGCTTGACCCGCAGCGATGGGATCATTTGTTTCGAGCAAAGTTTCAATCCAAATATCATATTGAGCAATTACAGCATGTTGACTTGGATGAAAATCTGAACGATACCAATCTAAGTATTCTTCTTTCTTTACCGTTAAAATGCCTTGACGTCCCAACAACCATTTCAAACCAGAATGAAACATCTTCATGCGTTGGATTCTGGTAAACCCATCTTGTTTTAAAAGTCCATTGGTACGTTGCATGGTAAAACCAAACATCATGAGTGTGACTAAGGTTAGTGCAAGGTATCTTGATGCATTTGAAGTTTTTGCAACATTTTGCATGACATCAAAAGCCACATCACGATGTTCCATCTCTTCAATACTATGCCAAGCAAACAATGCCCGAATATAAGGATGTGCATCTTGCATGGTGGCTTTGTTTGAAAAAAAAGTCGAGGCCATCAACGCAGTCAAATGTTCACAAGCGGCTGTAATAGCAATATTAAAACTTTTCGGATAACGTTTTAGCGCATGTTTAAAACGTTGATTGACCTGATGGATAAATTTGTCTACAGGCATCCCTTGGTTAATCAAAATCTGATTCATTTTGTCATGGGCAATTCCATGCTGCGCTTCTTGCTGAATAAATTCAGTAACCCGATTCGCCAAGTGCGGATCTTGAATTTGATCTCTGAACAAACGCACACATTGAATGAAATAACGTTCACCATCTGGAAAAGTCAGACTCAGCGCATCAAACACACGTGTTTTAAATGCATCACCACCAAACCAAAAGCGAGGAATCTCATCGAGTTTAAAATCTAGATTTTTTCGGACCACAGGTTGCAATGATTGTTGTAATGGCGCATTCATGTGATGTTATTCCTTATGTATGACATTTGAAGATTCTTGCTTCTTGGTCGATTCTTTCTGCTTGAAAGTCAGTCTGGCTTCTAATCATTATGCAAAACAAAATCGCTAAAGTCGGTATCTCAAAAGCACAAATACTCTGATCAAAATGATCAATCAGAGCAAATGGGTAGATCATCAATGACGTTCATACCCAATCACAAAGGCAAGTTGAACCTGCCTACATTGTCAAAATCTAAATTTCTATTTTGCGGCTTGCCAGAATGCTTCACCTGCTTGAATTGGATCATTGGTTGCTGCCAAGGTATCTACCCAAACTTGATATTGATGAATGACAGGATGTTGACTTGGATGGAAATCTTTTTTGAACCAATCTAAATATTGGCTTTTCATGGAAGTTAACATGCCTTTTTTACCAAAGAACCAAGGTAAACCTTTATAGAGCATTTTGACTCGGTCTAAACGACTAAAGCCGTCATATCGCAACATGACATCTGTTCGGTAAAGTGTGAAACCAAACATCATAAAGGTGGTAAATGCCAGTGCAAATTTACGTGTTGCTTCAGGAACTTCGCCGACTTGTTTCATGACATCAAAGGCAACATCACGATGCTCCATTTCCTCAATCGCATGCCAAGCAAGTAAAGCTCTGACATAGGGATGAGCGTCTACGAGAGTTTCTTTTTTGCTATAAAACGTTTCTGCCATCAGCGCAGTCAAATGTTCAGCCGCAGCGGTCATGGCTATGTTGTATTGTGGTGAACGTCGTGTCAGTTCGAATTTAAAAATTCGATTTAAATGTTGAATGAATTGATCGACAGGCATGCCTTGTTCTTTCATGACTTTATTCATTTTGTCATGTGCCATACCATGCTGAGCCTCTTGACGTATAAAGTCTGCGACACGTGCTTGTAGATCTGGATCTTTAATTTTATCTCTAAACAAACGGACGGATTCAATAAAATAACGTTCGCCATCTGGAAAAGTCAGGCTTAATGCGTCAAACATACGGGTACGGAATGGATCGCCACCAAACCAAAAACGTGGAATTTCATTGAGTCTAAAATCTAAATTTTTACGAACTACAGGTTCAACAGAATAAATCGCATTGGGATACTGTGTTAATGCATTCATCTTATTTTGCTCGCATTAGGTTTTATCTCAGTATGTCGACTATTGGTCGGTTTGTTTTGACAGTTCTTGCCATTTTTTATACATTTTACGACAAATGAAAATCAATCATGTCAAAAAGAACCAAAGAGAGGAAGTCGATGAAGGAATTGCAAATTCCGAATGGTTATTTCCATTTATGGCGAAATTATTTGGCTGAACAGGGTGTAAATGGTTTAGAAATTAAACAAATTCAACCCTATAAAAAACAGATTGAAAATATCTTGGACGCGCCTATTGCGCAGCAATCATCTTACCCGTTGTTCTGGAACATCATCGAAATCACTCAAAAACAGCTCGATAAACCACAATTAATTTTTGAAATGGCAAAAGGGGTAAAGCCTGAGCATTTTGGTGTATTGGGGTATATGGCAACACGTAGCACCAGTTTTGCCGAAGCCTTAAGTTATATTTTAAAGTTTAGTCGCTTGGTGATTGATGGTGATGAGATTATTCCAATGCAGATGCATCAGGAACAGCAAAATATTATTCTGAGCTGGCCCTACATAGATGATGATTTCAATTTAATTAATGAATTGACCAACGCCTTAATGATTGAATTAGGAAGGAAAATTGTGCCACTGGACAATTTTCCTTTAAGGCGAGTGGGCTTTGCGCACAGTGCTCAAATGGCACAATTTCATTACCAAAAATTCTATGCCTGTGAGGTTGTTTTTGATCAGCCAGATTACACTTTGGTGATGAGTACAGAAAGTTTAAATATACAAATTCAACAAGCAGATCCGTCACTTTTACAGCTATTGATTCAGCAGGCTGAAGAAGCCATTGCAAGTAAGCCCAATCATGAAAATATGGCGCGTCAACTACATTTAATTATTGCTGAATATTTAAAAATTCAACAGCAAGCACCTAAAATTGAAGATATTGCTAAAGAATTGCATGTTTCGGTTCGAACATTACAACGTCAATTGAAAGATTTGGGCAGCTCATTTAAGCAAATTTTAGAAGCAGAGCGTATGAAGCACTGTGAAAAATTGTTGGCGCAACAGATGAGCCTGACCGATATTGCACTGCAACTGGGTTATTCAGATCAATCTGCTTTGGCAAGAGCCTTTAAAGCACATACGGGGCAGACCTTATTGCAAATGAAATATCAACTCAAAGAAGATAAAAATCAGTCTTTATAATACTCATTGAATATCACAATGCTAAGCATGGTATTGGCAATTTATTTTAAAATGCATCTTCAAATCATAAAGGGCAAGCATATGCTCACCCTTCATCGTCTTACCTATCTGATCGATTTTGCACAATTCAAAAAAACTAAGAAGCAACTGATTTTAACCGTGGATAACGACATACAATCGCTAAGATGGCACAAACAGCCAAAATCCAGCAGTAGTAAATATTACTAATCAATTCTACAGGTGAGAGTTTGGCAATCGAACACGCAAGTAATAATTGAGCGCCATAAGGAATCAAACCTTGCACCACACATGAGAAAATATCCAGTAAAGCGGCGGCACGTTTTGGGTCAACGCCGTACTCTTTTGCAACTTCACGTGCCATATCGCCTGATAAAATAATGGCAACAGTGTTATTGGCAACAAAAAGGTTAGACAAAATGACCAAGAAACAAATACCGATTTCACCCGCACGTTCAGCACCCACTTTAAACAATCGTGTAATGCTGTAAATACGTTGAATGAGCCATTCTAAGCCGCCTTCTTTTTGCATAATGGCAGACAAACCACCTAAGAACATCGACAGTAGTGCCACTTCAAACATGCCGACAAAACCATCGTAAATTGAAGTATTGAGTTTCAATACGGTGAAATCAGCATTTAAAAACAGTCCAATCACACCAGAAATCACGATACCGATGGTTAACACAGCCAAGACATGTAAGCGTGAGAATGCCAGTAAGAAAACAGCAATATAAGGCAGAATCAGCCAAATGTTATATGCCTTAAATTCGATATGTTGGCTTCCATCGCTTAAGATGAAATAGGCAAGAATGGTTAAAATGGCTGCAGGTAAAGCAATCCAGACATTGACACGGAACTTATCACGGAGTTCAACATTTTGACTGCGAGTGGCCGCAATAGTGGTATCTGAGATCATGGATAAATTATCGCCAAACATCGCACCACCCACCACAGCACCAATGGCAGCGACAGTTGAAATATCAGTGACTTCAGAAAAACCAAAGGCAATTGGGGCACAGGCTGCAATGGTGCCCATAGATGTTCCCATTGCAGTTGCAATAAATGCTGAAATGAGGAACAGCATAGGGAGAACAAACTGTGGCGGTATCATCGATAGACCAAATTGTACGGTTGAATCGACACTACCAATCGTACTGGTGATACTTGCAAATGCACCTGCCAGCATAAACACCATAAACATCAGAATTAAATTCGGGTGACTGGCACCTTCTAAAAAATCTTCTATAGCTTGGTTGAGTTTGCCTCGATAAAGCAGGACTGCAAGGATAATTGCTGGAATTGCAGCAACTGGAGCTTTGATTTGATAAAAGGCGAATTCAGTCCCAATGATTGAGTGGTAAATACCACTGCCTAAAAATATGGCTAAAAAAACAATAAGGGGAATCAGGGCAAGTGCTCGGGCTTGAGCTTTACCTGGGGAGTGTGTGGTCATATCAAAAGTAATAAATAAGTAAGCGCGCGTAGTATAAAACAGCTTTTGCAATTTAAGAAAAATTTAAATGTAAACTCTAACTGTCTTTTTTTTAAAAGTTTTTTAAAAAATAAAGCTAAGTTGATCTTAATATTGATGATTTTAAAAAAATCAAAAAATAGATGTTTTTGATCATTGTGAAAAAAATCAAAATATTGATAAATGTAGCACTGGGTTGTTCAACGAATATGAGACAGAATTGTACAAGTTTTCACTCTATTCAATGAGTAAATAATAGCGTTACAATGAGATGTCTTGTATTTTTACAAAACAAACTCCTCAATTTTATACAATTCAAGGAAAGTACAACCCTATGTCACGTTTAGCCACACGATTTGCAAAGCTTAAATCTCAACAGCGTAAGGCTCTTGTTTCTTATGTTATGGCAGGTGACCCACAACCTGAAGTAACGGTTCCATTGTTACATCGAATGGTTGAGGCTGGGGTAGATGTAATTGAACTTGGATTACCATTTTCCGACCCAATGGCAGATGGTCCAGTCATTGCTTTAGCTGCTGAACGTGCTTTAGCCGCTGGAACCAACACACTTGATGCATTGAATATGGTCAAGCAATTCCGTGAAAAAGATGCGGAAACACCTGTGGTACTTATGGGGTATTTAAACCCTGTTGAAGTCATTGGTTATGAACGTTTCGTGTCGATTGCCCATGAAAGTGGTGTAGATGGTGTACTTCTCGTGGATTTACCACCAGAAGAAGCAAAAGATTTAGATGTGGTATTGAAGAAATACGATATGGATCAAATCTTTTTGCTCGCACCAACTTCAACGGATGAGCGTATTTCGCATGTAGCCAATCAAGCGAGTGGTTTCATTTATTATGTATCACTTAAAGGTGTTACAGGTGCAGCAACACTTGATGTGAAAGAAGCTGCTTCACGCATTGAGAAAATCAAGTCTGTTACCCAAGTCCCTGTGGGTGTCGGTTTCGGAATCAGCGATGCTGCTTCAGCGAAAGCGATGGGTAGTGTTGCCGATGCTGTCATTGTCGGAAGTGCATTTGTCAAACCTTTTGCAAACGTTGCACCAGAACAAGCTGCTGAGCAAGCGGTCAACAAAGTCAAGGAGCTTCGAGCTGCGCTCGATGAGTTAGTATGAATCAAGAAGTGAAATCAGGCAAAATCCTGAGCCCCTCGACACCATGGACAGAACGTTCCGTGCCGGGCATCAATGTTCCTGATGAACAACAAACATTAAAAGCAACATTTACAGAGCCGACGATTGAGTGCCCTGAATGTCATGCTTTGGTGACACGTACAGCCATGTCTTTCAATGCTTATGTTTGTCCACAATGTGACGAACATTTGAAAATGAAAGCACGTGATCGTTTAAATTGGTTCTTTGACCAAGCTGAACAAGAACTCGGTCAAGAGTATTTAGCCAAAGATCCACTGCATTTTGTCGACAGCAAGCCTTATCCTGAGCGCATGAAAGATGCGCAAGAGAAAACAGGTGAAACTGAAGCACTTATCGTAATGCAAGGTCAGATCAAAGGCTTATCAATGATTGCTTGTGCTTTTGAATTTGACTTTATGGGCGGTTCAATGGGTACAGTGGTTGGTGACCGTTTTGTGCAAGCAGCTGAAAAAGCGATTGCAACAAAGCAGCCACTCATTTGCTTTGCAGCATCTGGTGGTGCGCGTATGCAAGAAGGCATGTTGTCTTTAATGCAAATGGCACGTACTTCAGCCGCGATCCAAAAGATGAAAGATGCACATGTACCTTATATTGTGGTGTTGACGCATCCAGTATACGGCGGTGTAACGGCTTCACTTGCAATGTTGGGTGATGTGCATATTGCTGAACCGAAAGCCATGATTGGTTTTGCAGGTAAACGTGTCATTGAGCAAACGGTACGTGAAAAATTGGAAGAACCGTTCCAACGTGCTGAATTTTTGCTTGATCATGGTGTAGTCGATCAAATTGTCCATCGTCATGCATTACGTGATACAGTCTATCGTATTGTAGCGAAGTTGATGAATTTGCCTTGATGCATACAGCACCATTAGAAACAGAAAATTTACAAACATGGCTCGATTATTGGAGCCATGTTCACGTCACAGGGATTGATTTAGGTTTAGAACGCGTCATCCCTGTCGCAGAAAAATTAGGTGTAGTTTCACCACAAGCCAAAGTATTTACTGTTGCCGGAACCAATGGCAAAGGCTCTACCACCACGACATTAGCCTCGATTTTGAATGCCCAAGGTTATAATGTCGGTCTGTATCAATCTCCCCATATTTATCGTTTTAATGAACGCGTCAAACTCGCAGGTCAAGAAGTCGATGACCAGACCCTCATTGATGCATTTGTCTTGGTCGATCAAGCTCGCCGTGAATGTGATTTAAGTTTGTCATTCTTTGAAGCAACCACTTTGGCCGCTTTTGTGATCTTCAAACAGAAACAATGCGATGTTTGGGTGCTCGAAGTTGGATTGGGTGGGCGACTCGATGTCGTCAATGTGGTGAATCCTGATGTCGCTGTGATCACCAATATTGGCTTAGATCATACCGACTGGCTAGGTGATACCATTGAAAAAATTGCTTTTGAGAAAGCAGGCATTATTCGTCCAGATATTCCCGTGATTTTTGCAGGGCAACAAGAACTCCCTCAAGCGATTCAGGATAAAGTGGATCTATGTCATGCCAAACTTTATACACTCAATCGTGATTATTTTTACCAAGATGCCGGTGATGGCAAAACATGGAATTTCGCCACTTCAGGTACAACATTAAAACTTCCTCTCGGCCAACTTGCTTTAGATAATATTTCCACTGCAGTTGCAGCAATATTGGTCAGTGATTTAAAAGTCAGTCAGCAAGCAATCGGAACTGGAATTGAAAGTGCTCGTTTACAAGGGCGTTTTGAAGTTCGTCAGATTCAAGGTAAAACGGTCATTTTCGATGCTGGACACAATCCTCATGGTGTTGAGTTTTTGTTAAAGCAATTGCGAAAATTTCTAGAATACAATAAACAGTACACAGAAGTGATTTCAGTTTTTTCCATGTTGGCTGACAAAGATATTAATTCTGTTGTTAAGTTATTGAAAAATGCTGTATTAATGTGGAAAATTGCACCGCTGACTGTGCCTCGTGCAGCGTCAATGGAACAATTACAATCTGCATTGCAACATGAAGCAGTACAACAATTTCAAAATGTACATGCAGCATTTCAATCAGCACTTGAAGAATCCAAAAATAATCAGCTGATTTTGGTGTGTGGCTCGTTTCATACCTTAGAAGCGGTCTGGGAGTATTTAGAGAATGTCAATGAATAACAAACAACGCTGGATGGGAGGTGTTGTTTTACTAGGCGGTGGTGTATTACTGGCAGCGCTGCTTTTAAAAGGCAAAGAAGAAATACATCAAAAACAAGTTCAAACACAACCTGTTGAAAATGTACAGCAACAAGGTGATGGTTCAGGTCAGCCTGTACAACTCCAACCATTGACAGTCGATGTGGAAACTGAAAAGCGTCTACTTGAAGAACAACGTCGTGCGCGAGAAAAAGCGGTTGCTGAACAAGAGTCTAAAACGGCTGAATTCCTAAGAATGCAACAGGAAGCTGAAGCGGCTGCAGCACGTAAAGCTGCAGAAGAATATGCTGAAATTAATGCGAAGCGTAGTGGTGCTCAAGGTGCAGATATTCCCCCTGAAATTATTGAAGATGATAAAGCCAAAGCGCAACGTTTAGCGGCCGAAAAGAAAAAAGCTGAACAGCAAAAGCTATCGGATCAAGACAAAGCACTTGCTCAACAAAAAGCCAAAAATGAGCAGTTAGCGGCTGAGCAAAAACGTAAATTAGATGAACAGAAAAAAGCAGAAGCGACCAAAAAGGCCGCTGAGCAAAAGCTCGCAGCAGATAAAAAAGCTGCTGAAGAAAAAGCCAAGACAGAAGCAACAAAGAAAGCTGAATTGGCTAAGAAAGAAGCTGAACAGAAGAAACGTCTAGCTGAAGAGGCCAAGAAAAAAGCCGAAGCAGAAAAAGCAAGACAATTGCTCGAAGGGACAGACAAGCCGCAAGACAAGCAATGGATGGTTCAAGTGGCTTTGGCAGCCAATGAAGCCAATGCAGATGCAGTTGCAGCTAGACTTCGTGCCAAAGGCTATAAAGTCACCAAGAGTCCAACCTCTAAGGGTATTCGGATTATGGTTGGACCATCGAAAGATCGTGAAGCCGCAGATGCAACACGTAAAAAGATCAATAGTGATGAAAGTTTAAATATGAAGTCTGCATGGGTGATTGACTGGGTGCCTTTAGACAAACGTTAATTGATTCAAGTTCAAGTAGTTTGAACTTTAATGATGCATGTTTAAATTTAAGATGGATTCGAGAGTTGCTCTTGAGTCCATTTTATATTTTCAGGGCTAAACAATTTTTCGATATTGACCCATATCTTATGGAAACCATATCCACCATGTTTCATTTCCTGAATTGCATCTTCAGTCTTCCACCCCTCAAAGAGAATACGATACATCGCAATACTGGCACCTGTGCGGTCTGAACCATGGTAGCAATGAATGAGTACTTTTTGATTGTTGGTTTTTGCCCGTTGAATTTCTTGCATAATGGCTAATAAATCTTCACGATTGATTGCCCAAGTTTGGATGGGGATATGGACTAATTTTAAAGGCATATCTGATAAAACTTTTTGATCATGATCACGGCTTCGCAAATTGATCACGACTTGAATATTGTGTTTTTGGATTTCTGCTTTTAATTCTTCATTGGGTTGTTCACTGCGATACAGCATTGAACTCACTTGATAAAAATTATGTTGATCATTTAACTCAGTTCCCCAATGTGTCGGACGCTCGTGTTCGGCAACAGGTTTAGATTGCATGCAGCCACTGCATAACAGGGCAGTTGTTATGATTAAGAGCTTCGGGTTTATTTGAGTCATATAAATTCAATATTTATTTGATTTAGGAATAATCATATTGATAACGATTAGACCTTATTTTGTCTATGTATTTTATGTCATTGCAAGATAACGATTGAGCTCTTCAGGATCATGCGAGCATATAATTTCAATCTCAGGATGTTGATGTGAAAGTTGCTGTATTTGTTCAAGGGTTTTTATTCTGAGTTGATTGTCTTCTGCTAGAGTACTTTCGGTCAGTTTTAAAGCACGCATTTTTTTCTTTGGATTTAATTCGAGATGAGAGTAATAGGCATCTCCACAGAATAAGAGCCATCGATCTTGAAAAGCAATGGCAATACCACAATGCCCCGCAGTTGCTCCAGGTAAAGGAATCATCATAATTTCATCTTGAAATAGATTAAAACCAAGGACTTTTTGAAAATTAAACCAAGAATCTCCAAAGTGAGGCTCTAAAAAATTCCAATGACGATGCTCTTTAAACTGTTCTGGTTTATAACGATATTTATTTTTATAGGTCAGATGCTTAGTTGCTTCGTATTCTGTAGAAAGCACATGTACTGTGGCATCTGGAAAGTCAGAAATACCACCTGCATGATCAAATGCTAAATGCGTGAGTAAGATGTGTTTAACTTCAGAACCTTTAAATCCAAGTTTTTGAATTTGAGCCAGTGCACTTAGACTTAATTTTTGTTGAATTGTTCCAAGCTTGGTGAGTAATGTTCCAAGACGTTTTCTAGGATGCAAATAATCTTGTATACCAATGCCTGTATCGACCAATACCAGTCCCTGATCTGTTTCTAATAAAAGGCAATGACACACGAGTTCTGCAACCAGTCCTTTTTGTCCAAAGAATGGAGCCCAAAAAGGAGATAAACTACCGCAATGTAAATGATGGATGTTGTAGATCATGGAGGCTGATTCGAAACAGGGTTTGCGAACTTCATTTATAGCCTAAATCTACATAAATAATAGATTCCGACTGATTCAGTCGGTTATATACACAGCAAAATATGCATAAAAAAAGCCCATATGAATATGGGCTTTGAATTTTCAAGATGGCTCGTCAAAGGAATCTTGAAAATGCATTTTTATTTGAACATATTGGCCGAATAATATTTGAGTGAAATGGTGTTATATCTTTGATCACTATTTCAATCGTTTTGTTTTTACACATTGTTCTAACTTGGAACAACACCCTTCGCTTGTCTTGCGCCAAATTAAAAAGGAATCCTTTTTAATTTCTTTTTAGCCATAGCATAGCTATTACCCTTGCGCTCGGGCGAAGCAGTATTGCATTTTAAGGACTACGCGCTTCGCTTGTCTTGCGAAAAACTAAAGCAGCGCTTTAGTTTTTCTCAGGCTGTGGGGTGAGGCGTAAGTAAGGGGTAACGGCTTTATAACCTTTCGGAAAACGTTGTTTGATTTCATCTTCATCTTTTAATGCAGGAACAATCACGACATCATCACCTTGTTGCCAGTTGGCAGGCGTTGCTACTTTATGGTTATCTGTCAATTGGAGTGAATCAACTACACGTAAAATCTCATGGAAGTTACGACCTGTAGATGCAGGATAAGTAATGATGAGACGCACTTTTTTATTCGGATCAATGATTACCAATGAACGAACAGTCGTGGTTTCACTTGCATTGGGATGAATAAATCCATACAACTCAGACACCTTACGATCTTGGTCAGCAATAATCGGGAAGTTCACAGTGGTATTTTGCGTTTCGTTAATATCTTTAATCCAGCCATGATGTGATTCGACATCATCCACAGATAGCGCAATCGCTTTTACGCCACGTTTTTCGAACTCATCTTTCAATTTAGCGGTAAAACCAAGTTCAGTTGTACATACAGGCGTGTAGTCTGCTGGATGTGAAAAAAGAATGCCCCAACTGTCCCCAAGAAATTCATAAAAATTAATTGTGCCAGCACTAGATGCTTGTTCGAAATCGGGTGCTGTATCACCTAAACGTAATGTCATTTTTCAGTCCTCAAAATATAATTTTTTGTATTTTTCAAATCTAATATGAATGAATTTCTTTAGAATTAAAAATAGTGTTTTATTATTTCTTTATGAATATATTGGATATAGATTTATGCAGAAGAATAAAAAATGACTATTTTTCAGAATCATCTATCTATAGTCTGGTCAAATTTGCTACATTAAGTCGCCGTAGCTCATACGTCGGCAACCCATTGGTCAGAATTTTTTGAATGCTTTTGTTTAAAACCCTTGTACTTCAGATTTCTAGCACCATAATAACGTCTGAGAAAAATTTATTTTGATAAGCAAGTTTTAGAGAGTCTATACATGTTGGCAAGTCTGATCGGAGGAATCTTCGGTACTAAAAACGAGCGCGAATTGAAGCGTATGCGTAAAATTGTCGAGAAGATCAATGCGCTCGAGCCGACGATATCTGCACTAAGTGATGCAGACTTATCTGCAAAAACCGAAGAATTCAAACAACGCTATAAAAAAGGTGAGAGCCTAGATAAGTTGTTACCTGAAGCATTCGCAGTGTGTCGTGAAGCAGGTAAGCGAATTATGGGGATGCGTCACTACGACGTACAGTTAATCGGTGGTATTACCTTACATGAAGGTAAAATCGCTGAAATGCGCACAGGTGAAGGTAAAACCCTCATGGGTACTTTGGCGGTGTACCTCAACGCGATCAGTGAGCAGGGCGTTCACGTGATTACCGTGAATGATTATTTGGCACAGCGTGATGCTGAGTTAAACCGTCCATTATATGAATTCCTTGGTTTAAGCGTGGGCGTGATTTACTCCATGCAACATCCGCATGAAAAAGCAGAAGCTTATCGTGCAGACATTACCTACGGTACAAATAACGAATTTGGTTTTGATTATTTACGCGACAACATGGTGTTTTCTCTCCCTGAGAAAAAACAACGTGGCTTAGTGTATGCGATTATCGATGAGGTCGATTCGATCTTGATTGATGAAGCACGTACACCATTGATTATTTCTGGTCAGAGTGAAGATTCTTCACAGCTTTATGCAGCAATTAATGCCATTCCACCTAAGTTACATCCTCAAAAAGAAGAGAAAGTGGCTGATGGCGGACATTTCTGGATTGATGAAAAGCAACGTTCAGTTGAAATGACTGAAGTTGGCTATGAAAAGGTTGAAGCTGAACTCATCGAAATGGGCCTATTGGCTGAAGGGGAAAGTTTATATTCTTCTGCAAACTTGAATTTAGTTCATCATGTGACTGCAGCGATTCGTGCTCATTACTTGTATCAACGTAACGTGCATTACATCATCCATGACGGTGAAGTAGTGATTGTTGATGAAAACACAGGTCGTACGATGCCAGGTCGTCGTTGGTCAGAAGGTTTGCATCAGGCGGTTGAAGCGAAAGAAGGTTTGGAAATTCAACCTGAGAACCAAACCCTTGCAACAACAACATTCCAGAACTATTTCCGCTTATACAAAAAATTGTCGGGTATGACGGGTACAGCTGATACTGAAGCAGCTGAAATGAAAGAAATCTACGGTCTTGATGTTGTTATTATTCCGACACATCGACCAATGATTCGTATTGATCATAATGATTTAATTTATTTAAACCGTAATGGTAAATACACTGCGATTATTGAAGAAATCAAAAAAATTCACGAAGCTGGTGTTGCACCCATTTTGATTGGTACAGCAACCATTGAAGCTTCTGAAATTCTTTCTGATAAACTCCGTGATGCAGGTATTGCACACGAAGTTTTAAATGCAAAACAGCATGAACGTGAAGCGGATATTATTGCGCAAGCAGGTTCACCACGTGCTGTGACCATTGCCACCAACATGGCAGGTCGTGGGACCGATATCTTGTTGGGTGGTAACTGGAAAGCAAAATTAGCCAAAATTGAAAACCCAACCCCTGAAGATGAAGCACGATTAAAAGCAGAGTGGGAACAAAACAATCAGATGGTGCTTGATTCTGGTGGTTTGCATATCATTGGTTCTGAGCGTCATGAATCACGTCGTATTGATAACCAGCTTCGTGGTCGTTCTGGTCGTCAAGGTGACCCTGGTGTGTCTCGTTTCTTCTTATCGCTTGAAGATGATTTGATGCGTATCTTCGCAGGTGATCGTGTGGTTGCCATGATGCGTGCAATGGGACTACAAGAAGATGAAGCTATTGAGCACAAAATGGTGTCACGTTCGATTGAGAACGCGCAACGTAAAGTAGAAGCACGTAACTTCGATATTCGTAAAAACTTGCTGAAATACGATGATGTAAACAACGAACAGCGTAAAATTATCTATTCACAACGTGATGAAATTTTGGCTGCAGATACACTTCAAGAATATATTGAAACCATGTATCGTGACGTGATGAAGGGTGTTATTGGAAACTATATTCCACCAGAGTCAATTCATGATCAGTGGGATATTGAAGGTTTAGAAAATGCATTGCGTGTTGATTTAGGTGTTGATCTACCCGTTTCACAATGGTTGGAACAAGATCGTCGTTTAGATGAAGAGGCATTGGTTGAACGTATTACTGATGAAGTATTGGCACGTTATCACGCTCGTCGTGAACAAATGGGCCCCGAAAATGCAGCATCTTTAGAGCGTAACTTTATGCTCAGTTCTCTAGATCGTCATTGGAAAGACCATTTGGCTGCGATGGATTACTTGCGTCAAGGGATTCACTTACGTGGTTATGCGCAAAAAAATCCTGAACAAGAATACAAAAAAGAAGCGTTCAATTTATTTGTAAATATGTTGGCCGTGATTAAGTCAGATGTTGTAGCAGATTTATCATTGATTCGTTTACCAACTCCTGAAGAAATTGCAGAGATGGAAGCGCAACAACAAGCACAAGCTGAAGCAATGCAACTGTCTTTTGCCCATGATGATGTGGATGGTTTATCTGGTGAAGTCAGTGAAAATGCAGAGCAAGGTGATTTAAGCGGAGTGACATTTGCACCACCCGAAAGTCGTAATGCGCCATGTCCTTGTGGATCAGGTTTAAAATATAAGCAATGTCACGGTAAAATTTAAGTATTTTACAGTTGAAAAAAGCAGAACATTTTTGTTCTGCTTTTTTTATGCTTGAGCATGATGATCATTACAAGTTGTGAATAATGATTGCCTAAAAGGTCGGTAAGTGGTATTTAATTTCTGATGTTGTAATTTTTTTCGGAATGATGATGAAAAAACATGTAAAAATTTTGTTGCTAGCGGCAGTTGCCTTGCCTACTTTTGCTTTTGCAGCGCCAACGACAACCACTGTTGCAAACGTTCAAGCGGCAACAGGCGTAGCGACTGCTGGCGTTGAAGTGAAAAATGATACGACAACTGTGATTAGTCCACGTACGGGTATTCGTTATACTCTGGGGAATACTGGCGGGCGTCCAATCATCTTAAAAACATCAGCGATTGCTGCAGTAACACCGGCTACTGTTCATCGTATTGTTGCGACGAATCCTGCATTGTCTACGGCAAGTCAGGAAAAAGCAAAACAAGCACTTTTAGACAATAACTTGCTTGCGAAATCAAATTAAGATTTTTTGAGCGATTGCTGTTCGAATTATTTTGTAAAAGCCGATGTACAAGCATTGGCTTTATTTTTATTACATATAAATTAAATAATTCATCACAATTGAAGTCTTTATATACTCGATTTTTGTAGATTTTTCTACTAAGCTTATTTTTTCTAAATTTTGATTCTGGACATTTAAAAATGGCGGTGGGTGACGTAACAATGCCACAGATGCATGTGGTACAAGGTGTAAAAATTGGCTCGGCAGAAGCATATGTTCGTTATCCAAATCGACGTGATCTGGTTGTTTTTGAATTCGCTGAAGGCACGAATGTAGCAGGTGTATTTACCCAAAATGCATTCTGTGCAGCACCTGTACATATCTGTAAAGCTCATTTGGCAGAAAACAATCCGCGTTATTTAGTCATTAATACAGGGAATGCCAATGCAGGAACAGGTCCTACAGGCATGCAAAATGCCAAGACAACCTGCACAAGCTTAGCTGAATTGACACACGTCTCTGCAAGTGAAATTTTACCTTTTTCAACAGGCGTGATTGGTGAACAATTGCCAATGGATCGTCTGTTAAAAGGTTTACAGCCAGCTTTAGATACGCTCAATTCAAATGCATGGGTCGATGCTGCAAAAGGCATTATGACCACTGATACTTTGCCTAAAGGTGCATCTGAGCAGTTTGAACTTGACGGTGTGACGTACACCATGACGGGTATTTCAAAAGGTGCAGGCATGATTCGTCCAAATATGGCGACCATGCTGGGCTTTATTGCAACAGATGTGCCAATTTCACGTCCCTTGGTTCAACAGTTACTGAAAACCTCAGTAGAGCAGTCATTTAACCGCATTACCATTGATGGTGACACCTCCACCAATGACTCTTGTATATTTGCTGCGACAGGGCAAGCAGGCGGTGTTGAAATCGCATCAGAGGACGATTCGCGTTATGCAGTGGTCTTAGAGGTGCTTTCATGCGTGATGAAACGTCTTGCACAATTAATTGTTCGCGATGGTGAAGGTGCGACTAAGTTCATGACTGTGGCAGTAGAAGGTGGTGCAAATACCCAAGAATGCTGCGATATTGCTTATAGCATTGCGCATTCCCCATTGGTAAAAACGGCTTTCTTTGCATCTGATCCAAACTGGGGGCGTATTCTGGCAGCCATTGGTTATGCTGGCGTACCCAATTTAGATGTAGAAAAAATTCAAGTTTGGTTGGATAATGTACAGATCTGCAAAGATGGTGGGGCAGCTGCAGATTATACTGAAGAAGCGGGCGCTAAAGTCATGGCGCAATCTGAGATTACCATTCGTGTGGATTTGGGTCGAGGCCAAGCGAAAGATACTGTATATACCTGTGATCTTTCCTACGATTACGTCAAAATAAATGCCGATTATCGTTCTTAAGACATAAAGCCTCCTTCGTGAGGCTTTTTTTATACAAATATTTGAATGATTGGTAAAAAAGCATGAAGCCATTTTATCAATTCAGTTGTTCACTTTTTAAATCAAATGCTTATTGATTTAAACTTTAAGGATAAGAGTAACTCAGTATGAATGATGCAACCAATTTAATTGCCAACGAAGCAAAATCGATTGTGCAAGCACATTTGGATCATTTAGGTGAGCCTAAAGATGTTCGATTAACTGATGCAGAAAAGAAGCAGAAATTTGAACAAATCAAAGATGAGCTTGAAAAACGCAATGCGGTATTGGTCGCACATTATTATTGTGATCATGATGTTCAGGAGCTCGCAGAGCTCACAGGTGGCTGCGTTTCAGATTCTTTAGAAATGGCGCGATTTGGTCGGGATCATCCAGCAAAGACATTGGTGGTGGCTGGTGTAAAATTTATGGGAGAAACTGCCAAGATCTTATCGCCTGAAAAAACCATCTTAATGCCAACCTTAGAAGCAACATGTTCGCTTGACCTTGGATGTCCAGTCGACGAGTTTACAGCGTTCTGTGATGCGCATCCTGACCATACTGTGGTGGTATATGCCAATACATCTGCAGCAGTAAAAGCACGGGCAGATTGGGTAGTGACATCGAGCTGTGCAGTTGAGATTATTGAACATCTCGATAGTTTGGGTGAGAAAATTATTTGGGCACCTGATCAGCATCTAGGGCGTTATATTCAAAAGAAAACCGGTGCAGATATGTTGCTTTGGGATGGTTCGTGCATTGTGCATGAAGAATTCCGTGCACGTGGAATAGCCCAAATGAAAGCACTCTATCCAAATGCTGCTGTCTTGGTTCATCCCGAATCACCAGAATCAGTGATTGATATTGCAGATGCTGTTGGAAGTACCTCGCAACTGATTAAAGCTGCACAGACTTTAGAACAAGACACCATGATTGTTGCGACTGATCGAGGTATTTTCTACAAAATGCAACAAGCTGTGCCTAACAAGACTTTAATTGAAGCGCCAACAGCCGGAGAAGGGGCGACTTGTCGTTCTTGTGCACATTGTCCGTGGATGGCAATGAATGAATTAGACGGAATTTTGCATGTTTTACAAAATTCTGATCAAGAAGTATTCGTTGATCAAAAGCTTGCAGCACGTGCTAAATTACCACTTGATCGAATGTTGAACTTTAATGCTGCTTTAAAGCGTTAAAAAACTCTAAAACGCTTGATAAATATACACTTGAAGCGTTTTTTTGATTTTTTTTGAATATAGGTGTTGACGTTGTTCGGCGTCACGCCTAGAATGCACACCGTACCGAACGAGATGTTCGATACAAAAGCTGAGATGAATCGGAGCATAGCACAGCCTGGTAGTGCACCTGGTTTGGGACCAGGGGGTCGTAGGTTCGAATCCTACTGCTCCGACCAATTCTTCAAGGCAAAGATTTTCCAGTGGTGTAAGTATCATCGGTAATGCGCCTGTAGCTCAGTTGGATAGAGCATCCGCCTTCTAAGCGGATGGTCACAGGTTCGAATCCTGTCAGGCGCGCCATCGGTCGCTTGATATTGTAGAATCTAAAATGTTGTAATGGTGGTTGTAGCTCAGTTGGTAGAGCCCCGGATTGTGATTCCGGTTGTCGAGGGTTCGAGCCCCTTCATCCACCCCAATCTCTTTTAAGAGAAACGGAGCATAGCACAGCCTGGTAGTGCACCTGGTTTGGGACCAGGGGGTCGTAGGTTCGAATCCTACTGCTCCGACCATTTTAAGCATTAGCTTAAAAATAAAGATCCGCTTAAATGCGGTTTTTTTATGTCTAAAATTTAGTGTTTAGTATATTTTAAAAAAGATCCCGATATGGGATCTTTTTTTACATTTGATGGTCGTTAGAAGGGATTGAATCACTAGGGTGAGATGATAATAGAAACGCGACGATTTTCAGCTCGGCTTTCATCAGTGTCATGATTATCTATAGGTTGTACAGATCCCTTGCCAATCACTTGTATATCTTCTGTCTTAAATTCATTTTGAATGAAGACATCTGCAACACTTTGTGCTCTCTTTTCTGAAAGTTTAACGTTGTATTCTTCATTACCAATATTGTCGGTATGCCCAATCACTTTTAATTTGGTTAAATCATATTTTTTTAACTGATTTGATAGTTTGGTAATCAATAACTGACTTTGAGGTGGAATATCAGCATTATCGAAATCAAATAAGATTCGTTCAGGTAGGCCTAAGCTCCAACCTTCTTCAGTTAATACAAATCCTTCTTTTTTGAGTACCTTAACTTGTTTATGGCTCAATGAGCCCATACCTAAGCATCCGCTTAAGGCTACTGATATTATTGCAATAAATAATAATTTAATTTTATTGTTTAGCATCTCGTTACCTTAAATAATTAATGATGATAAATATACCAATGGTTTTTTAGATCTTTAGCTTTGTACATGGCCTGATCTGCTTGAGATATAACATCTTCAATGCTGTGAGCATTTCTGGCTAAAGCAATACCTAAACTAAAACTGAAATATATTTCTTGATCATTGTATGTAATCGGTTTATCACATGTTTTGATTAGATTTTCAGCAATGGTGATGAGGTAATCTGTTTGATGTACCGAATCTAAAATAATCGCGAACTCGTCACCACTTAAACGTGCAACAAAATCATTTTGTCGAATACTAGATTTTAAGCGATTTGCAGTTTCTTTGAGGACTTCATCACCAGCTAAATGTCCATATTTGTCATTAATGCCTTTAAAGTTATTATTATCAATAAAGATTAAGGCAATTTTTTCTCGACTAATAGGGTTATCAAATTTATTAAATAAAACTTGATTGAAATAATTGCGATTAGGTAATTTGGTTAAATCGTCATGTTGAACTTGATACGATAGGATATTGTTTTCGTTTTGTAGATGATTATGCCAAGACTGAATTTCTTCAAGAAGCTCATTAAAAACGTTATTTAAGTTGTGAAATTCTTTAATATCATTTTCAGGAAATCGAAGATTATATGCTTTTTGATTGCTGACCAATTGTGCAATGCTGATAATTGGGGATATCGATTTCATAATATGATGATAAGTTGAATTCACGGACCACCATAAAGCTAAGAGCATAAATAGCATGCCCAGAAGCAAACCAATAAAAATTTTAAAGATAAACACTAAGATTTTCTTAGAGCTACCATAAAGTACAACTTTACCGACGTTTAGACCATTATGTTCAACGGTCAGATTTACTGGATGATTTAAGAAAATTTTATCGAATAAATTTTGAAGCGTAGAGTAATATTCTAAATCTTTGACGCTCTCGGCAATCAGCTGACCACTGTTATCGTAGACTTGAATCATTTTTACTTCATGTTGCACAGTATATTCATTTAAAATTTCTGTCAGTGTAATTCTATCTTTGAAGACTAAAGCAGGCTGTACACGTTCTGCTACTGTTCGACTAATCAGTTGTAAATTTTGCTTAGCATATGACTCGACTGTAAGTACTGAAACCGAAGAAAACGTGATTGTGCAAATTAAGAAAGTAATGGCGAAAATAGTAAATTGCGATTTTCTGAAAATAGTTTGTAGTGAGTTGGAATTAAATAATGTGTTGATCATCATCTTACTCCGAATTTTTGGCCAAGAGTAAAACGCGAGGATCTACATGAATTTTGGACTTCGCTAAGCTGTCCAAATTCACCTTAAATAGTGTATTTCCTTTTTTGGAGGTATATAGACAGAAAATACTTCCAATTTCACATTCAGGATTATCCTTGCTAAAAGACAAAATTGATTTGTTATAGGATTGATTAATCAGTTTTTGTTCGCTTTCTGGTGTGGATTGAGTGAAAAATATTGCATCACAGGATCTTAAGGCCAATTGTTCTTCAGTAATACCTTTTACTTGTAATGAAATATTTTGAGTTTTTACACCTTGTAAAAAAGCATTCGTGATTTGCGTATTATTGTTATTGCCAACGATACATAAACTTGGTGAGGGGACATTCCACTTTGTATAACTCAAAATGGATAATGTCATCATATATATGTTATGTGATGAATTGGCAAAACACATACTACTAGTAATAAGCAGTAGTAATCCTATTGATATTCTTTTTATATTTATGAAGAGCGCCATATAGATGGGTATAACTCTAATTTAATTGCTAATACTTTATATTTTATTCTAATCAAAGAAAAAAAGATATATGTTGAGTATTTTGGTCAATTTTATATCAAAAAACACCTTTTTGATTAATAAATAAACGTTTGTGTAATAACTTCAAAAAAAGGGGTTGCAACGGTAGTGAAATGCTGTAGAATGCACATCCATCGGCAGCGATGTTAAATAAAACTTCTGATAAATCAATAACTTGATTGAATGATTTAAGGTTTCTGCGAGAGATTTTAAAGATTTAAAAAAGATGATTTGTTAAGGAAAATATTTAGTTGAACTGGTTGACTTTCTAGAGATAGAGAGTAATATAGCCGACCTAGCTTGCTACTGACGAAGTAACAAGAAGATCATTAAGAGATTATGAAGAACAACTTGTGTGGATTTTTACTGGTTGATTGATCGAAATTATTTTCATTGATTGATGGTAGAAATTACTCGAAGTTTATTTGAGAAATTAATGTCAGAAAATTGATGAGCCAAGATTGGCGCCCTTTAAGGCGCTACGAAGTATTAAACTGAAGAGTTTGATCATGGCTCAGATTGAACGCTGGCGGCAGGCTTAACACATGCAAGTCGAGCGGGGGAAGGTAGCTTGCTACCTAACCTAGCGGCGGACGGGTGAGTAATACTTAGGAATCTGCCTATTAGTGGGGGACAACATCTCGAAAGGGATGCTAATACCGCATACGCCCTACGGGGGAAAGCAGGGGATCTTCGGACCTTGCGCTAATAGATGAGCCTAAGTCGGATTAGCTAGTTGGTGGGGTAAAGGCCTACCAAGGCGACGATCTGTAGCGGGTCTGAGAGGATGATCCGCCACACTGGGACTGAGACACGGCCCAGACTCCTACGGGAGGCAGCAGTGGGGAATATTGGACAATGGGGGGAACCCTGATCCAGCCATGCCGCGTGTGTGAAGAAGGCCTTTTGGTTGTAAAGCACTTTAAGCGAGGAGGAGGCTACTTGGATTAATACTCTGAGATAGTGGACGTTACTCGCAGAATAAGCACCGGCTAACTCTGTGCCAGCAGCCGCGGTAATACAGAGGGTGCGAGCGTTAATCGGATTTACTGGGCGTAAAGCGTGCGTAGGTGGCCAATTAAGTCAAATGTGAAATCCCCGAGCTTAACTTGGGAATTGCATTCGATACTGGTTGGCTAGAGTATGGGAGAGGATGGTAGAATTCCAGGTGTAGCGGTGAAATGCGTAGAGATCTGGAGGAATACCGATGGCGAAGGCAGCCATCTGGCCTAATACTGACACTGAGGTACGAAAGCATGGGGAGCAAACAGGATTAGATACCCTGGTAGTCCATGCCGTAAACGATGTCTACTAGCCGTTGGGGCCTTTGAGGCTTTAGTGGCGCAGCTAACGCGATAAGTAGACCGCCTGGGGAGTACGGTCGCAAGACTAAAACTCAAATGAATTGACGGGGGCCCGCACAAGCGGTGGAGCATGTGGTTTAATTCGATGCAACGCGAAGAACCTTACCTGGTCTTGACATAGTAAGAACTTTCCAGAGATGGATTGGTGCCTTCGGGAGCTTACATACAGGTGCTGCATGGCTGTCGTCAGCTCGTGTCGTGAGATGTTGGGTTAAGTCCCGCAACGAGCGCAACCCTTTTCCTTATTTGCCAGCGGGTTAAGCCGGGAACTTTAAGGATACTGCCAGTGACAAACTGGAGGAAGGCGGGGACGACGTCAAGTCATCATGGCCCTTACGACCAGGGCTACACACGTGCTACAATGGTCGGTACAAAGGGTTGCTACCTAGCGATAGGATGCTAATCTCAAAAAGCCGATCGTAGTCCGGATTGGAGTCTGCAACTCGACTCCATGAAGTCGGAATCGCTAGTAATCGCGGATCAGAATGCCGCGGTGAATACGTTCCCGGGCCTTGTACACACCGCCCGTCACACCATGGGAGTTTGTTGCACCAGAAGTAGGTAGTCTAACCGTAAGGAGGACGCTTACCACGGTGTGGCCGATGACTGGGGTGAAGTCGTAACAAGGTAGCCGTAGGGGAACCTGCGGCTGGATCACCTCCTTAACGAAAGATTGACGATTGGTAAGAATCCACAACAAGTTGTTCTTCATGAAGATGTATCTGAGGGTCTGTAGCTCAGTTGGTTAGAGCACACGCTTGATAAGCGTGGGGTCACAAGTTCAAGTCTTGTCAGACCCACCATTCTGACTAACGCAGTATGAAAGTACTGAGGCGAACAGAGCGTAAAGATATATCGAATCTATAGATGATAAGCTGGGGACTTAGCTTAGTTGGTAGAGCGCCTGCTTTGCACGCAGGAGGTCAGGAGTTCGACTCTCCTAGTCTCCACCAGAGTTTCGAAATAACAAAGCAACGCTTTGTCGAAACGCAAGACAAGCAGCTACGCTGCGCGTAGTGTTTGATCATATAAGTACTGCTTTGCGCAGGCTTTAATCGAACGAAGTCGTAGATTATAGAATTTAATAAGAAGTTAGCGTAATATGCGCGTCTTGTTAACTTCTGTGATTTATCACAGTTGACCACGATCTGACGAAGACGTGGTGAATCATTAACAGAATATATTTGAGTTGAAATAATTTGTTCAAACTCATACAAAAGCGGAAACGAAGTAACGCAAGTTATGGAGTTGAAGTGATTGAATGAGAACTAGCGAAATTAACTGAATCAAGCGTTTTGGTATATGAATCTAATTGAAGCTGTATAGTGCTTAAGTGCACAGACGCCAACTGTATGATTGACTAAGAAATTGGTTGATCTGTTGCTTATCCTGCTTGTAGGGATGAACGACTGTTTGGGGTTGTATAGTCAAGTAATTAAGTGCATGTGGTGGATGCCTTGGCAGTCAGAGGCGATGAAAGACGTAATAGCCTGCGATAAGCTTCGGGGAGGCGGCAAATATCCTGTGATCCGAAGATTTCTGAATGGGGAAACCCACCGATCATAAGGTCGGTATCGTATGATGAATACATAGTCATACGAGGCGAACGAGGGGAAGTGAAACATCTCAGTACCCTTAGGAAAAGAAATCAATTGAGATTCCCTCAGTAGCGGCGAGCGAAAGGGGAAAAGCCCATTAAGTCATATCAGCTTTAGTGGAACGCTCTGGGAAGTGCGACCATAGTAGGTGATAGTCCTGTACACGAAAGGGCTGATATGATGATGTCGAGTAGGGCGAGGCACGTGAAACCTTGTCTGAATATGGGGGGACCATCCTCCAAGGCTAAATACTCCTGACTGACCGATAGTGAACCAGTACCGTGAGGGAAAGGCGAAAAGAACCCCTGTGAGGGGAGTGAAATAGATCCTGAAACCGCATGCATACAAGCAGTGGGAGCCGACTTGTTCGGTGACTGCGTACCTTTTGTATAATGGGTCAGCGACTTACATTCAGTAGCAAGGTTAACCGCATAGGGGAGCCGTAGAGAAATCGAGTCTTAATAGGGCGTTTAGTTGCTGGGTGTAGACCCGAAACCAGGCGATCTATCCATGAGCAGGTTGAAGGTTGGGTAACACTAACTGGAGGACCGAACCCACTGTCGTTGAAAAGCCAGGGGATGACTTGTGGATAGGGGTGAAAGGCTAATCAAGCCTGGTGATAGCTGGTTCTCCCCGAAAGCTATTTAGGTAGCGCCTCGGACGAATACCATTGGGGGTAGAGCACTGTTTCGGCTAGGGGGTCATCCCGACTTACCAAACCGATGCAAACTCCGAATACCAATGAGTACTATCCGGGAGACAGACTGCGGGTGCTAACGTCCGTAGTCAAGAGGAAAACAATCCAGACCGCCAGCTAAGGCCCCAAAATCATAGTTAAGTGGGAAACGATGTGGGAAGGCATAGACAGCTAGGAGGTTGGCTTAGAAGCAGCCACCCTTTAAAGAAAGCGTAATAGCTCACTAGTCGAGTCGGCCTGCGCGGAAGATGTAACGGGGCTAAAACTATGTGCCGAAGCTGCGGATTTGCAATTTATTGCAAGTGGTAGGGGAGCGTTCTGTAAGCCGATGAAGGTGGATTGAGAAGTCTGCTGGAGGTATCAGAAGTGCGAATGCTGACGTGAGTAACGACAAAACGAGTGAAAAACTCGTTCGCTGAAAGACCAAGGGTTCCAGTCCAACGTTAATCGGGGCTGGGTGAGTCGACCCCTAAGGCGAGGCCGAAAGGCGTAGTCGATGGGAAATTGGTTAATATTCCAATACTTCTGTGTAATGCGATGAGAGGACGGAGAAGGTTAAGTCAGCCTGGCGATGGTTGTCCAGGTGAAAGGTTGTAGGCATGTATCTTAGGCAAATCCGGGGTACTCTATGCTGAGAACTGATAGCAAGCTAATTTATTAGCGAAGTGGCTGATACCATACTTCCAGGAAAAGTCTCTAAGCTTCAGTTACACAGGAATCGTACCCGAAACCGACACAGGTGGTCAGGTCGAGTAGACCAAAGCGC
The DNA here is from genome assembly GCF_011578045.1 of Acinetobacter shaoyimingii. Taxonomy (NCBI): domain Bacteria; kingdom Pseudomonadati; phylum Pseudomonadota; class Gammaproteobacteria; order Moraxellales; family Moraxellaceae; genus Acinetobacter; species Acinetobacter shaoyimingii. Next base: position 823,346 of record NZ_CP049801.1, read on the forward strand.
TTGAGAGAACTCTGCTGAAGGAACTAGGCAAAATGGTACCGTAACTTCGGGAGAAGGTACGCTGTCGACGGTGATTCCCCTTGCGGGATGAGCTATTGACAGCCACAGAAACCAGGCCCCTGCAACTGTTTATTAAAAACATAGCACTCTGCAAACACGAAAGTGGACGTATAGGGTGTGATGCCTGCCCGGTGCTGGAAGGTTAATTGATGGGGTTAGCGTAAGCGAAGCTCTTGATCGAAGCCCCAGTAAACGGCGGCCGTAACTATAACGGTCCTAAGGTAGCGAAATTCCTTGTCGGGTAAGTTCCGACCTGCACGAATGGCATAATGATGGGGGCGCTGTCTCCAGCAGAGACTCAGTGAAATCGAATTCGCCGTGAAGATGCGGTGTACCCGCGGCTAGACGGAAAGACCCCGTGAACCTTTACTGCAGCTTGACATTGAACTTTGATCTTACTTGTGTAGGATAGGTGGGAGGCTTTGAAGTCGCGACGCTAGTTGCGATGGAGCCAATCTTGAAATACCACCCTGGTAATATTGAGGTTCTAACTCTGCTCCATAATCTGGAGCGAGGACCATGTCTGGTGGGTAGTTTGACTGGGGCGGTCTCCTCCTAAAGAGTAACGGAGGAGTACGAAGGTGCGCTCAGCGTGGTCGGAAATCACGCGTAGAGTATAAAGGCAAAAGCGCGCTTAACTGCGAGACCCACAAGTCGAGCAGGTACGAAAGTAGGTCTTAGTGATCCGGTGGTTCTGTATGGAAGGGCCATCGCTCAACGGATAAAAGGTACTCTGGGGATAACAGGCTGATACCGCCCAAGAGTTCATATCGACGGCGGTGTTTGGCACCTCGATGTCGGCTCATCTCATCCTGGGGCTGAAGCAGGTCCCAAGGGTATGGCTGTTCGCCATTTAAAGAGGTACGCGAGCTGGGTTTAGAACGTCGTGAGACAGTTCGGTCCCTATCTACCGTGGGCGTTGGAAATTTGAGAGGATCTGCTCCTAGTACGAGAGGACCAGAGTGGACGAACCTCTGGTGTACCGGTTGTGACGCCAGTCGCATCGCCGGGTAGCTATGTTCGGAAGGGATAACCGCTGAAAGCATCTAAGCGGGAAGCCTACCTCAAGATAAGATTTCCCAAGGACTATATGTCCTCTAAAGAGCCGTTGAAGACTACAACGTTGATAGGTTGGATGTGGAAGCATAGTGATATGTGAAGCTGACCAATACTAATTACTCGTGAGGCTTGACTATACAACACCCAAACAGTTGTTGTATAAAGCTCGATTGATTCGAAATCAAACTGATCAAACTTGATTTAGTTAAATAAACCGCTAAACTGAACGAATTAAACAAACTCAAGTATCTCTGTTAATCACTCATTTGGAAAAACACTTAGCATAAAGGTAAGACTAAGCGAGTATCCATAAACAGTTGTGCTGGCGACAATAGCAAGAGTGAACCACCTGATCCCTTCCCGAACTCAGAAGTGAAACCTCTTCGCGCTGATGGTAGTGTGGCGTTTGCCATGTGAGAGTAAGTCATCGCCAGCTCATTATTCGAAATCCCCCTCTACGAAAATGTAGAGGGGGATTTTTTTATGCGTGGGATTCTGTGCAGGAGTTAAACGCTCCTTAAGTAATAGTATTAAAGTCAGTTAGTACATTGGCGATATGAATATATAAATAAGATAATTCAGTATTATAAAAAGCATATAACTCGAAACTGGTTTGGGTGTAATCATTAATATTGAAGATAAATTAGAAGGTCATTTCATGGTTCAAAAAATGAACCATTCAACTTTAGTTATTTTCGATGTGATTCGAATAATATGAGCATTTCTGCAGTAGACATTCATGATCAAATCTACCATTTTAGATAAAACTGAATATTAATTCAGTTTTTTGAATATAAAAAACTCACAATTGGAGGTGAGCTAAAATGGCAGCGAATACAATGAATGTAAATGCTGTAGTGGATAAAGCCAAGTTTAAACCTTTCCACTTAACGGTAGTACTTTGGTGTTTATTTATTGTTTTATTTGACGGTTATGATTTGGCGATTAATGGAGTGACTTTACCGTTACTTATGCAAGAGTGGAATATGAGTGCAGTACAAGCGGGAATGCTTGCGAGTACAGCACTTGCCGGTATGATGTTTGGCGCAATGTTTTTTGGTATGTTGGCAGATAAAATTGGACGTAAAAATGTCATTCTAATCTGTGTATCATTATTTAGTGGTTTTACTTTTTTGGGTGGTTTTGCTTCAAACCCGACAGAATTTGGTTGTTTACGATTTATTGCAGGTCTAGGGATTGGTGGAGTATTACCTAATTTGGTGGCATTAACTTCTGAATATGCGCCTGAAAAGCTACGTAGTACTCTCGTTACAGGGATGTTTAGTGGTTATGCTATGGGCGGTATTATGGCTGCATTATTTGGTGCTTGGTTTACACCAAGTTTTGGTTGGGAAGTTATGTTTTGGATAGCAGGGATTCCACTATTATTTCTTCCTTTAATTTGGAAATTCTTGCCTGAATCACTGGCATTTCTAGTTAAGCAACAAAAAATACAAAAAGCACGCGAAATTGTTCAAAAATTATCACCTCAAGATATTGTTACCCCAGAAACGGTTTTAGTTTTTAATGAAAGTAAAGTTGCTCCAGCATCTTTATCAGCACTCTTTCAAGAGGGACGTGCAAGAGGAACACTTTTGTTCTGGCTAGCATTTTTTATGTGTTTACTGATGTTGTATGCATTAGGAAGTTGGTTACCAAAACTAATGATGGCGGCTGGGTATTCATTGGGCAGTAGTTTAATGTTTTTGTTGGCATTAAACATTGGTGCAGTTATAGGAACTGCTGGTGGTGGTATCCTTGCCGATCGTTTCCATATTAAACCTGTCATTATTTCGATGTTAAGTGTAGGTGTATTGGCACTTATTGGTCTTGGTTTTAATTCGCCACAGCCTGTAATTTATTTGTTGGTGTCTTTAGCTGGGGCGGCTTCCGTAGGTTGTAGTATTTTACTTTACAGCTATGTTGCACAATTTTATCCTTTGGCTGTACGTTCTACAGGTTTAGGTTGGGCTTCTGGTATTGGTCGGATGGGAGCGATTGTTGGACCGATCGTTATCGGATATTTACTGGGCTTAGAATTACCGCATAAAATGAATTTTATTGCAGTTGCAATTCCTGCAATTATTGGTGCTGCAGCAATATTATTGATTAAGCGTGATAATTCAATTCAGTTGCCTCAAGAAAATATCATTAAAACTAGAAAGGCTTTAATTGATTAGTCTTTGATACATATAAAAAAGCCTCTTAAAGAGGCTTTTTTATTCAAGAAAGAGAGTGTTAGATGAAAATTGTCTATAAACCCATAAAAGTTTTATATATTGATCAATGCACCGCAGAAATTTTATCTAAGAAAATTTTTGTCCGTTCATGGCGTTCTTCTGGTTTATTAAAGAAGTCTTGGGTTGGACAGTCTTCTAAAATTTTACCTTGATCCATAAAAATCACACGACTTGAGACTTTTCGTGCAAAGCCCATTTCATGGGTTACACACATCATGGTCATGCCTTCTTTAGCCAGTTGCGTCATAACATCTAGTACTTCTCCCACCATTTCAGGGTCAAGGGCAGAGGTTGGTTCATCAAATAACATACACACTGGATCCATACATAATCCACGTGCAATCGCGACACGTTGCTGTTGACCCCCCGATAATTGTCCTGGAAACTTATCTTTATGTGCAGTTAATCCAACTCGATCTAAATATTGCAGCGCTTTTTTCTTTGCTTCCTCTTTAGAACGGTTTAAAACTTTGATCTGACCTAAAGTTAAATTCTCCAAAACAGTCATATGTGGAAAAAGTTCAAAGTGTTGAAACACCATACCTACACGTGAACGGAATTGGTCTAAATTAGTTTTCGGATCTTTAAGCAGTGTACCATCGACAATAATATTGCCTTCTTGAAATGGCTCTAAAGCGTTAACCGTTTTAATCAGTGTTGATTTACCTGAACCAGAAGGTCCACACACAACAACCACTTCACCTTTTTCAATAGATGTCGTGCAATCTGTTAAAACCTGAAAATCTCCATACCATTTTGAGATATGTTGTATTTCTATCATTGGCATTTCGATTCTCCCTTAACGAATTATGGCTATTTTTTGATGTAAACGTTTCACTAAACGTGAAAGCGTAAAGGAAATAACAAAGTAAATAATGGCAACAACCAAATAGAAAACGGCTTTGGTTTCTGAACCGTAAGTATTGGCAAGGGTATTGGCATTGCCTAAGAAGTCAGGCGCACTAATCACATAAACCAAAGATACATCTTGGAAGAGCACGATAGATTGCGTCAAAATCACAGGTAACATATTCCTAAATGCTTGTGGCAGAACAACATTTGACATGGTTTGCCCATAGGTCATACCTAGTGCATATCCTGCATTGACTTGACCTCGTGATACAGATTGAATCCCTGAGCGTACAATTTCAGAGAAAAATGCTGCTTCAAATATGGCAAATGTGACGACACTTGAAAATAATGGTCCCCAATAGGTGTGATATTGGAAATCAAAAAATTTAGGCAATAAAAAGTAAAAAATAAAGATGACTTGAATCAGTGGTACACCACGGAAAAAATCGACATAAAATTTGGCAAATCCACTGGCAATTTTACTGTTGGATAAGCGCATCATCGCGATTGGGGTACCAATGAGTATTCCGCCAATGATGGATAGGATGGTCACGGTTAATGTGAATTTAAAACCTTGTAGAAGGGTGGTAATCACATCTTCATTTTGTAGAATACTAAAATCCATGATTACTTACCTCCTGAGCCGAGACCAGGAACGGCCATGCGTTTTTCAATCCAAGCCATTAAGTATTTAATGCAATAAGTAATGATTAAATACACTGGTGTAGACAGCACAAGGATGACAATATCCTGTGAAGTTTCTTCACGCATAGTTTTGGTATAAGCAAAGAAATTGAGCACACTTAAGGCAAATAAAATGGCTGAATTTTTAAAAACATTCATTGCTTCAGAGGTAATGGTCGGCCAGACAATACGATATGCGACGGGTAAAATCACATAGCGATAGCTTTGATTTTGAGAAAGCCCCAGTGCAAAAGCTGCATTTTTTTGACCTTGAGAAACCGTGGTAATACCTGCGCGTACTTGTTCAGCAATTCGCGCTGCGGTGTATAAACCTAATGCAAATACACCAATAATGGCAGGATTATCATTTAAGATATTTTGCCACCATCCGCCATGTACCATTTCGCCACTTCCAGTACTTAAACTCAATGGAAGTAATTCTGGAAATACAAAGGCCCAGAAAAATAATTGCACAATTAAAGGGATATTTCGAAAAAGTTCGACATAACATGTACCAATAAAGCTCAGAATTTTATTGGGGAGTGTTCTCATGATGCCAATTAAAGAGCCTAACAAGAAAGCAATAATAAAGGCGATAAGGGCAGTCCAGACCATTGTCCAAACACCTGAACCTAAAAGCTGTAACCAAGTTGGTGCATCAGCAACAGGTGAATAACTTTCCCCACCAATAACTTTGCAAACTGATTCTGCCCAAGCCGCTTTATCTAAACTATACTCATTGGATTCGGCACAAAAAGCTGTCCATTTAAGCAAGCCAACTGACATGTGTGCTCCTTGAAAATCATTTTATAATTAATTCGGTCAAAGCGAATCCTATGCTTTGACCGTTATTTGATTTTTATAAAGTGAATTATTTAATGCCTGCATCATTTGGACTTGCTTGAAGTTTCTTGTATGAAACACTCATTGGCATATTTAAGTTAATATTTTTTGGTGGAATAGGCGATAAGAACCATTTTTTGTATAGCGCTGCAATTTGACCATTTTTCCACATTTCATTAACGACTTTGTCCGCAATGGCTTTGTATGCAGCATCTCCTTTAGGCAACATAATGCCATATGGTTCAGAAGATAAAATAGGACCTACAATTTTAAAATCTTTTGGTTTTGAAGATTTAGCAACCAAGCCCGCTAAAATATTATCATCCATGACAAATGCAGCAGCACGACCTGACGCAACCATGGCAAATGAGTCAGAGTGATCTTTACCATAAACGTTGTTGACGTTAATTTTTTCGCCTTTTTCACCCATCTTAATGTATTTGTCAGATGTTGTTCCTTGAGTCGTCACAACGGCTTTACCATTTAGATCTGCTAAGCTTTTAATTGGGGAAGTTGCCTTAACCACCATACGCACTTCTGTGGCAAAGTAGTTGGTTGAAAAGTTCACTTGTTCTTGGCGTTGAATTGAGTTGGTTGTTGTACCGCACTCCATATCAATGTTTCCGGCTAACATTTCTGGAATACGTGTCGATGATGTCACGGCTTTATATTCGACTTTTAAGTTCGGTAACTTTAAGTCTTTCTTTAAAGTATTGGCAAAGTTATTACAAATATCAATGGCATAACCCATAGGTTTGCCACCCACAATATATGAAATCGGGTCAGAAGACTCACGATAACCGATAACTACTTTTCCAGATTTCTTAATTTTAGCAATTGTATCTGCAGCTTGAGTTTGAGTGATCGCACCTGTTGCAAACATTAAACCGATTGTTGAAATAAATAATTTTTTTGACACTGTGTTCATTGAAGAAATCTCCATTTCTAATTTTGATGTTTCATTTAATTTCTTAAATTACCAGTTGAATGGTTATTCAAAATTCATACCATGTTCCGTGAGTATGATTAATATTCATCCTACAATTATTTTTATACCTTCACTTGCAATAAGTAAAGAATAAAAAACGATATGTATTTTGCTTAAAAAAATTGAAAATGATAGAAACAGAAAATCTCTGTGATTTTGTTACTTTAAAAATCGATTTATTCAAAATGCGTATTACGCTTTATCGGAAATATCAGGTTATTTTTTGATGAATTATAAAATAAAATCTAATCTTAATTGTGTCAATTTATAGCGTAAATCTTTGATGTTAAGCCGACTTAATTAAAATAAAGTGATTGATTAAGAATAATTAAATTATATTTTTCCATCTAATTTTTATTGTTTAAAAACGCTACCTAAAAATCTGAAGTTGTGATATAAAAAATTAGGCATATTTCTTGCTACAAAATATAGAATAGAGGGATTTAATTCGTTATGAAGTTATCTGTAGGACTAAAAGTAGCAAATTCTTTGTCCTTAACCCCTCAATTACAACAAGCGATTCGATTATTGCAACTTTCAAGTCTTGAATTAGAACAAGAAGTACAGTTGCAACTTGAAACCAATCCTTTGCTTGAGAAAGTTGAAGATGACAACTTCGCTGAAAGTTTAGAGCAAATCCAAAATGAACAACTTAAAAATGAACAACAATCTTCAAAAGATTTAACCAATGAATTAAATGCCGACCATCTACCCAATGACTTACCTGTAGATACAGATTGGGACGATGTCTATACGCATCAATCTACCGCAATGGAAATGCCAGATTTTGAAGAACGTGAAGACAATCGTTTCGGCCATGTCTCTTTAAAACAACATGTCTTAGAACAGGTCAATTTGCTGAACTTTACGCCTGTAGATCGACTGATCGCACACTGTATTGTTGATGCTTTAGATGATAAGGGTTTTTTAGAGGCCGATTTAGAAGAGATTCAAACCTCAGTTCAACAGCTACTTGAACAAATGGATTATGATGAAGAAGTTGAGTTAGATGAAGTGGTGGTGGTGCTCAAACATATTCAACGTCTTGAGCCTACAGGTGTTGGAGCTAGAGGCTTAGTTGAATGTTTATTTATTCAAGTTGAACAGTTGCCAAATGACACGGAATATCGTCGAGAAGCATTAATTTTACTCAAGCATTATGAATTATTAATTGCGAATGATTTAAATCGTTTACTCAAACAAAGTGGTTTAAAACAGGACCAGCTCAAACCCACAGTCGAATTGCTCAAAACATTAAAAGCCTATCCAGGTTTGGAGTTTGAAGATAAAGAACAAGATTATCAAATACCTGATGTCGTAGTATCGAAAAAAAATGATACTTGGCATGTTCAACTCAACCCCGATATTTTGCCTAAACTTCGAGTGAATTCTTTTTATGCCAATATGATTCGTCGTGCTGATCCAAGTGATGATAATCAGTATCTGCGTAATCAAATGTTAGAGGCAAAAAACTTTATTAAGAGTGTGGATGAGCGCCATAAAACATTATTAAAAGTAGCCAGTTGTATTGTTGAGCATCAACGTGAGTTTCTTGAGGTTGGTGCAGAAGGCATGAAACCGATGGTGCTTCGTGATGTTGCTGATGAAGTCGAGCTGCATGAATCGACAGTTTCTCGAGTCACCACCAATAAATATTTGCTCACACCTCGTGGATTATTCGAATTGAAATATTTCTTTTCAAGTCATGTGGGCACAACCACAGGTGGCGAGGCATCATCCACTGCCATACGCGCGAAAATTAAAAAACTGATTTCAGAAGAAAATCCACGTAAGCCTTTATCCGACAATTCTTTAGCAAATATACTCAAAGAAGATGGTATTGATGTGGCACGAAGGACGGTCGCAAAATATCGAGAATCGTTACATATTCCTTCATCATCTGATCGAAAAGTCTTGATCTAAAAATTGAAGTGAGATTATTCTAGAGATTCATTATGACAACGTAATGAATCTCTTTTTTATTCTGCGAGGCAAAGCTTTAATGATCACATCAATGATATGACACAGGCTATTTTCGTGGAAAGCATTGTGGATGCAATCGTTTTGGCGCTGTCTTGCTCACTACTTCATGCAGGAGAGGGATAGAATCATGCAAATAACAATTCGCGGACATCATTTAAGTATTACCCCAGCAATTGAAGAAAATATTCGTTTTAAGTTTTCACAGATGACGAAGCACCTCGATCAGGTGAACAGTATGCAAGTGAAACTAAGCAAAGATCATCAAATCGATAAACGATCCAAAAAAGGAAGTGCCAATCATATTGCTGAAGCCATTGTGAGATTGCCAGGAATCGAATTTTTTGCACAAGCTACAGGGGACGATATGTATGCATCAATAAAAAAATTGACAGAAAAAATAAAAAAACAGCTTACACGCTACCGTAAAATGCAGATGAACTTTCAGCCACTTCCCATTTCGTAAACTTTATTAGGGAATTGCTGTAAAAAGAGGTTGAAAGACCTCTTTTTTTTATAGATAAATCGTATCAGTTAATGAATTAATTTACAGAGTTATAGTAAAATACACGGTTTTTACAATTTGATCGTCCAATAAGGGGTCTTTGCAATGAATAGTGAACAGCTCACTGAAATTTTAAAAGCTGCTTTCCCTACTGCTGATGTTGCGGTGAGTGGACAAGGTGGTAAGTTTGACCTCCGTATTGTAGATGATCAATTTGAGGGTAAACGTACGGTTGCCCGTCAACAATCTGTTTATGCTCCTCTCAATGACTATATTAAAAGTGGCGAAGTACACGCAGTGACGATTCGTGCGATGACAAAAGAAGAATGGCGCAAAGCTAGTCTTTTCGGAGCTTAAAGATCTATGGATAAATTTTTAATCACTGGCGGTGTAACGCTACAAGGTGAAGTACGCATTTCTGGTGCAAAAAATGCGGCTTTGCCATTACTCGCAGCCATGATTCTTGCAGATTCTCCTATTACATTGACCAATGTACCTAATCTCAAGGATGTAAATACACTGGTTAAACTGATTAGTGGTTTAGGTGTCACCATGACCTATGAGGGTGACAAAGTGACCGCTGATGTTTCAACTTTAGACAATCAATTCGCGCCTTACGAATTGGTGAAAACCATGCGTGCATCTATTTTGGTATTAGGTCCATTGGTTGCTCGTTATGGCAGTGCAAAAGTGTCTTTACCGGGTGGTTGTGCCATTGGTTCTCGTCCAGTCGATCAGCATTTAAAAGCGCTTGAGGCTTTAGGTGCACACATTGAAGTTGAAAATGGTTATGTACATGCCAAAGTTGACGGCCGCTTAAAAGGTGGTGAAGTTGTCTTTGATATGGTCACTGTTGGTGGTACCGAAAATATTTTGACTGCTGCTGTTTTAGCGGAAGGTGTGACCACTATTCGTAACGCAGCACGTGAACCAGAAATCACAGATCTTGCTAATATGCTTGTGAAAATGGGCGCAAAAATTGAAGGTATCGATACAGACACTCTGGTTGTGACTGGTGTTGAGAGCTTACATGGTTGTGAACATGCAGTTGTAGCAGATCGTATTGAAACAGGTTCATATTTGGCTGCTGCGGCGATTACTGGCGGTAAAATTAAGACTACACATACTGATCCAGCATTGATGGAATCTGTGCTTGAAAAGTTTGAAGAAATGGGCGCGGAAGTGACCCGTGGAGATGACTGGATCGAGCTGGATATGATGGGTAAACGTCCGAAAGCCGTAAGTTTCCGTACATTACCACACCCAGATTTCCCAACAGATATGCAAGCGCAATTGATGGCAGTCAATGCCATTGGTCGTGGTTTTGCAACCATTTCTGAAACGATTTTTGAAAACCGTTTTATGCATGTACCTGAATTGTCACGTATGGGGGCAAACATTCAGGTTGAAGGTAATGATGCAGTTGTTACTGGTGTAGAAAAACTTTCTGCTGCTCCAGTAATGGCTACAGATTTACGTGCTTCTTTTTCTTTAGTTTTAGCAGCATTGGCGGCTGAAGGCGAAACCTTGATTGATCGTATTTATCATATCGACCGTGGTTACGAAGATATTGAAGCAAAATTACAAGGTTTAGGTGCCCAAATTAAGCGAGTAAGTTCATGAGCGATATGAGAAACGATGATCCTAATTTTGATGTAATGGGAAATTTTGATCATGGTTTAACATTGGCATTAAGTAAAGGTCGTATCTTGAAAGAAACGTTGCCTTTACTTGAAACAGCTGGAATTAACTTACTGGAAGATCCAGATAAATCACGTAAGTTAATTTTCCCAACCACACATAAACATGTGCGTATTTTGATTTTACGTGCATCTGACGTACCGACTTATGTTGAAAATGGTGCGGCAGATATTGGTGTTGCGGGTAAAGATGTGCTGATGGAGCATGGTGCTCAAAATGTCTATGAACCATTGGACTTAAAAATTGCCAACTGTAAGTTAATGACAGCGGGTAAAGTAGGGATGGAACGTCCGAAAGGTCGTTTAAAAATTGCCACTAAATATGTGAACTTAACCCGTCAATACTATGCAAGCTTAGGTGAGCAAGTCGATGTTATTAAGCTTTACGGTTCTATGGAACTTGCACCACTTGTGGGTTTAGGTGATTACATTGTGGACGTTGTCGACACTGGTAATACACTCCGTGCCAATGGTCTTGAACCACTTGAAGAGATTTGCAAAGTGTCTTCACGTTTAATTGTGAACAAAGCCAGCTTTAAACGTAAGCAAACCTTGCTTAATCCAATTCTTGCGCAGCTTGAAAAAGCAGTGGAAGAAAGAGAAGCGAAGAAAGCCTAATTTGATTTAAGTTAGAAAAACCGTCCGAAAGGGCGGTTTTTTAATATGTGAAGATAAAAGCAATAATATGCAAATGTGAGCATTAAAACATGTATTAATTGATAATATGCAAATAAAATAATATAAATAAAAATTTGTGGTATTTATAACAATAAAAATTAGGATAAAGAGCGCTAACGCATATTAAGTGTATGATATTTAATTAATAATAACCATACTTTTGTTGGATAAATATTTTGTTGTGTAATATAGAATTGATTAAAAAAAACGCTAAATCATTATAAAAGAGCTTAATTTTTATAAATATTTGTATAAAAAAATTAAAGCAGTTTTTAAATAAAATTAAGGGGCACAAAATGCAGAGTTTAGTTAAAAAATATCAAATGGCAATGTTTACTGTATTACTTACCAGTGGTTTAGTTGCATGTGGTGGTGGGAGTGATGGTGGATCTGATAATACTGATGATTTACCAGAAAACTTACCAGAAGCAATTTCACCTGAACTTTCTGAAGATTTTATTCCATTTGAAAATACTGATTTACTCACCTCATTAAAAGATCTTTTTAATGGAACAGTATCAGGAAGTACGAATTACAATAGAGCTTTAGGACATATGATTGGAGAAGTTTTTGCGGATTATCCAATTGCTAGAACGGGACGTTTAGTTCAATTGTATAACATGGGGGATAAAATATTTACTTGGAAAAATATCACATGTTCAAGCCTAACAGAATCGACTGATTCACAAACGTTGACGGTCAATAAAAATTGTGTGATGTTGGATAAAACTTTTAAGAGTGGTTCGCAAATTACAAAAACTGTTACTGGTGATACAACTACGATCACCTTTACTGGTGTCAGATATGGTTCGAATGTGGATTTTAGCCTTAAAGATGAATACCTAGTTTCAGGCTCCATTCAAAAAATTGTACAGCAGATAGGATCAATAAAAATTGAGCAATATAAAATAGGGAATTTGACCTATCAGCGCGTTGTTGAAAATGGCAATGGAGGAGAGGGTGAAACATTTAGTACGAATAGTAAGGAGTATTTACAAGCTAAAAATTACGATTATCAGCTAAAAACGGAAGATAATGTTCGTACCTTAACTACGAATGGCACAATTATTGGTCAACCCTTAAATGCAACGTTTAGATATAAGTTTACATATCAAACTGATGTTTTGAATCCTTTTAAAATGAACAAATTGGGTTTGATTTATCATCATTTACCAAATGCTGGAGGGGTATTAAATATTGAAGATCAATACAATGTTGATAATACAATTATAGTCAAACAATTAACAGATCAATCACTTAATGCGAGTATCGAATTTAAAGGTGAAAAAGTGGGCGATTTATTATGGTCAACGATTATTGGCAGTAAAAATTAAAATTTAGTAAAAGAGACGTTCCTTACAATGATCTATACAAGAAACGTCTTTTTTATATCTGAAAGTTAATTTAACAATTTGTTGAATTTAAAATGAGATCTTTTGTCATATTTGTTTATTGACTAATGTTCTAGTTCATTCAATTTCATGCCCACAAAGCCTATGAAACAAGGTAAACTTAATCTTTCTATAAACAACCTTGTGGGTAAATTGATGCGACGTTTATCGACTCAAGAGCAGAACTTCAAGCAAGTTTTTAAAGACTTGTTGGCTTTTGAAACAGTGAGTGATCCTGAGCTTTTAAAAACAGTAGACCAAATTATTGCGGATGTGCGCCAACATGGTGATGCACATGTGCTTAAACTCACTCAACAGTTCGATCGACATCCAGCGCATCAATTTTCAGATCTAGAACTGACACAAGACGAGTTAAAAGCAGCATTTGAAGGTTTAACAACGGAAGTACGTGAAGCACTAGAGCTTGCAGCCAATCGTGTTCGCGAATTCCATCAAGCGCAAAAGCAAGATGGTTGGACCTATGTTGATGCTTTAGGCAATACCTTGGGTCAAAAAGTGACACCGCTTGACCGTGTCGGTATTTATGTACCAGGTGGTTTGGCGTCTTATCCATCTTCAGTGCTGATGAATGCTGTTCCTGCACATGTTGCTGGTGTGCCTGAAATTATCATGGTGGTACCAGCCCCAAATGGTGAGTTAAATCCATTGGTACTTGCAGCAGCGTATTTGGCAGGTGTGAGTCGTGTATTTACTATTGGTGGTGCGCAAGCAGTTGCGGCTTTAGCTTATGGTACAGAAACAATTCCTTCTGTCGATAAAATTACAGGACCGGGTAACCGTTTCGTGGCTGCGGCAAAACGTGCGGTATTTGGTCAAGTCGGTATTGACATGATTGCAGGTCCTTCTGAAATTTTAGTGTATGCAGAAGGTACAAATAATGCTGAATGGTTAGCTATGGATTTATTGTCACAAGCTGAGCATGACACAGTGGCACAAGCAGTCTTCATTACCCCAGATGAAACTTTATTGAATGAAGTTGAACAGTGGATTGAAAAGCATTTACAAGCTTTACCAAAAGCAGATATTGCGCGTACGTCAATTGAAAACCGTGGCGCATTGGTTTTGGTCAAAGACCGTGCTGAAGGTATCGAACTGATTAATCAAGTTGCGCCTGAGCATTTGATGTTGTGTCTAGATGAAGCTGAAGCAATGGCAGAAGATATTCGCCATGCAGGTGCCATCTTCATGGGACGTTATACGCCAGAAGCAATTGGTGATTACTGTGCAGGTCCAAACCATGTTTTACCAACATCAGGGACAGCACGTTTTTCATCACCACTTGGCGTATATGATTTCCAAAAACGTTCAAGCTTGATCATGTGTTCTGAGCAAGGCGTGAAAACTTTAGCGAAAACTGCAGATATTTTGGCACAACAAGAAAACTTGGATGCCCATGCACGCTCTGCACGTTATCGTTATCAAGATTGATTTCATTATAGAGTGCTAGTCTTAGAGGAATCTTCTGCTCAATAATGTAGAAGAAAAAGTTCAAAGACTAGATAACATTGATTTAGAAATGAGTTAGTCCTCTCTTGCGCCACATATGGTTTGGGGAGGTTAGGAAAGGGGAATGATAACCTCTCCCTAACCCTCTCCTAAAAGGAGAGGGAACTCCGAGAAAATAAAATGTCGATCACTACAGAACAAATGCGTTTTTGGAGCCCTGAAGTACGTGAGTTAGAACCGTACACACCAGGTGAACAACCCAAAATCCAAAATTTATTAAAATTGAATACCAATGAAAACCCGTATCCGCCGTCACCGAAAGTGGTTGCAGCCGTACAAGCGGTTTTAGAAAATAATGCCGATGTATTGCGTTTATATCCCGACCCAGATGCAACAGCATTAAAACAAGCCATTGCAAAACAGCAATCTGTTCCTGTAGAAAATGTCTTTGTCGGTAATGGTTCAGACGAAGTTTTAGCACATATCTTCAAAGCATTTTTTGTGCAAGATAAGCCCATTCTTTATCCTGATATTACCTACAGCTTCTATCCTGTTTATAGTCAATTTTTTGGTTTGGCATCAAAGACTAAAATTTTGCCACTCAACGATGATTTTGAAATTGTGGTGGATGATTATAAACAGCCAAATGGCGGGATTATTATTACCAATCCGAATGCACCAACCAGTATTGCATTAGGATTGTCTGCGATTGAAGAAGTGCTTCAAGCAAACCCTGATTCAGTTGTGGTGATTGATGAAGCATATGTCGATTTTGGCGCGGAATCTGCTGTTGCTTTGGTGGAAAAATATGAGAATCTCGT
This sequence comes from Acinetobacter shaoyimingii, assembly GCF_011578045.1. NCBI lineage: Bacteria > Pseudomonadati > Pseudomonadota > Gammaproteobacteria > Moraxellales > Moraxellaceae > Acinetobacter > Acinetobacter shaoyimingii. Next base: position 838,614 of record NZ_CP049801.1, read on the forward strand.
CGTTTGCCAAACCACGTCTAAATCACGTTCGCTTGCAGGTTTACGTGTTGGTTTTGCCATTGCGCAGCCACATTTGATTGCAGCACTTGAAGCGGTAAAAAATAGCTTTAACTCTTATCCAATGGATCGTTTTGCGATTGCTGCTGCGGTGGCTTCATTTGAAGATCAGGAATACTTTGAAGCACAAAATGCCAAAGTCATCGCCAGCCGTGAAAAACTGGTTGAGCAACTCGCTGAAATTGGTTTTAAAGTATTACCATCTAAAGCGAACTTTATCTTTGCATCATTGCCAAGTAAAGATGCCGGTGAATTGGCAAGTGAGTTACGTGAACGTGGCATTATTGTGCGTTATTTTAATAAGCCACGGATTAATCAATTCTTGCGTATTACCATTGGAACTGATGAGCAAAATCAGCGTTTAGTGGATACCTTAAAAAACGATATTTTAATTTAACTTAATCCCTCCTAGCCTCCCTTTTAAAAGGGAGGAAATCCCCCTCTTTAATAAAGAGGGGTTAGGGGAGATTCTCATAGAATGATGTGATTTCGGTTTTTCTTTATTCAGGCTGATACCAAGTATTTAATAAATCCAACATTGCAGACACTTTATCAAAGCATTCTTGATATTCGGCATCGGCATTGGAAGCAATAGTAATACCGCCTCCTGCCCAAATAGAAACATCATCCTGATATTTTTGAATACTTCGAATTAAAATATTCCAAGACCCAGTCCCATCGAAATTAAAGTAGCCCATTGAGCCACAATATGCGCCACGTGGTGAGCTTTCAAGTTCTTCAATAATTTGCATTGCACGAATTTTTGGAGCTCCCGTGATCGAACCACCTGGAAGCGCTGACAGTAGCATGTCAAAAGGGTGAACATCTGCTTTAAGCGTTGCTCTGACTTCACTCACCATATGATGAACTTGATTAAACGATTCAATTTCAAATAATTGCGGTGTTTTTACAGAACCTTTTTCAGCATAAACACTTAAATCATTACGTAATAAATCGACAATCATTAAGTTTTCAGCTTGATCTTTTTCAGAGTGTTTAAGCGTATTTTTGGATTGTTGATCGCGCAATGGATCTGCATAACGGGGCATTGTGCCTTTGATTGGGCGTGTAACGATTTCACGCTCATTTTTAAAATCAATGAAAAGCTCAGGTGAGCAACTGAGTAACTCAAACTCATCTAATTTCAAATATCCAGCATAAGGTGCATTGGTGAGTGACCAAAAATCTTCAGCCGTTTCAATCAAATTTCCTGTAGCTTTTGCTGTGAACGCTTGTGTGAGATTAATTTGATAGCAATCTCCAGCGACAATATATTCTTGAATTTTTTCAAAACTTTGTATGTATTCGCTTTTTTTCCATTGTGCATGGCACGGTGCTGTGAGTTTGAAATTTGACTGATCCGGTTGATTTATAATTTCTTCTAATAAATCAAATATTTCCTGTGCATTTGACTCTAAGCTGTGAAATATCCAGTGATTATTCTCGTTTCTTATAAAGCTTTTATAGCAACCCAAATATGCATTGGGTTGTTGACGAAATTGGGTCTTTACTTGTGCTTGGGTGGCAAAATTATAGTCAATAAATCCAATATATCCGCCATTGAAATAACCAAACTCATCTTGATTTGACATACTCTGAAACATTATAAAATCTGATAAAGATGAAATATCAATGTTCTTTTTGTATTTCAAATCTTTATCGCGATCAAAAACGTGATGCACATCTTGAATTTGAATACAATACTTTTCTGGCAAAAAACCGATGACAGGTTGACCGTTATTTTCTAAATAGACGCATCCAAATAATGAATTCAGTTGTTTTAGAATATCTGACTTTGATAAAAAACAAAGACTTAATTCTTTAGAAAAGAGAAAATTATTTGTTGATGTATTGTTACTAGAACTCATTTTTTAAATGTTACCATATTTGATGACCACATCACATTAACGCCGTTTATCGGGAATTGTTTAAAATTTAAAAACAAGTGTTGAAGATATGTTTTCATAAGGTTAATTTAACAATGCAAACCGGACTACTCAAGGATTGACGTAACAGTTGTTAAAATAACAAAAAACAGCTGCTACAGCGCAGAGTAGTTAACAAGGAATAGTAATAAAAAATACTCTTGGGAGAGTACACATGAAAATATTTACAAAACTGGCTTTGGTTTCTTCAATTGCAATCAGTGGAAACGCAATGGCTTTACAAGCTATGGATGATGAAACACTAAGTGCAACGACTGGTCAAGATGGTATCAGCATTGGTATTAAATTGGATGGTGGTGCAATTACAATTGGTCAAGTACTCATACATGATAATACCGGTTTAGCAGCTAAAGGTGCAGCAGGTGATGCTGGTTTTGGTGGTACAGATACAGCAGGTGCCATTGTTATTGGTAAAGGGGATGCAACGCCTGGCGTAAAAATTACTCAAACTGATCCAAATGCCAATTTAGTTGATCTAGTTATTGATAGTGATGCAGGTACTGGTCCAAATGGCGCTTTCTTAAACGTTGCAGCAAATATCACTGGTCTTAAAGCTGAAATCGGTTCGATTGGCGTGGGTAAATCTGGTGTGAAAACTGCAGGCTCAGTTGTTCGTGGCGCAGTTGATGGCAGTGTAAATGAAATTTTAACAGGCTTAACACTTGAGCTTGGTACTGTGGGTGCAAATATCCAGTTAGGTGCTACACCTCAAGGTGCAATGATTGTGCTTGATTCACAAATCGCAGGTGGTTTGAAACTTACTGACCTTGGTATTAAAGACAATGCAGCCGGTGGTTCTATCCATCTTGATGAAATCCAAGTGGTTAAAACTGGTCAAACATACTTAGATGCCAATGCAAAAATTGGTGTTTCAACCAAAGGAATCGAAATTCGCCCTGTAGCACAAGATATTAGTGCTTACATCAGTGGTGTGCGTTTAGGCGATAAAACTGCAGCATCTATTGGTGATGTAGAAATTAAAGGTCTAAATATGGGTGCATCTACGATCATTATCTCTGGTCACTAAGACGCTGTTCAAGAACGTGTGCTAGGCATACGTTCTTGATCTTATTTGAAGTGTGGCAAAACAATAAAATTAATACATGACATTGAAAGTATATAAAACGTTACGAAGAAAAAATTGAAAAATTAAACATAGGCATATGGACGCCAAATTTAAATAGCCAAGATTATGATAGAAATTACATTAGGTTCTGCAATTATTTATTACTTTGCAAGCCATGCTCTTGAAAATAAAAAAAAACCTCCTGAAGCGGTTTATTATTCGGAAGTATTAGATTCTAGAGACCCGTCTTTTGCACGTAACCACAGTGAAGTGGTGATGATCAAACCTGCATTGGAAAATCAGTTCAGAGGCATTGTTCGTCAGGCCTATGACTACAGTTGCGGTTCTGCGGCATTAACCACTGTTTTAAATGGATTTGTGGGGACACAACTCTCTGAATTACAAACGATGGAAGGTTTACTCAAATTTGGTGAATACAACCGAATTATAGAACGTCGTAGCTTTTCCCTTCTTGATATGAAGCGTTTCGTCACTGCTTTAGGTTATGAAAGCGGTGGATATAAAGGCGAATTCGAAGATCTTATCAAACAAAATCAACCCGCAATTGTCCCGATCAATTATGCGGGTTTTAAGCATTTTGTTGTTTATAAAGCTTATAAAGATGGTCGTGTCTATGTCGCCGACCCAGCATTGGGAAATATCAGTTTCGATCAATCTCGATTTCAAGAGATTTGGGAGAACAACACCATGTTTCTCATTAATGTTCCTCAAGAACAACAAAAAAATTTATTGGCATTACAAGAAGCTGATTTAAGACATGTAGATGATGCCACTATCAATCGCTATGCGATTGTGGAGGTTCAAAACTCTCCCGAATTTATGAACAAAATTGCTGATCGTGCATCGACAATGCGAAAAGTGATCGATACCGGTCCAAATTCACCGACATATAATCAACCCATCAATACCTTTATGCGACTTTACTATAAGAGAAAGTAAAACAAATAAAATGAATAAGCGAGCAGGAATATAAAATGAATAATCAATGGATGAAAAAAACTTTACTTGCATTAAGTATTCAAATGACTATGGGGATAGTTTATGCCGCAGAGCAAACAACTATCGCTGAAACAAATTCTTTAGATGAACTATCTGCAACAAAAACAAACCAAGAACTAAAAGCAGATCAACAAACCCAAGCAAAATCTCAAGTCACGGATACTGGCATAGATCAAAATGAAACGCCTTCTTTAGCTCCTAGAGAGGGAACGGCTGCATCTGCATTACAACAAAAAGAAGGAGATGCCAGTCAAAAAACCAATTTAGAAGAAGTGTTCACATCGAATGAACGCCAATATTCATTAATCAAAAAAGGTGAATTTTCAGCTTTCTATGATTTGGATTATACCTATTACCGCGATTCACAAATCAATGCTGCTATTGATGATCGTATCGTTAGTCAGTTGCGTATTGATGAAGATGCAAATCATACGATTACCAATACTTTTTCAGCTCAATATGGTTTAAGAGATAATTTAACCTTAAGTGCTTCAGTACCATTCGTCGCGAAGTCAGACAGCTTAAAAGATACTACCACCGCAGGTTTAGGTGATATTAGCTTTGGCGCACGTTGGGAACCATTTCCTTTAAAAGCAGGTCGTTTACCGCTGATTTTATTTGGTTCTGTTTCGACTAAAACGGGTGATAGTCCTTATGAAATTAATCCTGAAAAAGATCTTCAAACAGGGAAGGGATATTATTCAGTTGGCTTAGGTGCAAGTACGCGTAAATATATTGATCCTGTTGTACTTTTTGCCTCTGTGTCGGCAAGTTATGGTTTTAAAGAAACAGGGTTAAACCAAATTCGTGGTGGTGGTAATGCCAATGGTGAAGGTGGTGACGGTAAGTATCGTATTTTAGATACCTTTGATCCTGGAATTAGTGGTGGATTCTCTTTTGGTTTCGCCTACTCATTTAACTATGACGTATCGCTGACCATGTCATATCAACAGTCATTTAACACCAATGCCAAATATTCGTATACGACAGGTGAAAGTTTCAATGCGGCCTTACAAAGTAGTGCGATGTTCTCTGTCGCATTGGGTGTTCGTGTAAGTCCTGAAACAATTGTTAACGGTACCATCGGTATTGGTTTGACTGAAGATGCACCAGATATAACACTAGGTCTATCTTTCCCATTAGATATTTTAGGCTTTGGAAAGAAAAAACCAAGCTAACGGAGTGATGGTATGAAATACCTTCGTTTACACCCGTTAGTGATTGGTATGTTATTAACGGGGTTTTCTGTCCCTGCATTGGCACAATTGGGGCAAAATTTGTCGGTCGATGTTAGATCGTTGAGTATGGGTAATGCGGTTACAGCAGATCCACCTGGTATCAGTGCTGTACATTTCAACCCTGCGGCACTGACTAAACTCAAGGGCTTACATACAGATGTTCAAGGCTTGATTGCGAACTTTGATGTTGAACGTCAGTTCTCTGCGCCACCGGGCTATAACGTTTTTGGCTATTCAGATGATCCTTTAGTTTGTAATGATCCAGCCGATAATCCATCTGATATTTGTACCGATTATAAAGGTGTGGTAAATGGCGATGTTGAATATGCTAGCCTTTATGTACCTATTTTAAAGAAAATGGTCGATCTTGGTGAAGGTTGGCCTATTGCAGCGCCTACAGCTGGGATTTCCTATAATCCACCTGGTTCTAAACTGACTTATGCAACCTCTGTGTACGCACCATTGATGGCTGGATTTGGCTCTGAAGATGGAAATCCAGGTAACTTCATGGGGCAACAAATTGCCATTGAACGGATTACCTATTTATCCCCCACCATTGCATATGAAGTGAATGATCAACTTTCTATTGGTGCTTCTGTCGGTATGTCTTACCAAGCAATCGCCATGAATACCGGACTACGTTTTCCGAATGAGCTGATTGGTGCGGTGAGGATGATTGATGAAAAAATCTGTAAGCAATTTCGTGATAATTCAAACCTAATTACCGATCTCTTGCTTTTTGGTATTTGTAATGCACAAGAGGGAATGAACCCCTTTGGAAAATTTGGACAACTCGAAGTGGCAATGGAGCAATCCTTAAGTCCAAGTTATAACCTAGGGGTACTTTGGGAGCCAAATGAAGATTTCGGTTTTGGTTTGGTCTATCAAAGCGCTGCAAAAATGCGTTTAAAAGGCAAATATTTTATCAACAATGCATATGCGCCACGTGAGTTAATCAGAGGGTTGAATACTTCTACCACAGGGCAGGTTTTAGCAAAAATTTTAGGTTTTCCAGATTTTATTCCGCCAACAGAATCTGGTTTAGTTTCTATGGATCTCGAATATCCATCGCATGTGCAAGCTGGGATTAAATACAAAGTACTGCCAAATTTACAAGTCAATGTAGATGTCGGTTGGACAGATTATTCATCTTGGGACAAATTTAAGTTTGAATTTGATCGTCAGATTTCGGCTTTAAAAATCGCTAAGTTATTGTCAAATGAAGTGTCCGATACATCATTGTCTTTACCTTTAGGTTTCCAGTCAGCTTGGAACTGGGGAATTGGCGTTGAATATACATTTAACGATCGTTTGAAGTTCCGAGCGGGCTATGAGCCGAGAACCAGTGCAATTCCAGATGATAAGCGTAATACCATGGTCCCTATTAACAATGCTCAAATGTTTGGTTTGGGTGTGGGCTATCGCTTTGATGAAGACACAGATTTAGACCTTTCCGTTGCATTCTTACGTAGCCGAGACAATATTCCAGCGGGGACAAGTAGCCTTGCCAACAAAGATGGCGTCAATAACCTGCTTTTAAATCCATATGCAGGTTTGAATGTCGCAACCAATACGAAAATATTGATTCTTGGTCTTAACTATAGGACGAGATGGTGAGTGATATGAATCATAAAAAACATCAAGCTCTATTTCATCTTCACTCTATGCATGCTCAGTTTATGAGTTTTGATCTATCTAAGCATTTTAAAAACTTAGGATTCATTGGTTGTTTGACAGTAGTGTCTTGTCCGTTGTTCGCAGCAGACTTTTTTACCATTATTGGACCAGATGGACGTCCAATGGTGATTCAACGCAAAGACAGTAAAAAAAACGTTGAGAAATCAGTAAACCATAGATCTTCTGGACAAAAGCAGCTATCTCAGCCAATAGTGAACGATGAGATAAAACATACGGATTCATCTCAAACTCGACATCAACCTGATCAAGCTGTTGTACATTCGATACCTCAATCCGAAAATAATACGGTTCGTGTGGATGCTCAAGATCATGTAAGCGGACATCAAATCGATTCAAAGCATTTATCGACGATAACAATGCCTGCTACAACGTCTCATGTTGAACATCCTAATGTAGAAAAAAATCAGAATAATCAAGAGTCAAAAGGCATCGTCTCTGGTGTAACTCAATCGGTGAAAAATATTTTTAACCGAGACAAGTCACCAAAAAAAGAAGTTCAACCGACCAAGGTAACAGTGATAGACGGTGTCAAATATATTGATAACGAATATCTAGAAGATCGTGAATTTAACCTAGAAGGACGTAAACGGTTTTATATGACCCAAGATTTTGGTGGAGGGCGTAAATTCGAAACTGTAGAAAGAGAAAAAGGCATTACCAAGTCGGTGTTGAATAAGTTTATCAATGCTGGAAAAGCAGAAGAGAAAACACCAGTGGTTTTAGCATCTACCTACTATCGAATGCCAAAAGATGATGTTGTACAAAGTTTAGAACAGACTTGTTTTGCAGACAAAAAAATTAAAAAAGCGAAGGTGCTTGGTGCAAAAAAAGAAGAATTAGGGATTTGGCCTGTGAAGCCGATTAAAGAAAAATTTGCTTATGAAGTCGTGAAGTTGGATCAGCGTGTTCAAAATATCCAAGTGGTTTCCTATGCTTCTTCTCAAAACAATCCAAATTTTTATTGGCCATTTGTTGTCTTTCTAGATCAGCAGGGCTGTGTAATTGAAGGTGTGAGTGGTTTCAAAAATGAGAATAAAACGGAAACGAATTTTAGTCATTCTGCACTTGAAGGGGTTTTGATCAAGCCTCCACAGGCTGTTTATTTGTTTATGACCCCATTGGTTGAATCCATTGATGCCCAGAACGTCCAGCTCAGTAATCAAGGGCAAATCAAGCTTACTGTTTTACAATAATTTTTAGAGCATAAGATCATGAAAAAAAAGATATTACTCCCATTAAGTTTGTCGACTTTTGTGCTTGCTTTGTCAGGTTGTGGCGGTGGCGGAGAAAGTGCGACGATCAATGAAGATCCATATCAGGGTGTTGTAACCACGACCAATGGTTGTGATGTGGGAAACACCCAATGTCAAAATTTTATTATCGATTACCCGATTGAAGGGTTAAATTTCGACTGTAGTAGCGTCGTCAACAAGCATTTTGTGACCAAGATAGAAGGCAATGTTGCCACAGGTGCATGTTTAACAGGCGACAAAATTAGTTTTTATTTACAGGGCTCACAAAGCAGTCGGAAAGTAGAATTAGGTACGGTGGACTTAAAGCAAATCGTACCGACAAAAATTGAAAATAAAGCTGCGTTGATTAGTCTTGCTGATATCGCCAAAGGTATGACAGGCAAAGAAATTAGTAACCAAACCATGTCGGATGATACTTACAAGACGTTGGTACGTATCATTCGTGTTTTTCAAGCGATTGGTGTAAAGCAAAATGAATATGTCGCGGGAGATGTTCAACCGATCAGTATCACCACCAACTTTAAAAATGAGCTAAGCAAACTCGATGCAAATGTTGTTGTGGCAGATTTCTTAGATGGAACCTATGAAAGCGACTTAAGTCCTTGGTTAAATATTTCTGAAGTAAATGAAACAGTCGCAGTTCAAGTGGCAAAACAATTGGGTAATTTGAGCAATGTAAACATTTATTCTACATCGTTCTTGACCCTTGAAACTTTAGTTGGAAATCTGAATGGCTTTAGTGGAAGTAGTCAAACTGAAGATTCAATTGGTAATTTAATTGCGCTGACTACTCGTCAAGGGTATACCGTTGGCTATGCATTACAGTGGACGGGTAAAGTTGACTTGAGCAATGGTCAAACAGGATCTTTGATTTCAAGAATGAAATTGGTGACGCAAGTGCCCCCGAAAAAATTAAATACTTATTCACAAACTGGTGTTGGTGGAACGCATTTAACTGACATTAAAGATTGGATTAATCCGTTCACTCAGAAAATTGCTACGCCATTGGTGCTCAGAACCAATCCTGAAAATAATGATGTGATGCAGATTTACCAAGGTAAATTCATCAATCAAAATGTTATTCCCGGCAATTTTGATGTGTATAAAAGTTTATCTGGTGAAACGCAGGCACCATCAGACAGTAGTACTTACGGCAAATGGCGTCAAAGCGATTCAGGTAAACAATTTGATGGCACAATCGATCTGTTTAAATCAAATCCAGCCACGTATTTAAATCGTGATGTATTTTTAACAGCGAACAATACCAAAGCTGGCGAAGTTTATATTTTTCCACTCTACGCAGATTTAAAATTTAACTTTAGTGATAGTTCTATTGAACCCGTCCAAATGAGTATCGTGATTGATGAAAATGGGGATATTAGAACCAATCGATCAGCAACATCGTTAACATCGAATAAATGCTTAACTGTGAATAACGTTATGATGGACAGTGATAATGTTCAGCAATATCGTATTGGCACAACTGGGGCAGTCAATTCGAGTAGTAATGATAAGTCGATAACATTGCGTATGATTTTAGCAAACCCAATTTTTGAAAAACTTGATGGTGTATTAGTTGGTCTAAATTATACAGATCAAGTGTTTTCAAATGAGCAAGTAGGTTTTGCATCAGATGGTGTTCGTCTAAATTTAATGAATTTAATTGTAGACAAAAATACCGCTCGAGGCATTAATATTTCGGGCTGGGACAATAACCAGACCAAAGTTGCTCAGTGGGGGAATGTTTACGCTTCATATCAAAGTGTATTTAATCAAGAAAATAAAAATGCGGTTTTGTCTCAGCAACAAATTGATTTGGCAAAACGTACAAGCGGTACGATTGAGGTGAGTTTACCTGATTGTTATGAAGTCAAAACCAAGTAATCTTTGAGAAGCGAAAATTTACAATCAAAAATCCATCTTCATGATGGATTTTTTATCGAATAGATTTAAATGTTTGAGTTAGGGATTAACCCGTTTGATCTAAGCGAGAGCCTAAGGTTTCGAGATGCGTAGGATATTGGTTTGTTTTACGATCTTCAAAATAATGGCGCAATGTACGTTCTACACTTGGGAAGGCCAGTTGTCCCCATGGGATTTCATGTTCTTCAAATAACCGACTTTCAATCGTTTCTTCGCCTGCACCGAACTGACCTTCAATCAGTTTAGACTTGAATAAAACATAAATTTGACCAATACGTGGAATATTGTACATACAGTAAAGCTGTTCAATTTCGATTTCTGCCTCAGCTTCTTCTCGTGTTTCGCGAGCAGCCCCTTGTTCCATCGTCTCAAAAAGCTCCATGTAGCCAGCTGGCAATGTCCACAATCCGTAGCGTGGTTCAATTGCCCGTCTACACAGTAAAACTTTGTCTTCCCAGATCACCAATGAGCCACAAATAACTTTTGGATTCACATAATGAATGGTTCTACATTGCGTACACACTTGGCGAACTTGATGATCACCTAAAGGAATTTCAGCTTGTGTCGGGTGTCCGCAGGCAGTACAAAAAGACATAATCTTCTTTGAAAATTGTAGATAGCTCAGCATAACTGAAAAAAATTAGTTTCGCATCATTTATAGCCTTCACTACAAATTTTCATATATGATGTTGTGAGAATAAAAAACACTAGAGCTTCACTAAGACTCGTTTAAATGGCTGTACTTTTTTAGACATTTTGACTGTATCAGCGCAGTGCTCAGAACCAAGATATAAAATTAGACGATGATTTCGAGAAACTAAGTATGCAAGATCAACTATTAACACAGCTTTTGCGTCAACGGTTACGTTTTTCAAAGCGTATTCAATCTGCAGATGCTGCAGTGTTAATTGCCATTACAGATGAGGCTGATCCTAAAATTTTACTGACTAGACGTTCTTTATATATGAACAATCATGCTGGGGAAGTGTCTTTTCCGGGCGGTAAACGTGATTTAAATGATACCAGTAATATTGTGGTCGCTTTACGCGAAGCATGGGAAGAAACAGCTTTAAATCCATTTGATGTGACACTATTGGGCGATCTGCCCATGGAAAAATCACGTACAGGTATTTTAGTCAAACCGATCGTGGGCTTAATTCCACCACATGTGAGTTTAATCCCACAACCGACTGAAATTGATCGTATTTTCTTTGCATCTTTACGTCAGATGATGGAAGCCAAACCTTCACCTTATGAAGTCAGATTACCTAAGCAATCGATCTATTTTCCAAGTTTTCGAATTGAAAATGAAGTGGTTTGGGGGTTAACTGCCCGTATTTTAATTTCATTGTTCCGTTATGGATTAAATTATAAAAAACAGTGGCCATTTCTACTCAATTCACCTGCTTTTCAATCTAAATTTATTGATTAATTTCATCATTCAAAGATTAGTTTTGATATTGAAAAATGAGTGATTGAAGAGACCAGTAGTGATCTAATTATATTGCTGTAACCTGCTGAAATATAATTTTAATTTATATTTTCTGGCAATTCTCAGCTATGATTTCAATATATGAAATGAGAATATTATTTTCAATGTCAAAAATGTGATTAAGGCTTTAATTTTAAGATATACCTTAGAAATTCATGGAGGGAAATTTATATGATGTATTCGTTTCAAGGACATTCGCCGAAAGCGCTTCAGTTACCATTTGATGGTTGGGTTGCAGATACTGCAACCGTCATTGGTCAAGTCGAATTTGGACAACAGGTCAGTGTTTGGTTTGGGGCCGTGATTCGTGGAGATAATTCAAAAATTCGAATTGGCAATTATAGCAATGTTCAAGAAAATGCAGTGTTACATACAGATCCGGGCATTGATTTGATCGTTGGGGATTATGTGACGATTGGTCATCAAGCGATGCTGCATGGTTGCACAATTGGTGACAATAGTCTGATTGGTATCAACGCCGTGATTCTAAACAATGCAGTCATTGGTAAGAACTGTATTATTGGGGCAAATGCTTTGATTCCAGAAGGTAAAGTCATACCCGACAATTCTTTGGTGATGGGATCACCAGGGAAAGTCGTGAAAACTTTGGATGATCAAGCAGAAGTCATGTTAAAAATGAGTGCGATGCATTATGCAGCACATTATAAAAATTTTATGCAGTTGGAAAAATTTGAGTTTTAAGCTTTTGTGGCTTGAAAACTTGTCCTGTGATGTTTGCTAAACAATAGACGTATAAATAACAGCAAATCATCACAGAGAATGGCTCGCTTGAACAAATCGAGTGGAGTATCATAAGCACATTTTTGATACCACATAGGCTTATGCATGAAGTTGCTTGCATTGGAAACTGCGAATGAGCAGTGCTCTGTATCGTTGGTCGATGAAAATCATACAATGTATTTTCGTCTTGATGAGCGAGCGAAAGCGCAGACGCAAACGATTTTACCTATGATTGAAGAAGGCTTAATCCAAACGCAATGGGCGGTTTCCGATTTGAGTGCTATTGCGTTTAGTCGTGGACCTGGTGCTTTTAGTGGCGTTCGTATTAATGCTGCTGTGACTCAGGCTTTGGCTTGGTCGAATGATTTACCTGTGATTCCTGTTTCTACCTTACAGGCTTTGGCGCAAGCAGCACATCGTGAAGCGAATTTGACACAAGTCACAGCTGTGCTTGATGCACGCATGAAAGAAGTTTATATCGCAAGCTTTGAACTCAATGCACAGGGGATTATGCAACTGGTCGATGAAGAAAAATTGTTGGATTATGAACAAGCTGCAAAATATCAAAAATATACACTTATTGGTTCAGGCGCCGCATTATTAGACGAAAAAGCGGTTCAATATGTCGGTATTACTGCTTCAGCAATTGATATTGCATCTATTGCTCGCGTACAGGCATTGGCTGAAGATTGGGTAAGTGCTGAACTTGCTTTACCTGTTTATTTGCGTGATGACGCTTGGAAAAAAATTCCAGAACAAGGCAAAGTATAATTAGGAATTTCTATGGATCTTTTACTGCTGTTAAAAGCAGCAATTATGGGTATTGTTGAAGGTATTACAGAATTTTTACCGATCTCCAGTACAGGTCATTTAATTCTGGCTTCCGAGTTAATGGATTTTTGGACCAAAGATAAAAGTGACCTTTTTGTTGTTGCTATTCAAATGGGGGCAATTGCTGCCGTCATTTATGAGTACTGGTCAAAACTCTGGGGTGCTGCCACAGGGTTAGTCTCTGGAGAAGCAAAAGGTCGTCATTTAGGTGTGAGTCTGATTCTTGCATCTATTCCAATTATGCTGGTCGGACTGACTTTTGGTGAAACCGTTAAGGCACTTTTATTTAACGATATTTCAGTTGCGATAGGTTTAATTATCGGTGGTATCGTGATTTGGTGGGTCGAAAAAAATCCACCAAAAGTCAATGCTGAAGAAGTTGAAAATATTTCGATCAAAGAAGCCATTTATATTGGTTTAATTCAGGTGTTGGCTTTAATTCCGGGGACCTCACGTTCTGGTGCAACCATCATTGGTGCCATGATGTTGGGTGTATCGCGTAAAGCGGCAACTGAGTTTTCGTTCTTTTTAGGTATTCCTGTAATCGTTGGTGCTGGTGTACTTGATCTATTGAAAAACTATCACATTTACCAAACTGGCCAAGACTGGACGGTATTTTTTGTCGGTTTAATTGTTTCCTTCGTATCCGCACTGATTTTAATCCGTGTCTTAGTGGCTTATGTCGCTAAAAGAGACTTTATGGTCTTTGCATGGTATCGAATTATTTCTGGTTTAATTATTTTATTATTTGCTTTAACAGGTTGGCGTTTATGGTAAGCGAAATTCGCTTATTTACAGAACTCACTTTTCATGAGAAAGCACAGCAGTATTCTGCTGTGCTTTCTTCTCGTGGAGTTGTTGTTTTTATTGAGCAGGTTGAAAAACTCAATGCACGTTTTTTACGCCTTAATCCAGAACTTGCACTGTGTGTAGATGAAGAAGGACTTTGGCTCTGTGCCAATGGCATGAAAATGCAACCTGATTGGATTGCGGAAGTAGGGCGATTAAAACGTGCAAGTTTAAAGTCTGAAATGATTGCACGCGCTTGTAATTTAGGAGAAAAACCAAAACTGATTGATGCCACAGCAGGACTGGGACATGATAGTTTACTCATGGCGCATTTAGGCGCTGAAGTTACATTGGTTGAGCGACATCCAATTTTATTTACACTGTTGGAAGACTCGAAAGCAAAATCTAAGAATGATTCTTTTTTAGCCAGTGTGGTTGCTCGAATTGATTTGGTTTTTTCAGATTCAAATGTTTATTTGCAAAGTCAAATTGATCAAAAACAAATGGTTGATGTCGTTTATTTAGATCCAATGTTTCCACAACGTGATCAAAATCAACAGGCCATAAAAAAGCAAGCACAAGTCAAAAAGCAAATGCAGTTATTGCATTTATTGCTTCCTGAAGATGGTGAAATGGATTTGGGCGATCAGCTGTTAAATTTGGCAAAACGGATGGCAAAACGGGTTGTGGTTAAGCGTCCGCGTTTGGCAGTATTTTTGGATGAACAGAAACCTGACCATCAATGGCAGGGAGATGCATGTCGATTCGATGCTTATTTTCAAAATGACCTTTGTAACTAATTAGTAATTGGTGCATTATTCGTCAAAAAATTGAGATATAGTTGAAAATAACATTGATAAAATTTTAACCGAGCATACACTAGCAATGCTGACAGAAGCATCTTCAAAATAGAACTTTTATGATAGATCTGAAACCCTCAATCAACTTTTGGCATGACCTAAAAAGTAATCAACGCGCAGGGGTTTGGTTATTTTTGGGTTCAAGAAAGTCATTACAAATCGTAAGACCCTCCATCTTACAGTTGATTTTTTGGGGGCTTTTGGGCGCTTCAGCCAATAGTTTATTCAGTTGGTTGGTCGCAGGTGATGGCGGTGAGTTTAATAAACAAGGCTTAGTGAGCTATGCCTTGTGGCCTTTTATTGCCCTGATTGTCGGTATTTTTCTTTCTCAGCGGACCAATAATCCACGTCTCATGTTAGTGCCTGCCTTATTGTGGTTGGTACTCGACACGCATATCGCCTTAATCCAAAGTTTAATCCAATATATGGGTGCTTTGGATTTGTTGCCGAATTTTACCTATGACTATTTGCCTGCCATTTTTATGGTGTTGTTTGTTTGGCAAAGTTTGGCTGTGGTTTGGGTTTTTGCACGTGAGTTGAAATGGCCTTGGTGGGAACGCGCGCTGATTATGCTCGCGACCTTATTTACATTGATCGTTTGGCAAATGTCAGTCAAAGATCAACCCATATGGAAGGTAGATGAAGTTCCACCCACCATTTCAGAACAAGCATTCTATTCACAAAGTCGTTTATTAAATCATGCTTTAGAGCAGATTCAATTCGGTGAATATTCAGATACGCATTGGTACTTTATGGGCGTCGCTGGGGTGAGCTATCAAGATGTCTTTAAACTTGAAATTGAACGGATTAAAGAACAATTTGATACTCGCTTTGGTACATTTGGTCGCTCAATTGAGCTGATTAATAACCCATCGACGATGGTAGAAAAACCATTGGCATCAAAAACCAGTATGCAAATGGCACTACAACGCATTGGTTCGCAAATGAACCGTGAAAGTGATGTTCTGTTTTTATATATGACATCACATGGTTTGCCAAATCAGTTCGAGCTGGAAAATGATCCGATCAATTTAGACGATATTGATCCTAAATGGCTGCGTAATACCCTTGATAAATCAGGTATTCGCTGGAAAGTCATCGTTATTTCAGCATGTTATTCAGGAAGCTTTATTCCTGCTTTGCAGTCACCAGATACTTTAATCATTACTGCTTCAGCAGCGGATCGTTCTTCATTCGGATGTTCGAGTGAGTCGGATTATACTTATTTTGGTCGGGCGTTCTTTGACCAAGCGATGCGTGAAAATAGCAGTTTAAGAGCATCATTTGAAGATGCTGCAATGACCGTTGCGAAGTGGGAAGATGCACAAGGTTTTGAGCCTTCTGAACCGCAATGGGTGATTGGTAAAAATATTGAACTCATGCTGCCGCAACTTGAGCAACGATTATTCCCACAAGTGGATGCTGCTAAAAATGAGCCTGCTCATACAGAACTATCATCTAAAGTATTGGCGACACAATAGGCTGGTGTGAAATAGCCTCATACATGCGGATGATCAGAACGTTTTTAAATGTCATACAGGGGAATCACATGGAATTGGTACAGAAAAATAAATGTTTCGATGGTGAACAGCAGGTTTATCAAATTGAATCGAAATACTTAAAAGGAAAAACCAAGTTTTCAGTGTTTATGCCAACTCAGGCACTACAAGGTCAATCCTGTGCAGCTTTGTATTATTTGGCTGGTTTAACTTGTACTGAAGAAACCTTTGTGATTAAAGCACATGCTCAGCGTTTAGCCGCACAATTGGGCATTATTCTAATTGCACCAGATACATCGCCTCGTGGTGAAAATGTTGCTCAAGGTGATTCTTGGGATATTGGTCAAGGTGCAGGATTTTATATCAATGCTACACAAGCCCCTTGGTCTGAACATTTTCAAATGGAAAGTTATATAATCAATGAACTTTATCCATTATTAAATGAGGCATTGCCTATTCAGGCAGATTCCATTGGAATCTTTGGGCATTCGATGGGTGGTCATGGTGCTTTAACACTGGCTTGGAAATATCCACAGTTTTTTAAATCTGTGTCCGCATTTGCGCCCATTTGTGCACCGAGTCTTTGTCCTTGGGGTGAAAAGGCTTTTACTGCGTATTTAGGTGCAGATCAAAGTACATGGGCAGATCACGACGCTACTCAGTTGGTCTTAAAAAAAGGTGCTTTATTTAAAGAAGTCCTGATCGATCAAGGCTTAGCAGATCAATTTTATAGCCAGTTAAATCCTGAAAAATTTCAACAAGCTTGTCAAAGTGTAGATCAACATTTAACGCTTAGACAACATGACGGATATGATCATGGTTATTTCTTTATCCAAAGTTTTATCGATGATCACTTGCAATTCCATGCTCTGCAGTTACAGGATTAATTTAAAGCTGTATCAAGCTGTTTGAATGTACAAATCATGATTAAAGACGATCCACAATGTGAATTTGAGCTTAATTTCATATTCATATTGTGATCTTGGTCAACTCGTTTTATTATAGTGGAAAATATCTATATACTTTAAATTTTAACTAACTGGTTGAAACATAAACCAAAAATGAGAATAATAAATGCAAGATTCTACTTCACAATCTTCAGAATTTGACGAAACTAATCAAGGTATATGGCCACCAAAATTGAATGAGCCAGTTCAACCTGCTTTTTTAGGCCAAACTTTTCGTTTTAAATTTCACGGGAAAGCAGCTGAATATTTCGGTATTTGGATCGTGAATATCCTACTGACCATCGCGACTTTAAGTTTATACGCGCCGTGGGCAAAAGTAAGACGACTACGCTATTTTTATAACAATACTGAATTCTTCAATCGCTTCTTTGATTTTACAGGTATCCCTACCAAAATTTTAATTGGTCGTCTCATTGCACTGGGTATATGGGGCATATTCGCATTGGCTTCTTATATGGAGCTTGCCGTTGCTGCATTTGGTGGTCTCTTTATTTATTTGGCCTTACCTTGGTTACTCAGAGCGACCATTCGATTTACCTCAAGAAATAGTAAATTTGCCAACAGTCGTTTTTATTTTGAAGGAACCACTAAAACTGCATATATTGAGTTTTTTAAAGGCTTAGGCATTGTTATTTTTTCATTAGGGATTTTTGCTCCAGTTGTGGTATGGCTATATAAACGCTATGTCATTAACCATCTGTATGCAGGTCAGTTGAAGTTTAGCTTGAATAATAGTTGGTCAGACTATATGAGTGCAGTCTATATCCCAATTATGATGTTTATGGGTGTTCTCATTGGTTGTGGTATTTTAATGGCTGTTGTAGGTTTTAATGGCTTAAGTTTTGCCACCAATTACATGTTGGTTCTATTCTTTGCAGCATATTTTATTGGCATCTTTTTTATTGGTCCTTTAATTCAAGCAAGAATTTTTATAACCACTTGGAATAATACACGTTTAAGCATTAGCCAATTTCATACAGATTGTAACCAATGGAAATATGCATGGATTGTGCTTAGTAACTGGATTCTAAGAATTTTGTCTTTAGGTCTCTTGTCCGCTTGGGCTGCAATAAGACTGACAAAATATCAGGTGGAATCTTTAAGTTTAGTGCTCAATGATGATCCAGATGCCATGATGAATCTTGTTCAACGTGACCATAGTGCGATTGCAGAAGAAATTAGTGATATTTTTGATTTAGATATTTCACTTTAAGTGTGGGGATAGAATCCAATGCAATCTGTATCTATAGTTTTCTATGATGGTGTGTTGTCAAAGCCACATCCAGCCACACTTTATCCATCAGGTAGCGATGGTATAAGAGTTCAATACGATGATAATGGCGTGAAGGAACATCTCTTTAGCCGAGATCAAATGACGTTGATTGGTGCAATTGGTCAGCGTAACCCTGCCATTGAACTGAATAATGATGCGCGTATTGAATTTCAAAGTTTAGATATTCCAGATTGGTTGCCTGTTGAAAATAAAAGTTTCAATAAGCGAATTTGGACATTAGAGCGTTCACCATCTCTGATTTTATTTAGTGTTGTATTTGTATTGGCACTTGCTTTTGCTGTGGTCAAATGGGGCATCCCAATGACTGCGAACGTGGTTGCGTTTAAACTTCCTGAAAATACCCTGAATCGTTTAGGCAATCAGGCAGAAACCTATGTCAATGATTATACAAAGCCAAGTAAATTGCCGAAAGCGGTGCAAGAAAAAATTCAAGCGGAGTACTTATCTAAAGTTTCCAAAGATAAACCTGCAAAGCTGAAATTTAGAGAAGGTGATCGGATCGGAGCAAATGCGCTCGCATTACCAAACAATACAATTATTGTGACGGATGAGCTGATTAATCTTGCACATAGTGATCAAGAAATAATTGGTGTATTGGCGCATGAACAAGGGCATTTGTTACATCGACATAGTTTACAACAAGCACTGTCGAGTTTAGGTTTTAGTGTACTGTATGTTGCCATTACAGGGGATAGTTCTGATCTGCTTACCACGCTGCCTTTGGCAATTGTTGGGGCAAATTATTCCCGAAAATTTGAAAAAGAATCTGATCTTTATGCGCTTAATTTGATGCATGAACAAAAAATTGAAACCTCCCATTTTGCCAATCTTTTACAACGTATGAGTGAAGAAGTTGGAGAAGAGGATCAAAAAGGTATGAAGATTTTTGACGTGTTTTCAAGTCATCCAGCGACTAAAGAGCGAATTGAGATGGTTCGTAAGTTTGAAGAACAACATCAGAAAAATAATCTTGAGAACAAACATTGATTTGATCTTTTGACAAAATTAAAAATGCCCACAAAGTTGGGCATTTTTAATATATAGATTTAAATTTTAAATCTGGAATTGGTCTAAGCTTGATGTGTCCATTGCACGTCAAATTCTTGTTGAGCCATACGATTTAAATGATCGATCACCACTTTTTCTAGAAATGTAAAATCTTCACGCTCAGTATCTAAATGGACATCTAAAGCATCTACTTGAGCACTCAGAATTACGGTTGCATCAGGCATAAATATACTGAATTGCTGCTCGGTTTCAGCAACCTCAAATTTGTGTTTCCAATGATTCAAAAGTCGTTTTGCAATACGTTTGGCTTGGTCTGTATGAATCGTTGTTACTGATTTCATTGTTGTACTCATAAAGTTAAATAGATACCACTACTATAACAAAGAGAATGATTCTCATCTGTAACAAAAATAGAATGCTGCTTTGCGAAAGTAGCATCGGTCAATTCATTGACTGTTATCGTTAAAACCTAGGTGAACGAAAATAAAACGGACGCTTAAATTTGTTATAATCATTTATTCATATCATCATTCTGAGCCAGGTTCATCATGTCCAAGCCATTTTTAATTGCACCTTCAATTTTATCTGCAGATTTTGCTCGTTTAGGCGAGGAAGTTGAAAATGTTATCGAAGCTGGAGCAGATGTTGTGCATTTTGACGTGATGGACAATCACTATGTACCCAACCTAACTTTTGGTGCAGGGGTATGTAAAGCTCTGAAAAATTATGGAATTAAAGCACCAATTGACGTACATCTAATGGTGTCACCTGTAGATCGTATGATCGGTGACTTCTTGGACGCAGGTGCAGATATTATTACCTTCCATCCAGAAGCAACAGATCATATTGATCGTTCATTACAGTTGATTAAAGCTGGTGGTGCAAAAGCAGGTTTAGTATTTAATCCAGCTACACCATTGCATTATCTTGACTATGTTTTAGATAAAGTGGATCAAGTACTTTTGATGAGTGTGAACCCTGGTTTTGGTGGTCAAAAATTTATTCCAATGACTTTAGAAAAATTACGCCAAGCACGTAAGATCATTGATGCTTCAGGACGTGATATCCGTTTGGAAGTTGATGGTGGTGTAACGCCTGCCAATATTCGTGAAATTGCTGAAGCGGGTGCAGATATGTTTGTTGCCGGATCTGCGATTTTTGGTAAGCCAGATTATAAAGCTGTAATTGATGAAATGCGTTCTGAATTAGCTAAAGTTGGTTCAATTCAGGTATAAGAAATCTGAATATTTGTACGCAAGATTGTGGATAACTTTGTTTATAACCATGTCGATATCTGTGTTGATAACAGTATGGATAACTCGATTATTTTATAAACGATTGTGCATCAATGGTTTAATATTTAGACCTAAAATGTATAAAAAGAACTCAATTGAGTTCTTTTTATATTTGTTAGATGCCTTTAATTATAGGGTGACTGAGTCGTCATTTCAGTTAAAATGTGATGAATATAAAATAACCAAATAGATATAAATAACTTATTAATCAATAACTGTGATTGAATTGGTTTAAATTTAAAAGTTGTGCACAATTTATCCAACTATGTTATAAATCTTAAAAGTTAAAATATTCACATGAATGAATTAAGTTAAAGACTCATTACACAGGATTTTTTGTTTTGTTGAAACACTTCTTCAAACGACTTTGGTTTGTTGGTCTCATGGTTTTTGCTATGGGATGGAGCAGTGTGGTTTTGGCATCGGGTCAGTTGATGCATCAGCAAATGAATATCCCAACCCACCAACAGAACAAAACGCACTCTCTAGAAATAACCTCTGCGGCCCATTGTCATCAGCTTCAGCATGACACTCAGTCTCATCATGTAGCGCAAAAACAGCATGAACAGCCACAGCATACAAAGGGATTTGATGCAAAAAATCATGATGCAGATAAACAGCAACATGATTTGTTCTGCTTAAATATGGATGATCAGACCGCAGATCATGTTCAATGTCATGACTGTGCGCAAGTTCATTGTCAAACTTCAAATAGTATTTATGCTCAAGATCATCAGTTTGAAGTCGTTGTAATGCAATCTCAAGAATATGTCTCACAAGATTATGATACCGATCAAGCGCAACATTTAACTGGTTATTGGCAGCAAATACTCAGACCACCCAAAGCTTAATCCTTCTCGAAAATTTATTTCAATGCATCTTTCAAGATGCCATTTTTCAAGATTAGGATGAAGTCATGTCTACATTTTTATTTCGGTCATTATGCCGAACTATATTGTTTCTTGCATCGCTGTGCTCAGTCACTTGGGTACAGGCGGCAGTCAAAGAATATCATTTAGATATTGCTGAAAAGAGCATTAATGTTACAGGGAGAGCAGTTAAAAAAATCACAGTAAATGGGCAATTTCCTGCGCCATTACTTGAATTTTACGAAGGTGATGATGCAGTCATTCATGTGCATAATTCACTAAAAAAACAAGACTCTTCGATTCATTGGCACGGTATTTTATTGCCTGGCATTATGGATGGTGTGCCAGGGTTTAACGGTTTTAATGCGATTAAACCGAATGGCGACTTTGTCTATAAATTTAAAGTACGTCAAAGTGGAACCTACTGGTATCACGCGCATTCCAAAGGTCAAGAACAAGACGGTTTATATGGTGCTTTGGTGATTTATCCAAAAAATCATCAGTCAAGCACTACATTTGAAAAAACTGACCGTGATTATGTGGTGATGTTCTCTGATTTTCACGAATCTTCCAGTAAGCACATTCAAATCAATCTCAAAAAAGATGCGGAATATTATCAAAACCAACGTCAAACGGTATTTGATGTATTGAAGCAAGCCAAAACCACAGGGTTAAAAGAGACACTTCAAGACCGCCGCATGTGGAATCAAATGCGTATGTCCAAAACAGATTTGTCCGATGTAACGGGTTACACCTTTTTGGTGAATGGCAAAACGACTATACAAAATTGGACAGGTCTGTTTAAGCCAAATGAACGTATTCGCTTACGATTCATTAATGCAGCAGCCATGTCATTTTTTGATGTGCGGATTCCCAACTTAAAAATGACCGTGGTCAGTGCCGATGGTCAAGCTGTACAGCCTGTAGCAGTTGATGAATTTCGTATTGGTGCAGCAGAAACCTATGATGTGATTGTAGAACCGAAGGCAGACCATTATCAGATTCAGGCAGAATCGATTGACCGTAGTGGTTTTGCTTTGGCAACGTTGCAGAATGAAAATCAGCCGATAATGCAACATGCTGTTCAAGTTCCAAAACATCGCCCACGTGCTTTATTGACTATGGAAGATATGGGACATAGCGTGAAAGATGATTCAAGTAAGGATCATTTGGAAATGAGTCATTCGAACATAGATCATGCATCCATGAATCAATCTATTCAACCACAACAAATCAATCACACTGCTATGGCAAATCATTCGATGGATCATGCATCACCGAATCATCAAAAAATGAACCATGCAGAGATGAATCATTTATCAATGAACCTTCCTGTTTTTGGTTCAGAGACAACATCAGCACAAGATCATCATGCACATTTAAGACAGGGAACAGAACAACAAAATCATCTAGAAAAATCTGTTTATGGATGGGCAAATACATCAACGCCAAAAGGCTTAAAAGCATTGAAATATGCAGATTTAAAAGCCTTAAAGCCACAGTCTGATGTGCGTTCACCTGAGCGTGAATTGGAAATACGTTTGGGCGGTAATATGCAACGTTATATTTGGACCATGAATGGTGAAAAATTCAGTGATGCCAAACCGCTAACGGTGAAATATGGCGAACGGATTCGTCTGAAATTTATCAATGACAGCATGATGGCGCATCCGATGCATTTACATGGCATGTTCATGCAACTGGAAAATGGTCAAGTTGCCAGTCAAATGCCAAATAAACATACGCTCATTGTGCCACCTGGTAAGACGGTGACGGCATTATTGACCGCAGATGAACTGGGCGAGTGGGCGATTCATTGTCATTTGTTGTATCACATGAGCTCAGGCATGATGAATAAACTGATTGTGGCAAAAGTGGATGATCAAAATGTTGAAGCACCTGCAACGTCTCAAATGAAACAGGGAGGTGCACATGTACATCATTAATTCGCTCGCACAACTCCCCCAATTAGCACTCAAAAGATCATTTCTGGCAGGAGTGGTCAGTTTGTCTATGTGTTCGTATTTACAAGCTGAAGAAATGGAACATATGGATCATGCTCAACATATGAATCATCAAAATCAAGAAAATAGCCTAAGTAAAAAATATGAAATGCAATCGCAAGATGTACATGATCACAGTCAAAATCATGGGCAAATGCAGCATCAACATTCATCCATCGCATCAAAGCCAATAACATCAAATCTTCAATCTCAATCGAATCAAGCATCTCATGTGAATCATCAAAAAGAGCATGGTGGACAAATGTACCAACGCTCTGTTTTTGAGAATAAATGGATGTTGAATCATGACGGCCAAGGACAATTCTCTTCTGAGCTCGAGTCTTGGATGGGTTCAGACGAAAATAAAATCTACTTAAAAGCTCATGCCAATAAAGCTGAATCGACACCTGAAAATTATGATGTTTCGGCAATGTATAGTCGAAATGTTGCTGATTTTTGGGATGTTCAAGCAGGGCTGCGATATCGTTATGATCAGACGCATTCGACAGAGAAAAATCAAGTCGATGCGGTTTTTGGGATTCAAGGTTTAGCGCCGTATTATTTTGAAACCGATGCTTATCTATATATCGGGCAAGATGACCAAATTTCTTTCAGTTTAGAGCTTGAACGAGATGTGTTGCTCACGCAGAAATTGATTTTAAAACCTTATTTGGACATGACGATCATTGTTAAAGATGAATCTGACTTTGCCAAAAAAACAGGATTTAACCAAACCCAGTTTGGAGTGGAAACACGTTATGAGATCAATAAACGTGTTATGCCATTTTTGGATATTGCTTATGTCTATGATAGAGGTGAAAAGCCACGAATTGGTGAGACTTATCTACAGAAACAAGCAGATTGGTTGTATGGTGCAGGTTTAAGGTTAAGATTTTAGAAACATTCTTTTAAAATATTGAGCATATCATTGTATTTTTCAATTTATTCAGCAAGGCACTATGATCATTCATGGTGCTTTTTTTATTTTATGAACAAAGTGAAATCATGAATCTGGTGAAGATCTGTAAAATATGTTCAAAAATGATGCATAAATAACTATAATAAAACCAATAGAGGGGGAACGACCTCCCTTGGTGCATCAGCAAATGGATTAAATTTTTGTTTGAATCCTTCTGTCCCTCAGCATGATGCAGCAAGAAAAAACGTCAGGACGACCTGACTCAAACCTAGTTTTCAAGATCAATCTTAATTTGAAAATATTGGAGGAGTCATCATGGCTTGGATCGTTCTATTTTTTGCAGGAATTTTTGAAATCGTTTGGGCATATTCGATGAAATTGTCTGAGGGATTTACCAAACTCACCCCGAGCGTTATTACCATTTTCTTTATGATCCTGAGTTTTGGTTTATTGGCACATGCCATGAAAACTTTACCCTTAGGCACAGCATATACAGTGTGGACTGGCATTGGTGCTATTGGCTCATTCTTGGTTGGTATTTTTGTTTTAGGTGAGCCAGCCAGTGCGATGCGCATGCTTGCTGCTGTGCTGATTGTGTCTGGTTTAATTCTGATGAAATTGTCATCATCTTGATGTATTGAAATGAAGTTCAAGTATTTAGATGCTTGAACTTTTTTGGTTTTTAAATCGCATATTTAAAATTTTTATTTAGATGGTTTGGTTGTAAGGTTTTGATATGGCTTGGATGTTATTGGTGTTGGCTGGGTTTTTTGAAGTGGTTTGGGCTTATTTTATGAAAGTCTCAGAAGGCTTTACTCAGTTGCTTCCGAGTATTTTAACCATTGTGTTTATGCTTGCTAGTTTTGCTCTTTTATCGTATGCCATGAAAACTTTACCTTTAGGCACAGCATATACAGTGTGGACTGGCATTGGGGCAGTTGGTTCATTCTTGGTTGGAATCATGATTTTGGGTGAACCTGCTTCAGTAATGCGGATGCTTGCAGCTGTACTCATTATCTCTGGACTCATTTTGATGAAACTGTCATCTTGATGAAGTAAAAGAATATGGACTTTGGGTGATGCAACTTTTTCATAAACAGATCACAACACCAGTTGGATGTTTAACCCTTGTAGCACATGATGCAGCTTTGGTGGCTGTACTTTGGGAAAATGATGATCCAAAACGTGTGCGTATTTCTTCAAGTATCGAACGATTAGACCATCCTGTTTTATTGGAAGCTGAAAACCAATTAAATGAATATTTTGCAGGTATAAGAAAGCAATTTGATGTGCCACTGGATTTCATTGGGACTGATTTTCAAAAACAGGTTTGGTATGCACTATTGAGTATCCCTTTTGGCGAAACCCGAACTTATCTAGAAATTGCAATGCAGATTGGTAATGTTAAAGCAGTGAGGGCGGTAGGCGCTGCCAATGGTAAAAACCCGATTTCGATTATTGTACCGTGCCATCGTGTCATTGGTGCAAATGGAAAATTGGTCGGTTTTGCAGGCGGTTTGGAGAATAAACAAATATTATTGGATATAGAATCTGATTGATTTTATTCAAGTAAATTTTACGATGTTAATTGTGTCTAAGTCATTGTAATTATATGATTATGTTTTGAATAAAAAATGAATATTACAATGAGTCAAAGTTTAAATATTGCGGGGACTATAACCTCACAAATCTGGTGGATGATTCCACTGTTTATGATTGGATTTTTATTTAAAGTATTTAAGCCATTGATTAAAGGTAAATTGGGTGAGTTCGCTGTCAGCACACATGTTAAGCTGTATTTAAAAGAACCATATATTTTACTCAATGACTGTACGCTTCCCGATGAAAGTACGGGAACAACCCAAATTGATCATATTCTATTGAGTCCTTATGGTATTTTTATCATTGAAACGAAAAACTATACAGGATGGATTTTTGGCGGTGAACGTCAAAAAACTTGGACACAAAACATCTATAAAAAAAGCTACAAATTTCAGAATCCACTGCATCAAAATTATAAGCACAGTAAGGTGTTAGAGCAGATTTTGTCAGATGTGGTTGAAGCTAAGTATTTACATTCAATCATCGTATTTATGCCAGATTGTGAGTTTAAAACCCAGATGCCTGCAAATGTATTTCGTGGTGCTGCATGGGTGGATTATGTAAAAACTTTTCAAGAACCTGTCATTTCTTCAATCAAGCTCAAACGTATTCAGTTTAGAATTGAAAAAGAAATATTAGAAAAATCTTGGAAGACTAATCGACAACATGTGCAAAATTTAAAAGAGAAACATCAAGGATCTACAAGCGCTCCACCACCATCATTATAAATGTAGATAGATGATTTAGCTTGAAAGTATTCATCATGCATTAAATGCTTTATCAAGCAAAAAATTACAAATCATGACAGTCGCGCTCTATTTTTTCATAGAGCAACATGCCCAATATGAAAAGAACAAAACATATGGATTGAATGTGTTTTGAGGTTGTCTATTTATCAAATAGCAACTTCGCATCATCTCTGCAGATGCTATTCAATCTTTCATATGCGTTTGAACTTCATAATAAAGATGGGTAGAAGACTATGACTGCAAAGAAAGTATCTGACATTATGGTCGATGTGCTTGAAAAAGCGGGCGTGAAACATTGCTATGGCATTGTTGGTGATACTTTAAATCATTTTACCGACTCGATCTCGAAAAGCTCTATTTCGTGGGTTCATGTACGCCATGAAGAAGTGGGTGCATTTGCTGCAGGCGCAGATGCATTAATCAGCGGAAACCTCACCGCCTGTGCAGGTTCGTGTGGCCCAGGCAGTTTGCATTTCATTAATGGACTGTATGAGTCACATCGCAATGGTTCGCCTGTGGTGTTGATTGCTAGCCAGCTTGCAACAGACCAAGCAGGATTTGTTGACTTTCCTCAATATGTCGACTTTAAATCGATTTACAAGAACTGCTCTGTCTATTGTGAAGAAATCACAGCTGCGAGCCAAGCTCGTCATATCATGACTTTGGCCTGTCAGGCGGCCATCAATAAACGTGGTGTAGCTGTGGTGATTATGCCAACCAATATCAGCTTGCAAACAGTTGAAGAATCTTTGCCATTTCAAATTCATCACCCCAATCCACAAACGATTCCTTTTCATACTGAGCTTGATCAAATTGCCAAAATCATCAATCCGCATGAAAAAGTGACTATTTATGCGGGTATTGGTTCAGCTCAGGCGCATACAGAAGTGGTGGCATTGGCGCAGAAACTCAAAGCACCAGTCGTTCATACCTCACGTGCCAAAGATTTTATTGAATATAACAATCCCTACAATTTGGGCATGAATGGGATGTTTGGCAATAAAGCCGGTTTACATGCCATTATGAATTGTGATGTGCTGATTTTGCTTGGAACAGATTTCGCTTGGTCACAGTATTATCCGAAACATGCCAAAATTATTCAGATTGATATTGATGCAACACATTTAGGACGCCGTCATCCGATTACATTTGGAGCGGTTGGACATATCGCGCCAACGGTGAATGCATTATTGCCACTTTTAGACAATAACGATAACCATCAGTTTTTAGAGCATTGTTTGGAACTTAAAGAACAAGCGCATGAAGCTCGTTTAAAAGAAGAACGTGTGGGTAAAGATGGTTTGGTTCATCCACAATACTTGGTTTCTCTGCTGAATAAATATGCAGATGAAGATGCTGTATTTACAGGTGATGGTGGTTCGCCAATGGTGTGGATTTTACGTCATATTGATGTCAATGGTCAGCGTCGAACCTTAACCAGTTTATTACATGGCACCATGGCCAATGCTATGCCTCAAGCGCTAGGAATTCAAAAAGCGTTTCCAAATCGACAAGTCATTGCAATCTGTGGTGATGGTGGTTTGGCGATGTTATTGGGCGACTTATTAACAACGATTCAAGAAAAATTACCAATTAAAATAGTCGTGCTGAATAACAGCTCACTCAACTTTGTAGAGTTGGAACAAAAGGTTGAAGGTTTATTGGATAATTATACGGATTTAGTCAATCCTGATTTTGGTAAAGTTGCTGAAGCGATTGGCATCTATGGTCGTACACAGACCACAGGTGAGGGATTGGAAGAAGCTGTTCAGCACTTTTTAAATCATGATGGACCTGCATTGCTTGATGTGCATACCAATCCAATGGAATTGGTGATGCCACCCGATCCGAATTTGAATCAAGTCACCTCAACGTCAATGTATGCTGTTAAGGCATTGCTTGCAGGACGAGTCGATGATGTGAAGGATTTGATTGTGAATAATTTTGTGAAGTGATGGTGATAATAGAGAAAGCTCATCAAAGCTGGTGAGCTTGATCATTAGTATCTCTCCCTAACCCTCTCGTGAGAGAGGAGGGAATATTTAAAAAATCAAAATCGTTTCGGAATTTTTTGCCCACCTTCAACAGGTGTTTCTGCACGTTTTAATACACCAAATAACCACGTTTCAGCATGATGAACTGCATTTTTTAAGCTTTCACTTTGTGCTAAACGACCCGCAATAAAACTTGCCAATGAGCATCCTGAGCCATGATATTCACCTTCTAAACGTGGGCATTGCGTTTGAGAGATTAATTCACCATTCACATAGAGTGAGTTTTGAATATAGTCAGGGGTATCTTCATGACCGCCTTTCACCAAAATAGCTTGTGCACCCATTTCAAATAATTTTTCTTTGGCACGTTCTAAGTCTTGCTCACCTGTTAAAGCACGAAGCTCAACGGTATTCGGGGTAATTAAAGTCGCAAGAGGAATCAGTTCGACAAAGGCTTTCACCAATGTTTCCTGATTGCCCAATGAACCACCACTATTGGCTACTAAAACAGGATCGAGCACATAGATATAATCAGGATGTGCACGTAAAAATTCAGCTAAAGCCGCAATATTATCAGTTGTACCAAGCATGCCAGATTTCACAGCTTTAATGGGTAAATCACCGACCACTGCATTGGCTTGAGCCAGTAATAAATCTTTAGATGTTGCCTCAAACCCAAAAACTTGCTGTGAGTTTTGAATGGTTAATGCTGTGCAAGCAATGGCCGCATGTGCACCACTTTGACCAATGGCTTCAATATCCGCTTGCAAACCAGCACCGCCAGAAGGATCTAAGCCTGAAAAACAAAGTACGGTAGGGCGCACGACAACA
This sequence comes from Acinetobacter shaoyimingii, assembly GCF_011578045.1. Lineage (NCBI taxonomy): Bacteria > Pseudomonadati > Pseudomonadota > Gammaproteobacteria > Moraxellales > Moraxellaceae > Acinetobacter > Acinetobacter shaoyimingii. The sequence goes on from NZ_CP049801.1 coordinate 868,559, forward strand.
TCCTTAATTGAATCAATTTGCGTTAGTATAGGAAAAATTGAGGAAAGTCTCGATAGTCATTTGTGGTTAGATTGGGCGAAAGGGTAGGTTGTGATTAAAAATATATTGATTGATTTGGATGGCACATTAACCGATCCGAAAGTAGGTATTACCGCATCGGCGCGTTTCGGACTGAACAAAGTAGGACATCCGATTCCTGAAGATGAAAATATTGACTGGATTATTGGCCCACCATTAAAAGCATCGCTGGCGAAACTGTTAAATGTTGATGCGCATGATGTCTTGGCAGAACAAGCCTTACAAGGCTATCGTGAGCGTTTCGCAACGGTTGGATTATTTGAAAATCATCTATTTGAAGATGTACCTGAAACGCTAAAACAATTAAAAGCTCAGGGCTATCGACTATTTTTAGCGACAGCAAAACCAGAAGTATATGCACGTCAGATTTTAGAACACTTCGATCTCTTGCAATATTTTGAATACCCATATGGCAGTGAATTAAATGGTGAACGTACCAATAAAGCGGATTTGATTGCTTTTATTTTGGAAAAAGAACAATTAGATCCGAATGAATGCATCATGGTTGGGGATCGTGAGCATGATATTTTGGGGGCAAGAAAGAATGGCATTGAAACCATTGCGGTGGAATATGGTTATGGTTCTGATGAAGAATTAACTGTAGCTAATCCTAAAGCACGTATTCAGAATTTTTTTGAAATTTTAGATCATTTAAATTAAATAACGATCTAAGAACGGTTGGTATTATTTCAAATCCAAATACAAGGTTTCCTTCACTTCTTCCATCACAATATAACTATGTGATGAAGCGGATGAAGGAAGCATTTTCAATAAATCACCCAATAGCTTGCGATAAGCTTTCATTTCTTTTAAACGTGCTTTCACTAAGTAATCAAATTCACCTGAAATAAGATGACATTCCAAAACTTCAGGAATCTCAACTAAATTTTTCGCAACTTGATCAAACACATCGCCCGATTTGGCAGAAAGTTTAATCTCTAAAAAGACCAAAAGATTTCGCTCTAAATGCGCAGGATTGAGTCTAGCGTAATAGCCCATAATCACACCTTCACGCTCTAATCGTTTCACCCGTTCAGAACAGGGCGTGGTCGACAGGTTGACTCGTGATGCCAATTCACTAATCGCGATGCGACCATCTTTTTGCAAAATATCTAAAATCATGCGATCGGTACGGTCTAAAGGACGCATCAACTTTTTCCTTTATTTTTTTATTTGGCACGACAAAAACAATAATTCACCTAGATTATAGCCATAAAAATAGTGAAATAAACTCTTTAAACCAAAATACACTAGTGAAATAAACTAATTTGTAACTTTGTGCTCGAGGGATTCGATATGCGCGTCATCGTATTAGGTAGTGGTGTTATTGGTGTTGCAAGTGCCTATTATCTTGCGCAACAAGGTGCGGAAGTCACTGTGCTGGATCGTCAGTCAGGTCCTGCGGAGGAAACCAGCTTTGGCAATGCAGGGCAGATTTCGCCGGGCTATTCGACCCCTTGGGCAGCACCAGGTATTCCATTTAAAGCGGTCAAGTGGATGTTCCAGCATCATGCGCCATTGGCGATTAATATGGACGGAAGCATGTGGCAACTCCAGTGGATGGCACAAATGCTGAAAAACTGTAATCCACAAAGTTATGCCATCAATAAAGAACGCATGACACGAGTTGCAGAGTATAGCCGTGATTGCTTGCGCGAACTGCGTAAACAAACGGGTATCCATTATGAAAATCGTTCTAAAGGTACACTTCAGGTTTTCCGTAAAGAAGCTCAACTTGAAGCTGTTCAACGTGATATTGCTGTATTAAAAGAATGTGGCGTTCCGCATGAATTGTTATTGGGGAATGATCTTGCCAAAGTTGAGCCTGCGTTGGCACATGCACAAGACAAATTGGTCGGTGGTTTGCATTTACCCAATGATGAAACTGGCGATTGTTACTTATTCACCAATGCCTTGGCCAATATTGCTCAACAACTGGGTGTGAACTTTAAGTTTAATCAAAATGTTGAAAAACTCATCGTTGAAGGCGATGAAATCAAAGGCGTGCTGGTGAATGGTCAGGTGATGACTGCCGATCGTTATGTCTTGGCATTTGGTAGCTATTCACGTGATTTCTTAAAACCACTTGAATTGAATCTGCCAGTCTATCCAGTGAAGGGTTATTCACTGACTATTCCAATTGTGGATGCGAACTTTGCTCCACAATCAACAGTTTTAGATGAAACTTATAAGATTGCGATTACACGTTTTGATCAGCGTATTCGTGTTGGTGGTATGGCTGAACTGAGTGGTTTTAATCATGGATTAAACCAAGACCGCCGTGCAACCTTAGAAATGGTCACTCAAGATTTATTTCCAGGTGGCGATTTGGCACAAGCATCATTCTGGACAGGACTACGTCCGATGACTCCAGACAGTACGCCAATTATAGGTGCAACCAAGTTTCCAAATCTGTTCCTAAATACAGGTCATGGCACGCTAGGTTGGACTATGGCATGTGGTTCAGGCAAATTGATCAGCGATTTAGTTATGAATCATCAACCCGACATTAGCACTGAAGGTTTATCGATTCAGCGTTACCCATTTGCAGCCTAATCAGAACGAATGAACGCATTCAGCATGTATTTAAATGACATGCTGAATGAAATAAAAAACAATAAATGATTCAGTGTGTACTCAAGGAAGAGTTTTATGCCACGCCCAATTCAAGCGATTATTCATCCTCATGCATTAACCCATAATCTCAATATTGCACGACAACATATGCCAGACAGTCGGGTCTTTGCTGTGGTGAAAGCCAATGCCTATGGTCATGGTATTGAACGAGTCTATGATGCTTTTAAATCAGCCGATGGTTTTGCTTTGCTCGATCTGGCAGAGGCACAACGTATACGAGCTTTGGGTTGGACAGGTAGAATCTTACTCTTAGAAGGGATTTTTTCGTTTCAAGATTTATATGTATGTGCAGAACAGGATTTGAGTTTTAGCTTACATAGCCATCATCAAGTAGCGTGGCTGAAACAGTTCGATGCTTTGGGACATCATGCAGTCCGTTTCGATGTTTATTTAAAAATGAACAGTGGTATGAACCGCTTGGGTTTTACCCCTGAAGATTATCGGGAGATTTGGCAAGAACTGATTCAACTTCAATGTGTCGGCTCAATCACGCATATGATGCACTTTTCAGACGCCGATGGTGAACGTTTTGGTGAGCGGGGCATTGATTATCAAGTCACAGTCTTTGAAAGGACGATTGAAGGCTTGCCGGGCGAACGTTCACTGTGTAATAGCGCTGCGATTTTACGTTATTCATCCAACATTCATTCCGATGTAATCCGTAGTGGCATTATGTTATATGGCAGTTCGCCAGATTATCCGACACATAGTATTCAAGACTGGAATTTGAAACCGACCATGAGTTTACGCAGTGAAATCATTGCCATTCAAACGATAAAAAAAGGTCAGTCGGTCGGTTATGGGTCGCAGTTTATTGCTCCAGAAGACATGCAAATTGGTATCGTTGCATGTGGCTATGCCGATGGTTATCAGCGTATTTCTCCCACAGGAACGCCTATATTAGTCCACTCTATTCGAACGCAGACTTTAGGTCGTGTCAGTATGGATATGCTCGCAGTCGATTTAAGAAAGGTTGAGTCAGCACATGTTGGTAGTGAAGTGGTGCTTTGGGGCTATTCTTCTCAAGGTACAGTTTTAGCTATAGACGATGTCGCAAATAGTGCTGGCACGGTCAGTTATGAGCTCATGTGTGGTGTAACTAGACGAGTGCAATTTTCAATCGACAACAATACATTTTAATTAAAAAATTCAATGATAAGGAAAATGATATGTCTCATTCAGATATACAAAAGTTCAACAGCACAGAAGTAATGAGTGCGGTGACAATATTTAACGGTGTCGTGTATTTATCAGGTCAGGTTCCAAAAACCAAAGTGCCTGATATTGAAGCCCAAACACGTGATATTTTGGCGACCATTGATCAGCTCTTAGCGCAAGCCAATACGGATAAATCACGCTTATTGTCGGTGCAGATTTTCATCAAAAATCTAGATGATTTTCCAAAAATGAATGCTGTCTGGGTTGAATGGCTACAGGGTTGTGTGACACCTTCACGTGCAACAATACAAGCGGATTTGGTCAATCCAGATTGGTTGATTGAGATTGCAGTGATTGCTGCACAAAAATAGATAGCTCATGGAACTTACAAATAAAAACATGAATATGAAAAGATGATGAATGTGTTATGCGAAAATTTTTACGCAGTAAAGGTACTGAAATTTGATGGTTATTTTGTGAATTGAAACCGATCAGGAGTGCTTGAGTTTCAAGATCACAGTATTTTGTTTTTGATTTTTTATAAGGATGTTTAACGATGACAACAATAGATCAAAAAGAGGACGATGTATCGTCGCCGCATGAATTACAACGTAAATTATCAAATCGACATCTACAGTTAATCGCCATTGGTGGTGCGATTGGTACCGGTTTATTTATGGGATCGGGTAAAACAATCTCCCTTGCTGGTCCTTCCATCCTGATTATTTATATGATTATTGGTGTGATGTTCTTTTTCCTGATGCGTGCATTGGGTGAGTTACTTCTTTCTAATCTGCATTACAAATCATTTATTGATATGGCACATGATCTGATTGGACCAGGAGCAGGGTATTACATTGGCTGGTCATATTGGTTGGGTTGGGTTTTAGTCGGTATTGCCGATCTCGCTGCCATTATTAATTATTTAAACTTTTGGCTACCGCCAGATATGGCCTTTACCCCAATGGGTCAAGCCATGATTAGTGCGGGCTGTGTTTTATTGGTTCTCGGTATCAATTTATTGACGGTAAAGTTATTTGGTGAAATTGAATTCTGGTTTGCATTAATCAAAATTATTGCCATTTTAAGTTTAATTGTGGTTGGTGGTTTCATGGTTTTTAATCATTTCCATTCTCCTGATGGAACCTTGGCCAGCTTTAGTAATGTATGGTCACATGGGGGCATGTTCCCTAAAGGAACGTCAGGTTTCTTAGCAGGCTTCCAAATCGCACTGTTTGCTTTTGTTGGGGTAGAACTACTCGGAACCATGGCAGCAGAAACCAAAGATCCAGAAAAAAACTTACCCAAAGCAGTGAATGCAATTCCAACGCGAATCATTTTATTCTACGTATTATCGCTTTTTATTGTCATGTCAGTCACACCATGGAATTTAATTCCAGCCGATAAAAGTCCATTCGTTTCATTATTTATGCATGCAGGTATTGGATCTGCTGCGATTATTATGAATTTGGTGGTGTTGTCTTCAGTGATGTCATCGATGAATAGCGGTGTATTCTCGACGAGTCGTATGTTGTTTGGATTGGCGAAAGATGGTCAAGCACCACAAGCCTTAGCCAAGTTATCGTCTCGTGCTGTGCCTGCAAAAGGCTTGTTTTTCTCGTGCCTGTTTATTTTAGCGGGAGCCGCATTACAGTACTTTGTCCCAAATACGATTGAGGCATTTACTTTAGCCAGTTCACTGTGTGTGATTCTGTTTATTAGTATTTGGGGGCTGATCATGGTGTGCTACATTCGTTATCGAAAACGTGCACCAGAGTTGCATGCAAAGTCGACATTTAAAATGCCTGGTGGGGTTTTCATGTCCTACGTTGTGTTGATTTTCTTGTTATTTACTTTAGTGATTTTGAGTCTAGAACCAGATACCTTAAAGGCTTTGATCATTAGTCCGTTGTGGTTAATTATTTTAGCCATTACCTATCGTGTACTTTATATCCCACGAATTAAAAAAATGGGTAAACAGCTTTAGATTTTAGGTTTGTTAAGTCGCGCCTATTTTAAGGTTTAGCCTGTTACATTGCTTTAAATCGTTGTTTGTATCAAGTTTGAGAATTCAAAAAAGCTGATGATATTTTCATCAGCTTTTTTATGGCTATTCATGCATGCTTATGTTGAAGCTTGTGTTTAAATAGCCAAGCCTTTAAAAAAATAAACTATATATGTCTACAATACGAAATTATCAAATTGATGTTTTACGTGGAATTGCCATACTTTTGGTGCTCATCCATCATTTCAATATTCCTTATAAGTTGAATGACACTTTTTTGGGCGTGACCTTAGGTGAAGAAAGTCTGATCACCCTAATTGCGCGAAATGGAAATTATGGGGTGACGATGTTTTTCGTTATCTCTGGATTTTTGATTACCCAGAATATTCTGCGACGTCACAATGCATTGAACCAAGTCAATTTAAAAGAATTCTATATTCGACGTATCGCTAGAATCATGCCGTGTTTAGTCTTGTTGGTGCTGTTGGTCACTATACTGGGCGCAATGGGCTTAGCACCATTTATGAATCAAGCACCAAATGGCATAGATGTTTCTTACGAATTAACCCTTTTTTCAGCTTTTACCTTTTGGATGAATATCCTCATCATTGAATATGGTTGGGTGAATTACGCATTGGGCGTGTTGTGGTCATTATCTGTTGAAGAGATTTTCTATCTTGTTTTCCCAATACTGTGTCTGACACTAGGAAAGGGAAAAGCATTGCCCATATTTTTATTGGCAATTGTTATGTATGCACCTTATTTCCGATTTTTGCACTTTGGTGCAGAAAGTGGAGCATACCTTTATCATTATTTTTCAAGTTTTGATGGGATCGCCATCGGGTGTTTAAGCGCTTTATTTATTCATCATTTTAACCATAAAATTCACATTGCTCGATGGTGGGCTTTCGTTATTGCTTTATTCATGGTTGGACTTTATTTATATGCACCAATCAAGCAAGTGAGTGTATGGGGGATCAGTCTATTTGCATTTTTGACAGCACTTTTAATTCTAGCTTGGTCGCAACCGAAGCAATCTAATCAGCAAAGCTTCTGTACTCGCACATTGGTTTGGATTGGGAAGTCTAGTTATGAGATGTATTTATTTCATTTAATTATTCTGGGTTTGATGAAAGTGCTGTATTTACCCAAGGAAACCATACCAATTGAAAAGCTGATGTTATTGCCGATCTATTTCATCAGTGTATTTATTTTAAGTGGATTGATTGAAAAATTTTATTCCAATCCACTTAATTTAAAAATCCGTCAGAAATTTTTAAAAGATGAATGAAACTTAAATCTTTAGATGTTGAATCAAGTCGTATGAATAAGAAAAGCCTCCATTCAGGAGGCTTTTATTTTGCAATGACATTTAGAATTGTGGTTTAACCACCACTAAAATTACCACTGCAAATAAGATAAATGTCGGCAATTCATTAAAAAAGCGCCAAAATTTGTGTGATTTATAATGAGGATCAATCATCAGTTTTTTACGATAATAACCGCAAACTAAATGATAAATGATTAGTAATCCAACCAGTCCAACTTTCAAATAAAACCAAAGTGCTTCATGGTAATGTCGTGTTGCATCGCCCCAATCGACCAAAAAGTGTGCTGTAATAAGGGTGGCAAGCATTGCTGGCCACATAATACCTCGGTACAGCTTACGTTCCATAATTTGGAAACGTTGATGACTGGCATCATCTTCACTCATGGCATGGTAAACAAATAACCGTGGCAAGTAGAACAAAGCAGCAAACCAACACACCACGGCAATAATATGTAATGCTTTTACCCAAAGGAAAGCATCTGATGGAGCATCCATGAAGTCACCCTAAAATGGGCAGCTTAGCCTTCCCATTTTTTGAAAATGAGACATGCATTCACGCCGCCAAAACCGAAACTGTTACTCATCACAGTATTCAATTTTGCATCACGTTTTTCAAGTACTACGTCATAACCATTTGTACCTTCATCAAGTTCAGTCACGTTGATGTTTGGTGCAATAAAGTCATTTTGCATCATCAAGATCGAATAAATCGCTTCTTGTACGCCTGCAGCACCAAGGCTGTGACCAGTCATTGATTTGGTTGAGCTAAGAGGAGGTACATTGCCTTCACCAAACGCACGCCCCATGGCTTTTAATTCAGTGATGTCACCAGCAGGTGTCGATGTACCATGGGTATTCACATAGTCAATTTTATCTACACCGTGTTGTTTCGCTTCATCTAAAGCCATCAAGATACAACGTGTCGCACCTTCACCAGATGGAGCTACCATATCTGCACCATCGGAGTTGGCAGCATATGCCACAACTTCAGCCAAGATGTTTGCACCACGTGCTTGAGCATGTTCGAGTGATTCAAGCACAACGAAACCACCACCACCAGCAATCACAAAACCATCACGATCCGCTGAATATGGACGTGACGCTGTTTCTGGTGTGTCGTTATATTTTGAGCACAATGCACCCATCGCATCAAACAACAAGCTTTGTGACCAATGATCTTCTTCACCACCACCCGCAAGCATTAGGTCTTGTTTGCCCAATTGGATGAGGTTGTAAGCATAACCAATCGCATCTGCAGATGTTGCACAAGCACTGGTAATCGAGTGAGCAACACCTTGTAATTTAAATGCCACACCAACGTTTGCTGTAATGGTATTTGACATATTACGTGGAACGAAGAAAGGACCCACTTTACGTGCGCCTTTGGTTTCAAGTAATTCAATCATTTCAGCAACAGATGCTGTTGAGTTACCGCCTGAACCGCCCGCTATACCATAACGCGGGTTACCAGCCAAATCTTCAGCAGTTAATCCAGCATTTTCAACAGCAGCAACAGCAGCATTGTAGGCATACATGGCACATACGCCCATGAAGCGTTTTAATTTACGATCAATCCCATCAAAATTTTGTTCTGCGGCTGCACTGACATGGCTTTTAAAATTTAATTCAGCATAAGTAGGATTATGACGTGTGCCTGATATCCCGTTTTGTAAAGAATGAGTCACGTCTTCCAACGAGTTTCCTATACATGAGTTAATACCCATACCCGTGATTACAACACGTTTCATCTACAGATCCCTATTATGGTGATGATTAAAATAATCTTATTTCGAAAGATACAAATATCATGTTCAATACTTGTTCATGTTTCGAATACATTACTTTTACTAAAGTTTAGAGCCATAATAGCAGAAAGTTATTGAAATTCTTATGGCAGATCAATGCGTCTTATTGAAAAGCGCAATTGGCAGATTTGTTCACCAATGGCCTACTAAAGAAAACAGAATGAAGTTGAGTTAAATCTTGACTCCACATAGTATTTTAATCAAAAGTGATCATGCGTAAGGAAGAGATGTATATGGCAAATTCTTATAACAAACAATCTCGCGGTTTGATTTCGAATGCGTTCGGAGTGGCTAAAAAGCTCACCAACACAGGGTTTGATCTACTGACTCATGTTGCACCAGGCAGTGTTTCGAAACTGAATCAAACACCTGAAGATCATCAAATAATTGAAGGGAAGGCGAAAGAAAAAACAATGAATGATAAAAAACAGTTAGATAATCCACAGGAAATGATTCGTGAGCACGTTCCTAAAGTGACCGCACAATTATTGGGTCGTCATTATAATAAAGTGAATAATATTGCTTCCTTTATTTCACCAGATCTTAACAATAAAATTGCAGATTACTTTTTTGACAAACTTGATGATTTTTCATCATCGTTAAGTTCTGTTGATCATGTTTTAAAGGAAGTTGGTGCTAAAAATTTAGGCGAACTTGCATCTGATGCATCTCGTTCTAGTCGTATTAGTGCTGCTTTGGCAAATCAAAACAAACTGATTGCCGCGGTTCAAGGGGCAGTAACGGGAGCAACAGGTGTTGTTGGTACAGCCATTGATATCCCAACGTCTTTGGTGCTGACTTTAAGAGCAATCTATCAAACGGGTCGTGCACACGGTTTTGAGCTTGATCGGAAAAGTGAAAGAGATATTGTTGAATATGTGTTCAAACAAGTTGACTTAGGTGCGCTTGCTGAAAAGCAAACGGTGCTGGTTGCTTTACGTGCATTTTCAAATGTGCTTGAAACTCAAAATGTACAGCAACTTCAAACGTTGCTTGGCTCAAGTAATGATTTTGCAGTATTACAAAAATGGATGAGCCAAGAAGATGGTACTGCGAAGTGGGCATGGTTGAATCATATCCCTAAAATTTCGATTTTATCTAAACTGACACCTCTGGCAGGTGCAGGTGTGGGTGCGGTCTATAGTTGGAAATTGATTGAAGACGCAAACAAAAAAGCAGAAGTGATCTTTTCGAGCGCGCAACAATATCTACTTCAGCATCCCAATGAACCTGTCGATATTTTAACGGCATATGAACGATCAAAAGCTTTAATTGAACAAGCAAGCCCGTTGCTGAATCAGGATAATCAATCTGCTCCGAATAAATTGGATCCACAATCAGATTTAGATTCGGCACCAGATCAGATCGATAACCAAGTGATCAAAGAGATTCGTGTTGAACAAAAGCCTGAAGAAAAACCAGAGCAAGAATCGGTTGCTGAAGGATTGAAAAAGCTTGCTGAGACACATGTTGAACCTAAACCTGTTGAGTCTAAGTCCGTAGATGAGAAATCAGCAGCATCTAAACCAGATGAGACGCAAGCAAAAAGTGAGCCTCAAGTAAATGCTGTATCGGAAGTTGAACAGAAAACGGCAACGAAGCAGACTACACCAGCAAAAACACAAGCTGACAGGCAAGTTGAGGTAAAAAATGAAGCTAACGCTACCGCAACAAGAGGGAATGCAAAAAAAACCACGAAGACGAATCAGAATGCTGCAAAAGTAGACTCGAAGCCAACAGTCAAAGTTGTGAAAAAAAGCACTCAAGACAACAAAACGACACAAACTCAAAAACAAGCGACTGAGTCATCTTCGCTTACAAAAAAAGAGGAACAACCTAAAGCAAAGTAATGTGTCTAATTTTCTAGCAATTAGAAAGTTAAATCCAAAATGGTTGACATTCGACCCTATGTCGAATGTTGACCATTTTTACATCTTGGCATACAATTGCATGCCCTCAAAAAGTCATATTTTTTTGGGGCTTTTTATTAACGGGAGAATTGCCAAATGGCAACAACAAATCAGTTGATCCGTAAGGGTCGTACAACTTTGATTGAAAAATCAAAAGTTCCTGCGTTGAAGGCTTGTCCACAACGTCGTGGTGTTTGTACACGTGTTTACACAACTACACCTAAAAAACCTAACTCAGCAATGCGTAAAGTTTGCCGTGTTCGCTTAACTTCTGGTTTTGAAGTATCAAGCTACATCGGTGGTGAAGGCCATAACCTACAAGAGCACAGTGTTGTTCTTATCCGTGGTGGTCGTGTTAAAGACTTACCAGGTGTACGTTACCATACCGTTCGTGGTTCATTAGACTGTGCTGGTGTTAAAGATCGTAACCAGTCTCGTTCTAAATACGGTACTAAACGTCCTAAGAAATAATTCTTTAAGAACATTTTCTTAAGAACGTAGAACCGCAATCCTTTATCGTCTCGCTTGTCTGATTTCTGCATTAATTTTGTGAAATTCAAGCGACGTGTAGTAAGGCCAGCGAGTGGTACATGACACTTTGTACTCATGCTGGATAAACCTGAAGTGTCAATTTTATTAGGTGTATTAAAATGCCAAGACGTCGCGTAGTCGCTGCCCGTGAAATCCTTCCGGATCCTAAGTTCGGCAGCCAAACAATCGCTAAATTCATGAACCACGTAATGCAAGATGGTAAAAAGTCTATTGCTGAAAGTATCGTTTACGGTGCTTTAGACCGCGTTCAAGAAAAAAATAAAGTAGACCCAGTTGAATTTTTCGAGACTACTCTTGAAAAAGTTCGTCCAATGGTCGAAGTAAAAGCACGCCGTGTTGGTGGTGCTACATACCAAGTACCTATGGAAGTGCGCCCATCCCGTCGTACTGCCTTGGCTATGCGTTGGTTAGTAGATGCTGCTGCTAAGCGTTCTGAAAAAACTATGGCTTTACGTCTTGCTGGTGAGTTGCTTGACGCAGCTGAAGGTAAAGGTTCAGCGATCAAGAAACGTGAAGACGTGCATCGTATGGCTGAAGCCAACAAAGCATTCTCTCACTACCGTTTCTAATAGGTTAAGAGACCTTAATCAGGATGACGATAGGGCGGTTTCACCAAACTGTCGTCTAAGCGCTTTAAGCTGTTACGCAGCTTAAAGCGTCCTGTTTTAAACAACAAAATTTAGGAATGCAAGAAATCATGGCTCGTCAAACCCCTATTTCTCGTTACCGTAATATTGGTATTTCAGCGCACATCGATGCTGGTAAAACCACGACTACAGAACGTATTTTGTTCTACACAGGTGTATCTCACAAAATTGGTGAAGTACATGATGGTGCAGCAACAATGGACTGGATGGAACAAGAGCAAGAACGTGGTATTACAATCACTTCAGCTGCTACGACTACATTCTGGTCAGGTATGTCTAAACAGTACCCAGAACACCGTATCAACGTAATTGATACACCGGGACACGTTGACTTCACAATCGAAGTTGAACGTTCTATGCGTGTTCTTGATGGTGCTTGTATGGTTTACTGTGCTGTAGGTGGTGTTCAACCTCAGTCTGAAACTGTATGGCGTCAAGCGAATAAATACCAAGTTCCTCGTTTAGCATTCGTGAACAAGATGGACCGTACAGGTGCCAACTTCTTCCGTGTTGTTGAACAAATGAAAACACGTCTTGGTGCACACCCTGTACCAGTAGTAATCCCTGTTGGCGCTGAAGAAAACTTCCAAGGCGTTATCGATTTGATCGAAATGAAACAGATCATTTGGGATGAAGCTTCTCAAGGTATGAAGTTTGAGTACGGTGATATCCCTGCTGAACTTCAAGAACTTGCTGAAGAATGGCGTACAAACATGGTTGAAGCTGCGGCTGAAGCTTCTGAAGAATTGATGGACGAATACTTGAACAATGGCGACTTGTCGAAAGAACAAATCGTTGCTGGTCTTCGTGCTCAAACTTTGGCTTGCGAAATCCAACCAATGCTTTGTGGTACAGCGTTCAAAAACAAAGGTGTTCAACGTATGTTGGATGCTGTTATTGACTTCTTACCATCACCGACTGAAGTTAAGCCAATCGAAGGTATTCTTGACGATAAAGCTGAAACTAAAGCGACTCGTGAAGCATCTGACGAACAACCGTTCTCTGCACTTGCATTCAAAATTATGAATGACAAGTTCGTAGGTAACTTAACGTTCGTACGTGTTTATTCTGGTGTGCTTAAACAAGGCGACCCAGTATATAACCCAGTTAAATCTAAACGTGAACGTATCGGTCGTATCGTGCAAATGCACGCAAACGAACGTCAAGATCTTGACGAAATCCGTGCGGGTGATATCGCTGCGTGTGTAGGTCTTAAAGACGTAACTACTGGTGATACACTATGTGATGAAAAACACATCATCACTTTAGAGCGTATGGAATTCCCTGAGCCAGTAATTTCTTTAGCTGTAGAGCCTAAGACTAAAGCTGACCAAGAGAAAATGTCTATCGCGCTTGGTCGTTTGGCGAAAGAAGATCCATCGTTCCGTGTACGCACAGACGAAGAATCTGGCCAAACAATTATTGCTGGTATGGGTGAGCTTCACCTTGACATCATCGTTGACCGTATGAAGCGTGAATTCAACGTTGAAGCGAACATTGGTAAACCAATGGTAGCTTACCGCGAAACAATCAAAAAGACTGTTGAGCAAGAAGGTAAGTTCGTTCGTCAAACTGGTGGTAAAGGTAAATTCGGTCACGTATACGTACGTCTTGAGCCAATGGATACTGACGCTGGTAAAGAATACGAATTCGCTGAAGAAGTTGTTGGTGGTGTAGTACCTAAAGAATTCTTCGGTGCAGTTGACAAAGGTATCCAAGAACGTATGAAGAATGGTGTACTAGCTGGTTACCCAGTTGTAGGCATCAAAGCGACATTGTTCGATGGTTCTTACCATGATGTCGATTCTGACGAATTGTCGTTCAAAATGGCGGGTTCTTACGCATTCCGTGACGGTTTCATGAAAGCAGATCCTGTTCTTCTTGAACCAATCATGAAAGTTGAAGTAGAAACTCCAGAAGACTACATGGGCGATATCATGGGTGACTTAAACCGTCGTCGTGGTATGGTTCAAGGTATGGACGATTTACCTGGTGGTACTAAAGCTATTCGTGCTGAAGTTCCACTTGCTGAGATGTTTGGTTACGCGACTCAAATGCGTTCTATGTCTCAAGGTCGTGCGACTTACTCTATGGAATTTGCTAAATATGCTGAAACTCCACGTAACGTGGCTGAAGGCATCATTTCTAAGTTCCAATCTGGCGGTAAAAAAGGTGACGACGAGTAATCTTTCGATTACTATAAGCCCAAACTAATTCATAGTTAAAACCAAATGCTCATGGAGTGCCCCTCCATGAGTCGTTTAAAAAGGAAGATCTCATGGCTAAGGCTAAGTTCGAACGTAATAAGCCACACGTTAACGTGGGCACAATTGGTCACGTCGACCATGGTAAAACAACTTTAACTGCTGCTATTGCAACTATCTGTGCAAAAACTTACGGCGGTGAAGCGAAAGATTACGCAGCAATCGACTCTGCACCAGAAGAAAAAGCACGTGGTATTACAATTAATACTTCACACGTAGAATACGATTCTCCAACTCGTCACTACGCTCACGTAGACTGCCCAGGACACGCCGATTATGTTAAAAACATGATCACTGGTGCTGCTCAGATGGACGGTGCGATCCTTGTATGTGCTGCGACTGATGGTCCAATGCCACAAACTCGTGAACACATCCTTCTTTCTCGCCAAGTAGGTGTACCATACATCCTTGTGTTCCTTAACAAGTGTGACCTTGTTGATGATGAAGAGCTTCTTGAATTGGTAGAAATGGAAGTTCGTGAACTTCTTTCTACTTATGACTTCCCTGGTGATGACACTCCAATCATCCGTGGTTCAGCTTTAGCTGCGCTTAATGGTGACCAAGGTCAATATGGCGAGTCTGCAGTAATCGAATTAGTTTCTGCACTTGATTCTTACATTCCAGAACCAGAGCGTGCAATCGACAAAGCATTCTTATGCCAATCGAAGACGTATTCTCTATCTCTGGTCGTGGTACAGTAGTAACTGGCCGTGTTGAATCAGGTATCGTGAAAGTAGGCGAAGAAGTTGAAATCGTTGGTATCAAAGACACAGTTAAAACAACTGTAACTGGCGTAGAAATGTTCCGTAAATTGCTTGACGAAGGTCGTGCAGGCGAGAACTGTGGTGTTCTTCTACGTGGTACTAAGCGTGAAGACGTACAACGTGGTCAAGTACTTGCTAAACCAGGTACAATCAACCCGCACACTAAATTCGATGCAGAAGTATACGTACTTTCTAAAGAAGAAGGTGGTCGTCATACTCCATTCCTTAACGGTTACCGTCCACAGTTCTACTTCCGTACAACTGACGTAACTGGCGCGATTCAATTGAAAGAAGGCGTTGAAATGGTTATGCCTGGTGACAACGTTGAGATGTCAGTAGAATTAATCCACCCAATCGCAATGGACCCAGGTCTACGTTTTGCGATCCGTGAAGGTGGTCGTACAGTTGGTGCTGGTGTGGTTGCTAAAGTAACTGCATAATCGCTGATTGTGTGAAAAAAAGCGTCCCTCTGGGGCGCTTTTTTTTGCTTTTTAAAATAAGAAATTAAAAAAATACGAGCGAGATTGTCGAACAATGACAATCTAAATTGTCCTCATGTGACATTCGGCTGACCTGTATGGCTTTTGGTGATTTGGAACAAGCTCGTATGCTGATTATAGAAAATAAAAAAGATTGGGCATGGTGTTATGCATGTCTAAAGGAGTGTTTCTATGAATGCAAAAGTCAATATTACGAATCGAGCTGGTGCAAGTTTTCCTGTACGTCGTATGAAATTTGATTTTGAAAACGTACCTGAATATTGGATGAATGGTTCAGCAGGCTTAACTCATTTTATGACTGCACTTTCAGCATTATTCCCTGCAGGCGAAAAATTCTTTATTGATAGTGTTCGTGCAGTCAGAAATTATCCTGAAATTAAAGACAATGAAGCATTGCAAAAAGAAATCAGTGCTTTTATTGGTCAAGAAGCAATGCATACTCATGAGCATGCAGGTTTTAACCAATCTGCACAGAAATTTGGTCATGATGTTGATCGTCTAGAAAAGTATACAGGAGCGGTGATTCAAGGTTTCCGCAAAACAGCTGCTTTTATTGGTAAGCCGTTTGGTGTTAATCAACAAATGATCGATCTGATTGGTACCACAGCCTTAGAACATTTCACTGCGACCATTGCTTCAGAACTGTTACGCAATAACCATATTCAGGAACTCATGACCGATGAAACCATGAAAACCATGTGGTTATGGCATGCGATAGAAGAAAATGAGCATAAAGCCGTAGCTTACGACGTATTTGAAGGTGTTTTTGGTCAAGGCTTTAAAGCTTATGCCGCACGTACAAGTGGTTTAGTGATGGCCATGGTTGTACTTCTAATCGTTCAGTCATATTTCGTAGCACGCTTATTACGTGAAGATAAACAGCTCAATGTAGATGCATTTAAAGATATTTATATTTATGCATACAGTCCGTCGAAAGGCATCATTACAGGGATGACCAAAGAGATGTTGGCTTATTTCAAACCTGGTTTTCATCCAAATCATTTAGAGACAGATGGTTTATTGGAAAAGTGGAAATCAAAATTAGGTCTATAAATTTAGATAATGTAAAAAGGACAACATTCAGTTGTCCTTTTTTTATGTATTTATTGATGAAAGTTTTTATAATGCATATCCAATGTCGATGTTTTGAAAGAAAGCCTAAATGATTCGTAAAATGCAGATGTCAGATGTACAGCGTGTCGCTGAAATTGAACGTTTGGTACAAACACATCCGTGGACATCGAAACAGTTTGAAGAGTCAGTAAGCTCTTACCAAAGTACGGTCATCGAATATCAATCGCAAGTGGTTGGTTTTTGCATATTGCAACCTGTATTGGATGAAGCAAATTTACTGCTGATGGCGATCGATCCAAAAATGCAGGGTCAGGGTTTGGGATATAAGCTTTTAGAGTATTCAATTGAACAATTAAAAAACAACCCAGTTCAAATCTTTTTAGAAGTGCGTGAAAGCAATCTGGCAGCAATTGCTTTGTACGAAAAATCGGGTTTCCACCAGATTGATGTACGACGCAATTATTATCCTAAAGCTGATGGATCAAAAGAAAATGCGATTATTATGGTGAAATCGTGTAGTGATGATTTTGCACAACTGTTTAAAATGTAAGAGAAATATTGGATTTCGTTCAATTTCGGGCGATTTGTCTAAGGATCATGAAGTAGCCATTCATTGAATAAATTCGTATCAAATAACCCTTTATTGAGTAAAAGGTCATTTAATAGAAGTGTGGTAAATCATCTATTAGAAAGTGATTTAAATGTTATTTTATAAAGTCATTCCAACCTGAGGGTAGTGTGGTCATCAGCATATCGCCGAGATGTTGAATTTCTTCAGCATCCAAGCTTCGATTAATGCGGCGCCATTGCCCATCGAGTAAAAATTCAAACGGCGAATACTGGACTTTGTAATTCATTTTACTCGAATGCGGCACCCAATAGCCTAAATACACGTAACTTTGAGCAATAGATTGAACATATTCAATTTGTTTTAAAATCGCAAAAACACCCAAAGATCTGCGACTTTCTTTTGGATCAAAAAAGGTATACACCGCAGAAATACCATCATCCAACACGTCACAGGTCGACACACTAATCAACTGATCATCTTTCCATAACTCTAAAAAGAAACTATTGCTACAGCTATGGACTAAAAATTTTTCAAATTGATCAAAACTAGGTGGGAACATATCACCATCGGAGTGACGTTCATTAATATACCGCTCATAAAGCTGATAATGCTGCATGTTGGCTTGATGCGTTGGAATAATCTTCATGATTAAATCTTGATTGCGCTTCCATGCTTTCTTTTGAATGCTGTTCATTTGAAATGAAGACACGGGTACACGACAAGATAAGCATTGACGGCATAAATGACATTCTGGACGATAAACAAAATCACCACTGCGTCTAAACCCAGTACGAGACAATTCAGATAATGTGACCACATCGATTTTATGTGCAGGGTCTAAAAAAACCATGCGTGCTGATTTATCAGGCAGATAACTGCAATCATGTGGTGGCGTTATATAATACTGTAAGTCGTTGAGTAGTGACTTAGGATGATACGAGTTCATATAAGGGTGACTCTCCTCATCAATTATTCCGCGATGTTCGCATTTAATGCTATTGTTTTACTTGAAAATACACCCTCCTGATATTTTTTCCAATCGATAGGGGGTGATTTAATTACATCTTGTAACGAATTAAGATAGTCTTGGCGAGAAATTGTACAAGCACCTAGACTTAAAAGATGATCATTGACGAGTTGACAATCTACCCAAGGCAGCTGGTTGGCTTGTCCAATAAGCATTAAGGTATAAAAAGCCATTTTTGAAACATCGGTGGCTGTACTGAACATGGATTCGCCAAAACAGCCTTTGCCAATGGTCACGCCATATAATCCACCGACCAATTGTTCCTCGTGATCCCAAACCTCAATGCTATACGCAAATCCAGCGTCAAAAAGTTCACAATATCCTTCTATAATCTCTTCTGAAATCCATGTTTCATTGGCATAACTTCGTGGCAAGGAACATGAGCGAATGACGCGTTCAAATGCATGATTGACTGTGATTTTATAGTCGAACTTCTTCATATTTCGAATCAGTGACTTACTGGGATGATATTGGTCTGGATGGATGATGCAACGAGGTTCAGGACTCCACCAGCAGATTGGATCATCTTCTGAAAACCAAGGGAATAATCCGTGTGTATAGGCTTCATAAAGCGTTGAAGGGGAGAGGTCAGCACCAATACAAATGAGTCCTTCACCTAGAGGATCTGTATCGACAGGGTTCGGAAATAAATATTGCGATGGTGCGAGCATAGTCATGTATGAACATACAAAGTGGATTGAACTTGATCAATACTTTAAACCAAAGCTGTGAATTATTCACGTCATCAAAATATAATCAATTTTCAAAAACTTCTGATCATTTTTAACATGATTTGGGTATGTGGTATTCATTTTTGATAAAACAAAGCCACCGATGATGGTGGCTTTGTTTATAAGATCAATTGCTTAGTGTAAACGAATGAGAAGAGTCAGTTAGAGTAAATCACTTCAACATCCATTCAATAGATCAGCAAAATCTCGACAGTTTTAAAGTGCATCTAAATATTTTTCAGCATCTAAAGCTGCCATACAACCTGAACCTGCAGAGGTAATGGCTTGACGGTAAATATTGTCAGCAACATCACCCGCAGCAAATACACCCGGAACAGATGTTGCAGTGGCATTACCGCTGGTGCCACTTTGAACTTGAATATAACCATCACGTAATTCAAGTTGACCTTCAAACATGGTGGTATTTGGTTTATGACCAATCGCAATAAATAAACCAGTGACATCCACATTTTGAGTAGATTGATCAACCGTTGATTTTAAACGCACGTTCGTCACGCCAGCTTGTGGTGCACCCAAAACCTCATCGACTTCATGATTCCAAATGATGCTGATCTTGCCTTCTTTTTCTTTAGCAAATAAATGATCTTGCAAAATCTTTTCAGAACGTAATTTGTCACGACGATGAACTAATGTTACGTGTGAAGCAATGTTAGATAAGTACAATGCTTCTTCAACCGCAGTATTACCACCACCAACGACCATCACGTTTTGGTTTTTATAGAAGAAACCATCACATGTTGCACAAGCACTTACACCTTGACCCATGTAAGCTGCTTCTGACTCAAGACCCAGATATTGTGCTGTTGCACCTGTCGCAAGAATCAGGGCGTCACATGTGAACTCATCCATATCACCTTTGAGTACAAAAGGACGAACACTTAAGTCAACTTCGTTAATATGATCGTAAATGATTTCTGTACCGAAACGTTCAGCATGTGCTTGCATACGTTCCATCAATGCAGGACCTGTTAAACCTTCAGGGTCACCTGGCCAGTTGTCTACTTCAGTTGTAGTGGTGAGCTGACCACCCAATTGCATACCCGCAATCAATGTTGGTTTCAAATTGGCACGAGCTGCATAAACTGCAGCACTATAACCGGCAGGACCTGAACCTAAAATAATTAAACGTGAGTGACGAGCGCTCATCCCAATTTCCTTTTTTAATGCAAAAAATTTTAAATTGCTAAAATTATACGTCAAAGTTGGCTAAAGATCTTTGTATTGAATGTCGATAATATTGATCATCTAAATCGAATTGAGCTATATAGTATGAAGTGATAATGAAGTTAACAAGTTACATCAACAATCTTGCATCTTTTTTCACAGAACACGTGCATAATAGAACAATTTCTTCTTTGAAGAAAACAATGGGTTTTCACAATAGAACATGATGAATAATTGTTTACAGGACAGTATATGACTGCGGTGTCGAGTGTTTATGCACAGCGCTTATTATTAACATTTTTCTTGATTTCATTTGGCATTTACTTGTTTTTAGCAACAGTGACCTATACGCCATTTGATCCAGGATGGATGCATATTTCAAGTGATACTCAACAAGTATCAAATGCCAGTGGTGTTGCCGGTGCATGGATAGCAGATTTATTGTTTGGATTTTTAGGATGGGCAAGTTTACTGATCCCGCTTTTCTTCTTTATTGAAGCAATCCAGACATGGTGGCCAAGAAGTTTCCTCAGTCATCCTTTTCGCTACGCTGCACAATTCTTCATTTTGTTAACCACTGCAACACTGGTTTATTTGCTATGGCATGTTCCAGCAGATACCTTAACCAATGCTTCAGGCGGGATTATTGGATTTGAACTAGGTGAAAGTTTATCCAATTTGCTGAGCATTTATGGTGCTGTTTTATTTCTTGCGATCTTAGATATTGTTCTTTTGACTTTAGCTTTTGGTATTCAATGGAATAAAACATGGGTGACATTGAAAGCAACGCCTGCATATTTACAGGAATTGTTTTATAAAAATGTGCCTGAAAGCGAATCGGATTATGATTTGACGAGCCCAATATCTCAAAAAAAATCTGCGAATACTCAGCAGTCAGATCATGATCAAACAGCACAAGTTTCTGAAACTCAAAGTGTAGATCAAGCTCAGCCACAACCTGTCAAAAATAAGAAAAGTGAACAAATTGCTGAACGTCTATTTCAGGATATTCAAAGCAAAGAAAACAGCATACCTTTTAGTGATCCAGATGATGATGCCGAGTTTGAAAAAACTTTAGAAAAAGCACATCGTTTAGAGGCTGAAAGTCGCCGTGTTGTACCAACAGGTGAGGTGTGGAAAGCACTACATCAAGAGGACGACCATAAACGTGAAATTGATGAATTATTGCGTTCAGCAGAAGATGATTTAGATCAATTGAATCAAAACGCAAAACAGTCACATGATTTCGATCAGCTTGTATCAAAACAAAGTCATACTCAGCATAGTGATCCATTGGATTGGAATGACGATCAAGTCTTTGATGAGTTATTGTCTGTGGTTCCTAATGGTCAACAAGCAACAGATGTCCATTCGCCATTTAATGCCACAGTAGCCGCACCATTGGCTCAATCTGCAACCGTTCAAGCTTTGCATTCAACAGAGAAATTGGCAGCCGAATTAGATGATTTAGCATCATTGGCTGATGATACAGATTTTACAACTACAGAACGTAGTCAAACACCACAACTGAGCAGTTATGCACAGTCAACGCCTTTTGTGAAGGCGAATATCCAAGTTGATACACCAACTTCAATTGTATCTGAAGAAGAAAAACGTCGTATCGCTGCAGATAAAGATGCATTTCGTGAAGCATGGCAGGAAACTGTGGGTGCTCCAGAAGAAGAAAACGTTGAAGATGAGTTTGATTTAGATGCACCACTGACAGATGCCTATGGCCGACCAATGTCTCGTGCGATGCAGGTGGCTCAGAAACGTCGAGATTTATCGCCATTACCAGGTTTAGAAATTTTAGACAAAGTTGATCCAAACAAGAAAGTCAATTTCACTGCTGAACAATTGGCGCGCTTGTCTGAATTACTTGAAATTAAATTGCAAGAATTTAATGTCAAAGCTAAAGTGATTGAGGCACAGCCAGGTCCTGTGGTAACCCGTTTTGAGTTGGATTTGGCACCTGGTGTTAAAGCCTCTAAAGTGACTAACATTTCACGTGACTTGGCACGGTCGATGTCGATGGCATCTGTACGTGTGGTTGAAGTGATTCCAGGTAAACCGTATATCGGGATTGAAGTGCCGAACAGCTCACGTGAAATGGTGCGTTTGATTGAACTTTTGGAAACACCTGCTTATCGTGATCCGAACGCATTGCTCAGCATGGCCATGGGTAAAGATATTTCAGGAAACCCCGTTCTTGCCGATTTAGCAAAAGCACCGCATATGTTGGTTGCAGGGACAACAGGTTCAGGTAAATCGGTTGCAGTGAACGCAATGTTACTTTCAATGTTATTGAAATACACACCAGAACAATTGCGTCTGATCATGATCGATCCAAAACAATTGGAACTTGCGAACTATAACGATATTCCACATTTGTTAACTCCAGTTGTAACTGACATGAAAGACGCGGTCAGTGCATTAAACTGGTGTGTCAATGAAATGGAACGTCGTTATAAACTCATGTCACTGCTCAAAGTGCGTAAGTTAACTGACTTTAACCGTAAGGTTGAAGAGGCAATTGCTAACGGTGAAGATCTCATTGATCCAACATGGAAACCAGACGATTCAGCAACGCAAAGTCGTGCACCACGTTTACAACCGATGCCGTTGATTGTCATTGTCGCAGATGAGTTTGCTGACATGATCATGCAAGTCGGTAAAAAAGCCGAAGAGATGATTACTCGTCTGGCACAGAAATCACGTGCAGCTGGGATTCACTTATTACTTGCGACACAGCGTCCAACGGTTGATGTCGTGACAGGTTTGATTAAAGCCAACATTCCAACGCGTGCAGCTTTACGTGTAAACAGTAAGCTGGATTCACGAACTATCTTGGATGCAGGTGGGGCAGAAGACTTACTGGGTCATGGTGATATGCTGTTCTTAGGGCCAGGTAAAATTGAGCCTGAACGTGTGCATGGTGCGTTTATTTCCGATGATGAAGTGAACCGTATCTGTGATGCGTGGCGTGAGCGTGGTTCACCGAATTATATCGATGAAATCTTGACACCATATGATGAAGAACCAAGCTCTCGTGGTTTTGAAGATGGTGATGGTGGATCTGATCGTGATGCACTCTATGATCAGTGTGTGTCTTTCGTCTTGGAGACACGTAAAGCATCGACATCTTCGCTTCAGCGTAAGTTTAGCCTTGGTTATAACCGTGCTGCACGTATTATTGATCAAATGGAAGAAAATGGCATTGTGAGCCCAATGGGTGCCAATGGTAAGCGTGACATTTTGGTTTAATTTATTTTCAAAAGTCTAAGTTAAACATGGAGCCACAAATTACATTTGTGGCTCTGTCATTTCTAGGTATAGAGCAAATAGTACAAGCATCCAAAATATTGATCCAATCACAATGGTCACAATATATTTAGTACCCCAGGCTGTACGTTCAATGGTCTTAAATTCGGTTGAATGTAATTTGGCATAATTGAGGGCTTTGAAGGCGGGAATCAGGCATAAGAAACTTAAAAACGTAATGATCCAATAGGGATCGGGTGCTTGAGCAATCACGGATAACAAAAGATAAATAATTAAAAGAAATGGCTTTGAAAAATCCTCAGAATAATTCTTTTCTTTTGCATAATCCAAAATTTTGCTAAAGAGTGGATATAAAAATATGATCGCAAAAATTGTACGCATTGCAGGCATAATATCGGATTGATCTTTTTGCAAGAAAAAACGCCAAGCTTTGAATATCCACCAGATGTGATATAAGCCAAAAGTAAAAATATTTAAAATAATAAATTTATCGATACTGATGATGTATTGTGTCGGCACTTTGTGCTCTTTTGACGTAATTTCATGTATAGATGGTTCGGGTAATTGTTGGACTTGTAAATCATTATTAGAGTGTAATTCGCTCATATTAATCTTCTTATTTAATATCTTATGATGAAAGTTTTGATTTATTTTGATGAGTTTAATTGAATTTTGAATAATAAAAAACCTGCATTCAAGCAGGTTTTTTACATGATAGCGATCTTGAATTTAAGCAAACTTCGCCAAAACTTCCAAAAATCCATCTTTTTGACGTGGATATTCAGCAATCACATCATGAATACGTTGACCTTCAGGATTGGTAGCATTGATATCACGACCATCTGCAACAAATTGAGTCAAAAGACGTTCATAATCTGCTGGACGCATATGTTTGAATGCATGATACAGCACATGAAAATCAGCATTTACACCTGCAGGAGGTAGCTGAGTTAAATAGGCAAATACACGCTCGTCTGACCATTCTTCGTTGAATGTGGCTGGTTGAGATAATGCCATCGCAATCTCCTTGGCTATACTGAATAAAATAAAAAAAAGCAAAATATGAGAATCAATGAAGGCTTATGTTCATTGATTCACAAGCAAATTGAAGCATAGCTTCTCGTCTTGCGACTGGGCGAAGCTTTTCGCTAATCCAGTCCACTCGAAGCATAGCTTCTCGTCTTGCGACTGGGCGAAGCAGTGCTTCGCTGATCCAGTCTCATATTTTGCCCTGATTCAAATTGATTGACTAATCAGAAATCAAATTATCGCTCTTCAGGCAAATTGATATTCATTTCAAGCATTTCAATATTCGCTTCAGAACGAACAGTCATCTGAATATGCTGTTCATCCACCCCACGTACATAACGATTAACCACTTGCATGATTTCTTTTTTCATTTGATCAATTTTTTCTTGGCTTAAGCGCTTACCTAACCCTTGCTCAGAAGCTACAATGACTTTTAAACGGTCTTTTGCAACTTGAGCGCTTGATGGTTTTTCCTCGCTACTAAATAATTTACTCCAAAAACCAGCCATTTTACGCTCCAAATAATCGTGCTAACCAACCTTTTGGTTTTACAGTGATGTGACGGTAAGGTCTATCTTCACCCAAGAAACGTGCAACTAAGTCGTCATACGCTTGTCCTGCAGAAGTATCTGTATACAAAATTACAGGTTTACCTTCGTTCGACGCTTGAAGAACGACTTCACATTCTGGAATAACACCCAAAGTTGGAACACGTAAAATATCTTTTGAAATGTCATCTACGGTGAGCATTTCTTGTTTGTCTGCGCGTTCTGGATTGAAACGAGTGATACAAAGATGCTTACGGATACGACCTTCGTTCTGCTCAACTTTCTTAGTTTTGCTATCGAGCATACCAATAATACGGTCAGAATCTCGTACAGAAGAAATTTCTGGGTTCGTCACGATGATTGCTTCATCAGCATGATACATCGCAAGAATTGCACCACGTTCAATACCTGCAGGTGAGTCACAAATAATATAGTCAAACTCTTGTGATAGTTCGTCCATAACACGTGCAACACCTTCGTCAGTCAGTGCATCTTTATCACGTGTTTGTGAAGCAGGTAAAATGTATAAGTTCTCGATTTCTTTATCGCGAATCAGCGCTTGTTGTAAGCGAGCTTCATTATTGAGAACATTGACAAAATCATAAACGACACGACGTTCACAACCCATGATTAAATCTAGGTTACGTAAGCCTACGTCAAAATCAATAACAACAGTTTTGTGGCCACGTAGGGCTAATCCTGTTGCAAAAGATGCACTCGTAGTTGTTTTACCTACGCCACCTTTACCTGATGTTACGACAACAATTTTCGCCACCGATTCCACTCCTGTTATGGTTTAAATCCCCTTAAATATTATTGGGGGTTTTTAGGTGCTATATATACATTAAAATTCTAAAGCTTCAAACACTAGCTCTTGTTTATCGTTCAAAAATATATGAACAGGCCTTTTAGCAACATGTTGAGGAATATCATCAGCTACACAATATGTACCTGCAATGGATACCAGCTCTGCCTCTAAAGATTGACAAAAAATTCGTGCAGCATAATTGCCGCCTGCGCCTGCAATCACTCTACCACGGACACTGCCATAAATATGTATATTTCCTGAAGCAATAACTTCCGAACCACTATTAATACCAGCGTTCAAAATAATATCGCCGTGGTCTTGAACTAAACATTGACCTGTACGCAGAATTTCGTCGTGATAAGACGTAATATGCGCAATAGCAGGGGTGTTTTTCTTTGCAGTCGATGCAGCGCTTTGGGCTTCTGCATGTGCTTCAACTTTACTTTCAACGACTTGTTCTTTGGTCGGTTTAATACGTTGTAATGGACGATCTGCGGCTAACACAGGGAATTGAATTGCACGTGCTTCGTCCCCCATTAGACCATCAACCACAGCCATCGGTTGTAAGCCTAAACCCACTAAGAGTTGAATCAGTGCAATCAGCTCTTGTTCAACCGTCGTGTCCAAAATAACCAAAGCACCTTCATATGATGTTTCGTTCATCATCGAAGTGAGTTGTTGGCGGATAACATCATGATCATTGGTATCAAAGGTTAATCGGGTAAAATTAACCATTCTGCCCGTAATCCGTATATCAGCCATAAACTTTCCTTAAATATGTCGTAATGCGTTGCTGAAACTAAGTTTATTAAGTGTGGCAAATGCTAGAACAAAATGAAGCAATTCTCTATCTAAGATACAAATAATTTCAATGAATTGTCTATTCTTTGAGTTGATCATTCTTTTTTAGTTCCAGTTGCCATTGTTTTACAGCAACTTGTTTGCGCATTGATTCTAAACTCTCATACACTACAGATTCAACTAGTTGTTCAAGTGATTGGTTATTGATATTTAATTGACTCAGTTTTTCAGCAATCAGTTGATACGAACTATTAGGTTTTTGCACCGAGCCTGTCACAAAAGGTTGCATTAAACCAATCGTCACATTTTCCCCAAGTCGATGACCTATCGCATGTAAACGACTTTCGATCATACCACCAGCAATAGGGATCAACTTTAATAATTGGGTTAACTCTGGCGTGTCTTCAATGGCTTTTACCACCACATCACCTACGCTATCAGCAATCACTTGCTGCTGAGCTTTAAGTTCCGTCGCCAAGGTTTCTTGTAAAATGTCCGCAAGTGTTTGCGCAAACATATCCCGATGATGATCAACCAAATCATGAATAATTTGCTTGTGGGTTGAACTGGTATCCAGTTCTTTTTTTACCCCATCTAAAACGGTAATCACCACACGATCAGACAATTCTTCCATGACCAAATGGTAATAAAAGTTAAAACGTTTAATTAATTTAGGTGGAATAACAATATAACCGAGCTCTTGCAGACGAAATGCAATCACACCTGCGCGAATCAAACGTAAAAAACGTAAATAGGGGATGATGGCTAAAACTTCATACCAATGCACAAATGGGAAGAAGAACCAA
Organism: Acinetobacter shaoyimingii; assembly: GCF_011578045.1. Taxonomy (NCBI): domain Bacteria; kingdom Pseudomonadati; phylum Pseudomonadota; class Gammaproteobacteria; order Moraxellales; family Moraxellaceae; genus Acinetobacter; species Acinetobacter shaoyimingii. Next base: position 896,071 of record NZ_CP049801.1, read on the forward strand.
CGCGCATGATGCTTTTGAATAATCGCAATGAACCACCGGATACCTAATTCGACAATCAGAAAAATGATGAACCAGCTTTCAGTAAGGTTGACCCAAGGGACTAAATGTTCTTTGTAATAGCTTAAAATCTGACTAAGATGAATGAAATCAAATAACCACGCTGCAAAATTACTCAATAAAAATGCATTTGCAACAATACAGAACAGGTTGATGATAATAATGACCATCATAAAAATGTCATAAATTAAAAACAACTTCCAACCCATAGTGTCATATCGGATTGATGGATGATTCTGTTGTGTGGAGCTTTTTTGTTCTGTCATGATTATTTGATCTTCTAATTTTAATCAGCTGATTTTATAGCATATTTTTGCTTTATTTCGGTGATTAACTGATCTTTTTCAGTCCACAGATCATCGACCCATTTTTGAAAACGTGCACGATATTCTGCATCATCTTCATAATTGCCACCACGTACCCATTCAGGGATCTCGATTCTACGTAAATTTACCGCAATTCGAGAAACTTCACCCAGCCAGAATTCGCCATAATCCGGCGCGCCATCAGGATACACGATGGTCATGTCGACTAAAGCATCAATTTCATCTTCTAAAATATTAAGTGCTAACGCCAATCCACCCGCTTTTGGCTTGAGCAAGTTTTGATAAGGTGAGTTTTGTTTGGCATGTTTTTCTTCTGTAAAACGTGTGCCTTCCAAATAATTCAACAGGGTGAAAGGTTGGCTTAAAAGCTGTTCACACGATTTTCTCGCTTCTTCCATATCACGACTTTTTAATTCAGGATTCTGCGCAATCTGTTCTTTGGTGTGACGCTTCATCATCGGGAAACCCAAGATTTTAAAAGCTTGCCCCACAAATGGAATAAAGATCAGTTCCCATTTGGTAAAGAAACGAGTCAGTGGCATGCGAGTCAAACCAAAATATTGCGTTACCGTGGTATCGACCCAACTTTGGTGATTACACGTCATGAGGTAACGACCTTGTAAATTTAAATCCAGATCTGCTTCTACCGTAATATCCCATTTTAAACTCGGAAGGACGTGGTCAATGAGCCAATTGTTTACACTAAGCCAACTGTTGGTAATCTGAATGTTGGTTTCATCGACCTTTTTAGACTGCTTAAATAACTTTGTTAAACCCAGTGCTAAAACAGGAGGGCCATGTAAAAATGTGCTGCCTGTAATAACAGAGCTAACGGTTAACCCCTTGGTTATTTTCTTTAAAATAGGTTGTTTCTGCGATCCCATACAACAGTCCTAAAATGGTTTAATTTTATCCTTTTTTAAATATAATCGTTGAAGCATGAATAAAAAAGGATCAAAATAAACTGTGAATAAAATATGTTTGAAAATTTACCATTCATATCATCAGTAATTACAAAATATTAACAAAGCCTACGTTATTAATAAAATAATTATGGTTAAAGTAATCGCATTGAATGAATTCTATTCACTAACAAGAATCACAACGAGGAGACGCATCATGCGTGCATTATTAATTTCAGGTGTAGTTGGGGCGATGCTTTTGTCAGGTTGTTCAACTACTGGTAATAATATTGGTGGTGTTGAATACGATAAAACTGCTTTAGGTTCAATTATTGGTGCTGCAGCAGGTTATGGTATTTCTAAAGGGAACGCGAACAAAGCTAGCCAAAACAACCGTGCTGCCTTAATTGGTGCTGTTGTTGGTGGTGCTGCTGGTGTCTACCTTGACAATAAAGAGAAAAAACTTCGTCAACAAATGGCGGGTACTGGTGTAGAAGTTAACCGTAACCCAGATGGTTCTGTTGGTTTGGTTATGCCGGGTAACATTACTTTTGATACCAACAAATCAAACATCAAACCAAACTTCTATACAACTTTGAATAAAGTTGCACAAACTTTGACTGAAGATAACCGTAGTGCGATTTTGGTAACAGGTTATACTGACAATACAGGTAATGATTCAATCAATATCCCATTGTCTCAAGCGCGTGCGCAATCAGTTGCGAGCTATTTAGCGTCTCAAGGTATTCCAAGCAATCGTATTAATGCGCAAGGTTATGGTGCGTCTAACCCTATCGCAAGCAATGCGACTGCTGCAGGTCGTGAGCAAAATCGTCGTGTAGAAATCAGTATTTACGCTACGAACTAAGAAAAAAACAGGTATAATGAGAATCGAACCACAGTATAGCTGTGGTTCGATTTTTTTTATGATGAAATAAATAGGTTATATAATGCGCGCATTAGCAATTACAGCAGCAGTAGTGGGTTCTTTAGTAATGTCTGGTTGCCAATCAACTACAGGTATTACTCAGTTTGACAAAACTGCGATTGGTACAGTACTAGGGGCTGCAGCTGGTTACGGTATTTCTAAAGGAAATGCTAATTCAAGTGCTCAAAATAATCGTGCTATTGCCATTGGTGCAGTAGTTGGGGGCTTATCTGGTGCTTACTTAGATAACAAAGAGAAAAAATTACGTACTCAAATGGCGGGTACTGGTGTAGAAGTGAGCCGTAATGCTGACGGTTCTGTTGCATTGATCATGCCTGGTAGCATTACGTTTGATACAAACAAATCAAACATCAAAACAAACTTCTACACAACTTTAGATAAAGTTGCTGCAACTTTAACTGAAGACAGCAAGAGCGGTATCTTAGTTTCTGGTTACACAGACAGCACTGGTACTGACGCAATTAACCTTCCATTGTCACAAGCTCGTGCGCAAGCAGTAGCGAGCTACCTTGCAACTAAAGGTGTTTCTACTTCACGTATTAATGCTCAAGGTCTAGGTTCATCTAATCCAATCGCAGACAACACAACTGCTGCTGGTAAAGAACAAAACCGTCGCGTTGAAATCAGCATTTATCAAGTTCAATAATTCGTTTTGAATTTTATTGAATGAATAAAAAACCACCTACGGGTGGTTTTTTATCTGCAATTGATTTGCCAACATCTTCATCATGTATGTTTGATCATTCAAAGTCATTATTTCTATCTTATTTTCATTCAATCATTGCGGATTAAGTGAACATCTTAATGTTTGCTTTAAGTCCATATGTTGTTTTTTATTGTCCTGAAAATGTGTAAATCATCGTTTTATTAGAAGTTAATTCACTGAAAAATAAATACTATTATTTTTTTTGTAAATCATTAGGCAACTGCTATGCAGATGTCTATAATCGTGCCTTGGAACAAAAGAGGAAATACTATGTCGTCGGCAAGTCATTTGAATGACAAGCAACTTGAAGCCATGAAATACACTCAAGGACCCTTGTTAGTACTTGCAGGGGCTGGTTCAGGTAAAACATCGGTAATTACTCAAAAAATTGCTTATCTAGTCAAGCAATGTCGCATTCCTGCACATCGAATTACCGCAATGACCTTTACCAATAAAGCTGCACGTGAAATGAAAGAACGTGTGAGTAAGCTATTGGGGAAAGAAGATGGTAAGGGTTTGTCCGTCTCGACCTTCCATACATTTGGTTTAAATTTACTGCGACTAGAACTTAAACATACACCACTTAAAAATAACTTTTCTATTTTAGATGCCGATGACTGTAAGCGCATTTTGATGGATTTAATGCATCGAGATAATTTGTCTGGTGCAGAAAGTAAAGAGCTTATCGCAAAAGCAATGAAGATGATTTCAGATTGGAAGAACGATCTGATATTGCCTGAGCAAGCGCATACCACCTGTGAAACGGCTGAAGATGTTCAATTTGCGCATCTGTATCAACTGTATGAACGTAATTTACGTGCGTATAACGCCGTAGATTTTGATGATCTGATTGTGATGCCAACGCGTCTTTTACAGGAAAATGCAGAAGTTCGTGATAAATGGCAGAACCGAGTGCGTTATCTGTTGGTCGATGAGTATCAAGATACCAACACAGCACAGTATATTTTGGTGAAGCTTCTTGTCGGTGTAATGGGGCAGTTCACTGCCGTAGGGGATGATGACCAATCCATTTATGCATGGCGTGGTGCTAAGCCTGAAAATATGGCTTTACTCAAAGAAGATTTCCCGAATTTAAAAGTGATTAAGCTCGAACAAAACTACCGTTCGACCAGCCGAATCCTAAAAGCGGCCAACCATGTTATTGAAAATAACCCGCATATTTTTGATAAAAAATTGTGGAGTGATAAAGGGCATGGTGAAGTCATTCGTATTATTACCTGTCGTAATGATGACGATGAATCTGAGCGTGTGGTGAAAGATTTACTTACCCATAAACTGATGAACGGTAAAAACTGGAAAGATTATGCAGTTTTGTATCGTGGTAATTTTCAAGCGCGTGTTTTAGAAACTCAGTTACGCCAAATGCAAATTCCTTATAAGCTTTCAGGTGGTCAGTCCTTCTTCGGTCGTGCTGAAATCAAAGACATTATGAGTTATTTACGGGTTATTATTAACCCCGAAGATGACAGTGCCTTCTTACGTATTATCAATACGCCAAAACGTGCGATTGGTCCTGTAACCTTAGAAAAATTAGGCTTATTTGCTCAAGAAAATAACTTATCTCTATTGGCGGCTGCGAGCGATCAACGCTTAACCATGGTGATGCCGAAGAAAGCCACTTCTCAATTGGCTGAATTTGCAGAGTTTATTCAAAACTTTACCCGTGAGCTGTTAGATGACGATGAGCCAGTGCCTAAAATTCGTCAAATGATGCATGAGTCTGGCTATATCGATTACATCAAAGAATCCGCAGCGACACCTGCGCAGGAAAAAACCAAACTGGATAATATTGAAGTGCTGTATAGCAGTATTCAAAGTTTGATTAACCGTGCTGAAGATGTCGATGAAAAAAACATTGAAAGTGTGATTCGAAAAATGGTGCTTCTAGACATGCTTGAGCAGCAGCAAGAAGATGAAGACATCGATAAGGTGAATTTGTTGACATTGCATGCGTCTAAAGGTTTGGAGTTCCCATTTGTTTATATCATGGGCTTAGAGGAAGAGTTACTTCCACATAAAAACTCAATCGTGGCCGATACCATCGAAGAAGAACGTCGTTTGATGTATGTAGGCATTACCCGTGCGAAGCAAGGTTTGACTTTAACACTGGCTGAACAGCGTAAAAATGGTGGTCAAATGAAGCAAATGACACCAAGCCGTTTCTTAGATGAATTGCCGCAAGATGAAATTGACTGGCTCGGACGTAAGAAAAAATTAGCAGAGCATGTTGATCCGAAAGTGCAGGCTCAACAGTATTTGCAAAATTTAAAAGCTTTACTTAAACGTTAGAAACTTAAAAAACGTTAGACATTGAAACCTTAAAAGATTAATTGTAAACCACACAGGATTTTATATGAAAGTTCAAGTTAAAGTTCTTGATCAACGCCTTGGGCAAGAATGGCCATTACCCACTTATGCAACAACAGGTTCAGCAGGTTTGGATTTACGTGCATGTGTAGACCAAGCGATTCAAATTGAACCTGGTCAAACTGTTTTAGTGAAAACAGGTATGGCAATTTATATCGAAGATCCACAATATGCAGGTTTGATTCTTCCACGTTCGGGCTTAGGTCATAAACACGGAATTGTACTAGGCAATTTAGTGGGTTTGATTGACTCTGATTACCAAGGTGAACTGATGGTTTCTGTCTGGAATCGTAGTCAAACTACATTCACTTTAGAACCAGGCGAACGTCTTGCACAATATGTGTTGGTTCCAGTGATTCAAGCTCAATTTGATTTAGTGAATGAGTTTGAAGCAACTGAACGTGGTGCAGGTGGCTTTGGGCATACTGGCACAAACTAATTTATACAAATAAAAGCCTGATACGTCAGGTTTTTATCTTTTTCTGTGATATATTGCTACAAAATAATTAAAAACGAAGCTCATAATTTTTATATAGTATAAGCTTCTCCAATGAGTGTATAACGCTTTTGTCCTATGTCCATTAGCAAAAACTTATAAGAATTAAGTTCAACATGGCGATGGAAGCACAAGCATTTAGTTGTCTTTTATGAATACAAATCTTAATTTATTTCCCAAGCAAATTTTCCGTGCGTATGACATTCGTGGAAAAGTAAATCTCCTGACCCCTCAAGTTGTATTTGCAATTGGACATGGTCTGGTTGCTCAATATCAAAATAATCAGCAAAAAAAAATCGTTATTGGCTATGATGCACGTCTTTCTAGCCCTTTTTACGCCAAAATTATTGCCACGATATTCAAAGAACATCATTTTGACGTGACAGAAGTGGGTTGTTGTTCAACACCTCAATTGAATTTTGCTGCCAGAAATACCCAAGGCAATGGAATCATGGTGACGGCAAGTCACAACCCCAAAGAAGATAATGGTATTAAATGGATCATGCAGTTTGAGCCACCTTCTCCAGATATGATTCAAAGCGTTGCTGGATCTGCTGAGCCTTATTTTTATACTAATAAACGTTTCAGCATTGAAAACGATGTCAAACACCAGATCAAATCGGAATATTGTTTGGCCTATCAGGCAGAGCTTTTATCTGATATTGAGTTGCAGCGCCCGCTCAAAGTCGTAATCGATGGTTTAAACGGCTCCGCAGGCTATTGTGCTGACTTGATTTTGCAGAAAATGGGTTGTGAAGTGATTTCACTGCGTACGAATCCAGATGGTGATTTCCCAGATCATGCACCTGATCCATCTTTGTCTATTCATTTAAAAAAATTGCAAGAAAAAGTATTATTGCATGAGGCAGACTTAGGTATTGCTTTGGATGGAGATGGGGATCGTGTGGTTTTGGTCGATGAAAATGCCAAAATTATTACTGCAGATCGTTTGCTGTCTTTGTTTGCACAAATTTGTTTAGCGACGCATCCTGAACATGAAATTGTCTTCGACGTGAAATGTTCGAGTATGGTCAAAAATACGGTTGAACGTTTAGGCGGCCATCCGAAAATGATTCGTACAGGCAGTAGCTTCCTGCGCCGTTATATTGCTCAGTCAGAGGGGCAAGCTGTGTTTGGTGGAGAATATGCTGGACACTATGTCTTTAATGATGGGCGTGGTCATGGCTACGATGATGGTATTTACGCTGCACTACGTGTCATGGAGTATTTAAGCCAGCAACCTCATACCACCTTGTCTGATTTGTTGGCACAATATCCTGAGCGCTGTGGCACTGAAGATACCTATATCAGCACAGGCGGGATTGATCCACAGCTGGTTTTAGGTCAAGTGGAAGGACAATGCCAATCTTTAGGTGCTTCTATCCAGAAAATTGATGGTATACGACTTGATTTTAAAGATGGATTTGGCATTATGCGAGCATCAAATACGGGTGATTTTTTTACCGTTCGTTTTGATGCAGATAGCCCGACGGGTTTAAATGATATTCGTCATAAATTTGTCTCAATGCTAAGCGATGCATATCCAAATATTGCACATGACATTTTAAACGCACAATAACTTATTGGTACATAAGGGGAGAGGCGAATGCCGCACCAACAGCCTGGTATCGACAAAGCTCAAATTTTGACTGAAGCTTTACCATATATCCAACGTTTTACTGGCAAAACACTGGTTGTGAAATATGGTGGTAATGCAATGACCGATCCTGCTTTGGAAAGTTCATTTGCACGAGATATCGTTTTATTAAAAACAGTAGGTTTAAATCCTATTGTTGTTCATGGTGGTGGTCCGCAAGTTGACTCTTTACTGAAACAATTGGGTCGTGAGTCTGACCGAATTGATGGCATGCGTGTGACTGATGCTGAAACCATGGAAGTGGTTGAAATGGTGTTAGGCGGGAGCGTCAATAAGTCGATCGTAAATCTAATCAATCAGCATGGTGGTCGTGCGATTGGTTTAACAGGTAAAGATGGTAACTTATTGCGCGCACATAAGTTGTTGATGGAAAAAACAGCTGAAGACGGTAGTGTTCAAAAAATTGACTTGGGCATGGTCGGTGAAGTCGTTGGTGTCAAAACGGATGTACTGGAAATGTTCACCAAAAGTGATTTTATTCCAGTGATTGCACCGCTGGGTGTCGATGAAGAAGGCAATACTTATAACATCAATGCTGATTTGGTTGCAGGTAAAGTGGCTGAAGCATTAGGTGCGGAAAAGTTGATTCTTCTGACCAATATTTCAGGGGTGTTAGATGAAAATAAAAATCTACTCACGGGTCTTACAACTCAAGAAGTAGATCGTCTCATTGAAACAGGCGTGATTTACGGTGGCATGATTCCTAAAGTTAGCTGTGCTTTAGATGCGGTTAAAGGTGGAGTTGTGAGCGCACATATCGTAGATGGTCGCGTACCACATGCGACGTTGTTAGAGATCTTTACCGATCACGGTGTTGGTACACTGATTACCAACCGTGTTAAAGGTCATGGTTCGCATTAAGACGTTTCGACTTTTCTGTTTAAGTTAAAGTCGTTGAGCATTTGATTTATCCTAAATAAAAAAGTCACTTAATGTGGCTTTTTTCTTCTTTAAACACCTGTCTGTATGCATGAAAAATGATGCTTCACCGAAGCTATTCAGTCATTTTAAGACCCAACCATTGACCAAATGTTAAATCGATTAAACAGTATACAAAAGAAAATATTCGGATTTGCATACAGGCTTTGTCTCATGCACAATATTCAATATAACTAGAAGTTAATGAAAGATTATGTGCCAATTGTTAGGAATGAACTGTGCGACCCCTACGGATATTACTTTTTCTTTCCGTGGATTTTCTCAGCGTGCTGGAATAACGTCCGATCATTCTGATGGCTTTGGTATCGCTTTTTTTGAAGACAAAGCGTGTCGCCTTTTTGTCGATAACCAATCTGCTGTAGTGTCTCCAATTGCTGAATTGGTTCGGAACTACCCAATCAAATCACGTAACGTGATTGCACATATTCGTAAAGCCACGCAAGGCAAAATCACCTTAGAAAATTCACATCCGTTTATTCGTGAGTTATGGGGCAGACAATGGATTTTTGCTCACAATGGGGATTTGCATGACTTTAATCCGCGACTTTCTGGCAAATTTATTCCAGTAGGCAATACAGATAGTGAGCGTTCTTTTTGTTTCTTGCTCGATCAATTGGTGGTGAAATTTGGTTACCAAGAACCACGCATTGAAGATATTTTTCAAGTCTTAGAAGAAATTTCGCCTCGTGTTGCTGAATATGGCACTTTTAATTTTTGTTTATCCAATGGTCAGGCCTTGTTTAGTTATGCGACCACAAAACTGCATTGGATCGTTCGTGAATACCCATTTAAACAAGCTCGATTGATTGATATTGATGTTGAGGTTGATTTTAGTGACGTCACTACACCAGAAGACCGAGTGGCAGTCATTACCACAGAACCACTGACTGATAATGAAGAGTGGACTGCGTATCAACCGGGTGAAATGATATTGTTCCAATACGGTCAACCCATTAAACATGCTTTAACGCATGTTGAGCGTTTAGTGCGTGAAGCCAAAGATCCAACTTTAAAAAGAGTTACTCGCGCAGATCAATATTAATTAATGCATTAAGACAGGCAAATGAGTGATCAGTATTCATATTACTGATTTTTGATTTGCCTCTTTGCATATCATTTACCTTGATAAAACCCCTTAGCTATAGCTTTCAAATGAGTTCTCTTTAAAGTTATTTTTAATACAAAAAGTTTTTTAATAAAACTTTTAGGTAGTAATGCTAATAAGTTATTGTATATATTTTAATTCTTATTCAATCTAAAATATTTATATTAAATTTGGAATTGTATAATTAATAACTGACTCTTTTAATCTGGTTTAATTAAATTAACAATTAAAATCATGAAGATAGGTATTTTAAGGCTTTTTTTACATAATCCCGACTAAGCTGGTTTATTTTTATTTTATATTTATCTCTATAAGATGTTTTTAAAACAAAATACATTTTATTTTAAGGGGATCGTATGAAGATGAAATGGGTACCAGAATACAACACTGGAATCGATGTGATTGACGATCAACATAAACGTATTTTAGATTTCATTAATGAAATTGATGAAATTGGCGATACGACTGATCGTGTTCGTATTAAAGAGATTTTAAATAATATTATCGATTATACCCAATCTCATTTTACCTTTGAGGAAAGTCTACAAGAAGAGGCTGATTATAAATATCGTGTACCACATAAGCGTGTACATGACTTATTTATTAAACGGATTGAAGACTATCGTGATAAATTTGATGCAGGACATTCGATTGAAGCTGAATTGCATCAAGTGTTGTCAAAATGGTTAATCAATCATATTCAACATGATGATGCGGATTATGTTGGTGCTGTTAAGTTAAATATGATTGGCATTATTAAAGAAAATGAAAAGAAAAAGGGCAAAAATTGGTTTTCTCGATTCTTTTCATAATCGTTAATAAACCTTTTTATTATTGTTCTCATCGACTTTCTTTTCTCCTGATGAAAACTTAAATTTAAAAATTTTTTTAAGGTGAAAAGAATGTAAAAAGTGAGCTAATAATTAGAATTATAAAGAGATAATAAATAAAATCTATGACAATAAATGGATATGAACGTTGGCGCAGCAAATCACTTTAGCGAGTGATTTGCTTTTTCTTTTTCTAAACTTTGATTTTCATGAGTGACAAAGGCAAAATAGCACAAGACTTTTTCACGGAACTCATCATGCAGGACAAATCTATGTCACGATGGTTATCGCCGCTCATGGCATTTTGTTTATCGTTTATGATCATTGTAGGTCTAGCACCGAGTCTTGGTTTACAAATTGATCGACAAATTGACTTTTGGTTGTTGTGGTTAGGCACAATGCTGGTTTTAGCATTACCTATCGTCTACCTCGAAATTGCGCTAGCAAAACGTTCTAAAACGTCTGCCTTGAATGCATTATCGAGCTTAACACGTGATGCTGATGCTTCACAAAAATGGCGTATTGTAGGTTGGGTTTCTGTTGGGTTTACAGCATTTTTAGCAGGTGGTGTGATCTTAAATATTGCACAAATTGCTGGCATAAATGCACATATTCCTTTAGCGCAAAATATGATCTTTTTGATTGGTGCAGTGATTGCTTTCGCGCTTTCCTTTGTTCCTCGACTATTTTTAGTGCTGATCACAGCTGTTGCTGTCATCGCTTCAATCGTATTGGCCAATGTTCTGGGTGTTAGCACTCAAGCATGGCATATGACCCCTGTAGAGTTTAAAGAGTGGGGCAATGCAACCATTTTAGCGCTTGTGGCTAGTGGTTTAGGTTTAGGTCTATATTGGCAAAACAATGTCATGTCGACTTCTCAGCAGGAAGCTGCCAGCTCACGTTCGTTACCTATTTGGATTGCACAGTTGATTGCTGTGGTTGCATTTGGTTATTTTGCTATTTCAGCACAAATGCCTGCATATGCCATTTTAGTTGCTGCAATTGCTTCTGCTGCATTGCTTCTGAATTTAGCCAAAGAGCAGTTGGTACAACGTAATGTGGCTTTGCCTGTTCAATACGTTTTATTGCTTGCGCCTTTGTTTGTATGGGCTGTGCCAAATATCAGTTCAGTGCTCAATCCTGTGCTCATGCTTTTGGGCTTAGCGATTTGTTTGATTTATTCAATCTTTGTGGGTTGGATGATGAAAATTAGCCACTTGCGTAAAGCAATGAATTTTAGCCATGAAGTTTTTTATAATATTTGGCGTATTGCGGTACGTATTGTATTGCCACTCAGTATTCTGCTTGCAATGATTTCCTATATCGGACAATTGATTTAATGACTATGTCGCAACAATCAGTGAATCAGATTTGGGTTGCTTATGCAGCCCAAGATCAACAATTTCATATTGCTTTAGATTTCTATGATGGGATGACCGTTGCAGATGCAATTGAACAAAGTGGTCTTAAACGTAAAGTTCAATTACCTGAGCCTTTACACGTTGGAATTTTTGGGACAAAGGTAGAAAGTCTCAATCATGTACTTGAAGCAGGTGATCGTGTAGAGATTTATCGTGCGCTTTTGATTAATCCTAAAGACATTCGTCGAAATCGAGCGAAAGCCAATCCAGTTGGGCGTTATTGTCGTGGCAATCGCTTTAAGCAATTGAACTAATATAAAAAAACCCCTAATAAAGGGGTTTTTTTTTAACCAAAATTATTTATAGTGGAGGAGCGTTCAAAATGGCTTCTTTAGAACCTGGTAAGCCGGGTTGAGTCTCTGGAATTGTTTCTAGTCCCTCAATTTGTTTTACAATGCCAGTTTCATTAAAGTAAATCTTTAGATGTTGGCCTTTTGCTGCAGGTATTTTTGCTTTTTTGGCATAAGTACCAGGGGTATAGTTATAAATGTAATCCCATCGTAATGGATTTAACGGGTCGGTTACGGTTGGACTACCGAGTAAGAAGCGAACTTGTTGATACGTCATCCCAACTTGTATTTTTGAGGCTTGGGCTTGGGTTAAAGGTGTACCTTGTGGAATGTCCACTTTGTAAACACCGAAGATAGAACAACCACCCAGTAAAGAAGCGACAAATAACGTCAGCACTATTTTTTGCATTTTGCTACACTATCCCAAATTAATTATGATGCATTTGATCCAAGGATAGATCATACTGCATCTAAACTCTGTTGCATATTCCAACTTAAAATTTGTTGAGAGACCTTTTTATATGCCTATTTCCAATCAAGATTTACGCAAAGCTGGACTTAAAGTTACCCTTCCTCGAATCAAGATTTTGGAATTATTGGAAAACTCAAGACAGCACCACTTGAGCGCTGAAGACATCTACAAGACTTTACTTGATCAAGGTGAAGATGTCGGTCTAGCGACTGTATACCGTGTGTTAACTCAATTTGAGGCCGCTGGTATCATTCAACGTCATCATTTTGAAAATAATCATTCTGTATTTGAAATTATGCAGGATGATCATCATGATCACTTGGTTTGCTACAACTGTAATAAAGTGGTCGAGTTTACCAATGATGTTATTGAACACGAACAGCACGAAGTTGCGAAGAAATTCGGCTTTGAACTAACGGGTCACTCACTTAACCTATATGGTTATTGTGATGCGCCAGAGTGCCAAGAAGCATTTCGTAAAAAATAAACTTGAGTTTTGATTAGCTTGAATGGATTCTTTCTCAAGACAAAATGCTAAGTTGTACATTAAAAAAGAGCTCATTTGAGCTCTTTTTTAATCATCTGTATTTTTTATTTATGACTTATACAAAAGCCTCAGGCTGTTTCGCAGCGCCACGAGCCACTTGAGGACTAATAATTCCTTTCGATACTAAGGTCTTCAAGCTCTGATCGAGCGTCGTCATACCATAGCCAGCACCCGTTTGAATCGCAGAATACATTTGTGCAATCTTGTTTTCACGGATCAAGTTACGAATAGATGGTGTTCCAATCATAATTTCATGCGCTGCAACACGACCGCCGCCATTTTTCTTAAGTAGGGTTTGTGAAATCACGGCTTGTAATGATTCAGACAACATGGCACGAACCATTTCTTTTTCTTCAGATGGGAATACGTCAATAATACGGTCAATGGTTTTTGCAGCAGAGGTGGTATGTAGAGTACCGAAGACCAAGTGACCAGTTTCGGCAGCTGTTAATGCCAAACGAATGGTCTCTAAGTCACGCATCTCACCGACCAAGATAATATCTGGATCTTCACGAAGTGCTGAACGCAGTGCTTCATTGAAGCCTAAAGTATCACGATGCACTTCACGTTGGTTGATCAAGCATTTTTTAGATTGGTGTACAAATTCGATCGGATCTTCGACCGTTAAGATATGGTCATAACGATTGTCATTAATATAATCCATCATGGCTGCAAGGGTGGTTGATTTACCAGAACCCGTAGGACCAGTCACCAATACAATCCCACGAGGGTATTCACTGATATCACGGAAAATTTGTCCCATACCCAATTCTTCCATCGATAGTACTTTGGAAGGAATGGTACGAAATACAGCACCTGCACCACGGTTTTGGTTGAATGCGTTCACACGAAAACGTGCCAGATTGGGAACTTCAAATGAAAAGTCAGTTTCTAATTTATCTTCATAATCACGACGTTGTTTATCGTTCATGATGTCATAAATTAAACCATGAACTTCTTTATGTTCTAAAGCTGGTAGGTTAATACGTCGAACTTCGCCATCCACACGAATCATCGGTGGCATCCCAGCAGATAAGTGTAAATCCGATGCCCCATTTTTCACAGAAAAAGCCAGTAGTTCAGTAATGTCCATAAATTTCCCCGAAGTCATAAAAATCGTAATTATTTTGTTAGAATAATAAGGCTTTCTTGTGTGTTAACCAACTGTTAAACACAAGGCGATACGAAAAAAATTGAATGAAATGAGAAATCTGTCAATGAATAGTCTTCAACAAGCAAGATCACAGGTCTTAGATCAAATTTACAAGGCTTGTCAGGAAGCACAACGTAATTTCGCAGGGGTACATTTGTTGGCGGTTTCTAAAACTCACCCACATCAAGCAATACGTGAAATGTACGAATCAGGACAACGTGCATTTGGTGAAAATTATTTACAAGAAGCCTTAGATAAAATAGAAATTTTAAAAGATTTAGACATTGAATGGCATTTTATTGGTCATGTACAGCGCAATAAAACCAAGCATTTGGCAGCCAATTTTAGTTGGGTGCATGGTGTTGACCGCCTTATTATTGCTGAACGATTATCTGCTCAGCGAGATGATAATCAACAACCCTTAGACATTTGCTTGCAGGTAAATATTGATGGACAAGAGACCAAGGATGGTTGTCAGCCTGATGAAGTCTCTGATTTGGTCAAATCCATCAGTACGTTACCAAACTTAAGACTGCGTGGATTAATGGTGATTCCTGCACCACACAATACACAAGCTTTTGCAGATGCTCGTGCATTATTTGAAAAGGTGAAAACCGAGCATGCTTTTCCAGAACTTTGGGATACATTGAGTATGGGAATGTCATCTGATATGCAAGAAGCAATTACTGCGGGTGCAACCATTGTCCGTGTTGGCACAGCTTTGTTTGGTGCACGTGATTATTCTAAATAATCGTTATTTGCATGCATTAATCATTATAAATACTGAAACTGAACCTTTGCGTTCAGTTTTTTTCTTGAATTTTCATCTATGGGTGCGGTACAACTCATAGATTGAGGCAGGCCTTAAGCCCAAATAATAAACAATGTCAATGAAAGCGATAGGGAAGTTATGTCAGCATATTATCAATTGATTGAACGTACTGTGAATGACGATGGCAGTGTGATTGCACGTTATACCTCTACCATCCATACGCAAGGGGCTTGGAATGAGCATGAGCAACACATGGCACCTGCAACAGGAATTATTTGTGCTGAATTAGACCATTTTATGCCTCGACAAGATGTTCGTATAGGTCGGATCAGTCTAGATATTTTGGGGTTAATTCCCGCAGGTGAGTTTCAAATTGAAACCAAAGTCATCCGTCCAGGGAGAACCATTGAATTAATTGAATCGGTAATGAGTGCCGGCGGTAAAAGTTGTATTTCAGCACGGACATGGCGTATGGCAGTCAGTGATACATCTGCGGTGTATGGTTTAGAAGATCCAGTGGTGGAAGGTCCTGAACAGCAACCTGTTTGGGAAGAAATTCGATCTTGGCCAGGTGGTTATATTGCCTCTATTGAAGCAAGAACTTCAAATAGGCGTGCAGGAAAGGGGATTGTTTGGTTAACCAATACGCTGGATATGGTTGAAGGTGAAACTACCTCAGATTTAGTGAAACTCATGGGTATGGTCGATACTGCCAATGGGATTGTGACTCGTCAAATTTGGCCTTTTCAGTATGCATTTCCAAACTTAGATTTACAAATTCATTTGCATCGCTTACCGCGTGGGCATTGGCTTGGACTAGAAACGGTTCAACAACATGGGGACGATGGCATAGGTTTAACCAGTGCAGTTTTGCATGATCTTCATGGACCATTTGGACGGAGTGAACAGATTTTAACATTAAGAAAAATGGGTTAAAAAAAAGTTTTTATAAAACAGCATGATTCTGAATCATGCTGTTTTATGCACTAAGCTGAATGCTGAATCAGTTGATAAGATTTATCTAACAATTCATAACAATTCATAACAATTCGATTTTATTTGAAATAATTGAAATGCTTTATAATTTTTTACTTATTCTAAAAATAACTCATTTTAAAACTTAATAAAAATGATCTATGAAGGTATGACGTGAATGATAAAATTTAAATATTGGGTATTTATACTTTTGAGTTTAATACTCGCAACTCATCTGACTGCATGTAGTAAAAAACAAAGTGATGATAGCGCTGTTGTGGCTGATGCGACTACGCAAGATGCAACTGGAGATGAGAAACTGGGTACAAAATGGGGAGATGAGTTGACTTCAAATGTATCTGATGTCGATCTAAAACGCTTAAAGGATGAGCCTATCGCACAATCTGCTATACGTTATGCCAATAAAAATTACCAAGGCAAATCCGTCAATAGTTTGTCAATTGCCTCAGGTACGATTAGTTTTTCCGTCGTCGATGATCAAATGAATAATTTACCTTTGTTCAGAGATGGGCAACAGTATTATTTAAGTGCGAAGGAAGGGCAGAGTTATCAATTGCACTACCAAAATCATTCCGATAAAACTTATGAAATTGTTGCTAGTGTAGATGGTTTGGATGTTTTAAATGGACAAGAAGCATCTGTATACAGCTCTGGTTATGTGTTGTATCCACAGCAAACACTCACCATTGAAGGGTTTAGAAAAAGCGATTCTGCTGTAGCATCATTTACTTTTGGAAAACCAGATGAATCCTATGCAGCAAACTCAAATCAGGGTTCGGTCAACAATGTCGGCATTATTGGTACTGTTGTTTATGAGTTAGAGTCTGAAGCACCTGTTGCTGCGGATGCGGCTGATGAATATGCGCCACCACCTAATGCTTTTCCAGCAGATAAAAAGAAATAAAGTGAATGTATTGAAACAGTCGAATTAAAGACATAAAAATGAGAAATAAAGATGACTAAGGCACTATTTTTATTCATCATATTATTTGCACCTTCAGTTTTTGCTGAAGATATTCAAAGTCGTTATAGTACAATGGTTCAGACACAGGCTTCATATCAGGTATTTAAAACAAATTATGAGAAAGTTTTAACAGATATAGAGAATTATTCAGCGCAAATGATACAAACTCAAAATAAAGCTGATGCCTATCCGTTATGTGTAGCTTTGAAGAGTTCGGCGCAAATGATGGTGAATAATCAAAAATATAAAGCCGAATTTAATCGAGATTATCAGAAAAGTGATGCTTCATTTGATCAAGTATTAATGTTATACAAAGAGGGTAATCAACAATTAAAAGAAAAATGCGAAGAGGCGAAGTCATTGTATCTTCAATCTCTTAATAAATAGGACAGTTTTATACTGTCCTAGACTAAAGCGCTTAATTTGACAGATTGAATCTAACTCACAATCTCAATGGTACTCGCACCTGCACCTAAAGGTCTGACCTGAATTTGTACAGGAATACGCTCATGCATTTCTTGTATATGCGAAATGAGCACCACTTTACGCCCTTGGCTTTGCAATTGATCCAATGCATTCATGACCATATGTAAAGATGACGCATCTAAAGTCCCGAAACCTTCATCAATAAACAGGGATTCAATTTTCATTGAACCTGATGCCATATTGGCAATCGCAAGTGACAGCGCAAGAGCGGTCAGGAAGGACTCGCCGCCCGATAGTGATGCGACAGAACGCATTTCACCATCCATGTCATGGTCGATAATGGCAAGGCTTAATGAATTGTCTAAACGTTTTAACGTATAGCGTTGCGAAAGCAGACTCAGCTGTTGGTTGGCATGTTCAATTAAAATATCCAAATTATATTGCTGAGCGAGGTCTCGGAATTTTTTACCTGTAGAGTCACCCATGAGTCCAGAAATTTTGCCCCAACGGTGCTCTTCTTGTTGTATGGCTTGAATCTGCGTGGCAAATTTCTGTTGTTTTTCGACATTGGCATGATGTTGATCTAATTTTAATTTCAGTTGATCTCGCAGGACTTGTTGATTCTGCAATGCATCTAAATTTTGCTGAATGATTAAATTCAGCTCTTCGAATTGAATGATCGGTTGTTGTAATAGATGTTCAGCCAACTGCTCTTGCATGGTTTTTAAGGCAGATGCAGTTTCATTGAATAAACGCTCACTGCTTTGAATTTTTTGACGAATCTGCTGTTCTTGCGCTGATGTAATCTCGTTTAAGGCATTGAGTTGTGTATCATCAAACTGTGGATGTTTGAGCAACCATTCTTCAATCGTCTTCTGAGCTTGACTTAGCGTTTGCTGATTTTGCATTTGCTGTGCTTTAAGCTGTTCTAGAGCTTGCTTTTGCTCATCATGATGCAGACGTGCCTGTTCAAACTTTTGCTTCAGTTGATGATAATGCGTCTGCGCCTGTTGGCGATCTAGGTCATGCTGAGTCAACCATTCATGAGCTTTGACATCGACCAGCCCCGTCATTTGCTGAATGAGTTGATTGGCTTGTAGATTGTTCTGATGTCCTTTTTCTGAAATTTCAGTCAAGTTAAGTTCAGCATCTTTGATCTGAGTCATCAAATGTTCAATACGATTGATCAGCAATTGGCGTTTTTGCTGCTTAACATCAATGTCTTTATGCAATTGTTCATTTTGGTTCAATTGCTCGGCACGTCTTTGCAATAGGCTTAAAATCTGCTGTGCCGTGGCTGTGGTTTGCGTTTGCCATGCCTGACGCTCTGTCTCACTACAACAATCTACAATGTGTTGCACGTGCTGTTGCAAGCGTTCAGCATTGTTCAGTAGGTTTTCCAACTGTTGAATCGTCTGTGTTAAACCATATTGCTGTTTGTGTGCTTGTTCAATATGTTGAATACGTGTGGCTGATTCTTTTTGCGATTGTTGAGACGTCTGAATATAGGTCCGTAATTGTTGTTCAATTTCAAGCGGACTTTGATCAACATCGAGTTCAATATGAATACGCTGAGCATGTTCAAGAAGCGCTTTTTTAAAGTTTTCTGTTTTGTTTTGATTATTTTTGAGTTGAAGGTTCAGTTGTTCAATTTCAGTGTTGAATCGGGTCAATGCTTGCTGAGCTTGTTGCCAAGCTTGAAAAGCAGTTTGCTGTTTTTGTTCGGCTTGTTGTTCTTGTTGTTGTTGCAGTTCATATAAAGCTTTAGAGACAGCTGCTTCATTGTGACGATAAGGATGTTCAGTACTACCACAGACCACACAAGGTTCATCTGGTTTTAGTTCGGCACGTAAATGTTCGATATTTTCTGCATGTAATAAGCGTTGTTGTTGCAATAGTTGAATCAGTTGTTGATGCTCAGCTTTCATCGATAGATAAGCCTGTTCGCTCTGCTGTGCATTTTGTTCAAGGCTGTTTTGCTGTGTAGTCGAATGTTCAAGTTTCTGTTGTAGATCGAGCACAGTACCATGTAATTCAAGCCATTGTTGGATTTGCTGTTGCATCAATTGCAGTTGATTGAATTGCTCAATGTGTTGATCACGTGAGTGTCTTAATTCAAGTAACTGCTGTTCAATCTGTTGTGTCGTGCCGAATTGTTCAGTGCTGAGCTGTAACTGCTGATGCTGTTCTTTTAGGTGTAGGGTCGCAGTGTGAATATCAGTTAAATTGTGCTGTTGCAGTTGTTGTTCTAGTGTTTGGTATTGGCGAATAAACTGTCCCAAAGCTTGTACATGCGCATGAATACTTTGATCCAAAGCCTGAAAACGAGCACCTTGAGTAATCTCTTTTTGTAGATCAATATGTTGTTGTTGCAAATGTTGAAGTTGCTGATCAAATTGTTGTTGTTCAAGTTCTAAAGGCTGTTTAGTGGCTTGCAACTCAACCATTTTGGCTTTGAACTTTTTGTAATCTTCAGCAATGCTGTCTCGGGCTAAAACACATTTACGCACTTCCGCCAAAGGGTGTTGATGTTGTTGCTCAAACTCCTGTATCTGATTCAGCGCTGTTTCCGCTTGGATATATAAGGCTTTTTCAGCATTAAATATGTGTAAGCCATCCTCAAAGCTTTTTTGCTTGGCTAAAATCTGCGGTTCAAAATCTTTTTGAGCTTTTAAACATTGCTGTTTTTGAAAGACCATTGGACGGATGCCTGAAAAGATTTCAAGTTGCTGTAAACGTTGTTTTTCAGGTTGTAAGAGTTGCTGTTGATTGCGCTGATCGTCGTAGTGTTGTTGTTTCAACACAATGTCGCTGTCCAATTTTTGCTTACGTTCAAACCATTGTCGTTGTTTTTCTAGATTTGTTTTTTCAGTTTCTAGGCTTTTTAATTTGCGATCACCATCCTGAAATTCCGTTGTAGCAAGGTTTAGATCGTCATCAGACAAAATCTCAATATGCCCTAAGACATTTTCCAGTTCTTTACGCTGGTTGGCGATGTGCTTGGTTTTTTCATAAGCCAATTGACCAACTTTGGCAAAAATACTGGAGTTAGTGAGATATTCGAGTAGTTCACCACGCTCGCTATCACGTGCTTTTAAAAACGCCGTGACTTCAGACTGTGCTAACAGGACTGCACGGGTAAATTGTTCAAAACTGAGTTGGGTAATTTTTAAAATGCTGCTATCTACGGCTTTGGCTTTGTCAGCAATGACCACGCCATCGGTTAAGCATTTCAGATAGCGTTGTACGCTTTGTAATTTGCCATCGACTTTTTCACGTGAACGTTTAATTTCCCAACGGGCTAAATAATGTTTTTGGTCTTGAGCGACAAAAAACAGTTCAGCAAAACCTTGCGCCGTACCACGACGTAACACTGTTAGAGGGGAATTGGTTAACAGTTCAGTGCCATCAACATCTTGTAATTTACCGTCGCTATCTTTTAAGCGTGGAATTTTATTGAACAATGCCAAACACATGGCATCTAAAATGGTGGATTTACCTGCACCTGTTTTACCGACTATAGCAATTAAGCCAGAGCTGGCTAAAGGTTCAGATTCAAAATCGATAAAGTGTTCACCTGACAAAGATGCCAAATTTTTAAGTCGAATCGATAAAATTTTCATGGCAACCCTTAAGCTTCTACGTCATCTTCAAGTGATTTTTTCGCTTCATCTACCAAACTCATAAAATCTTTCCAAACGTCTGTATCTTCGCTGTAGCCTTGTTTCTGCCAAATTTGCTGAAAGAGTTTTTCTGGCGTTGGCGGTTCAAGATTAATGTGATGAGCCTGTTCCAGCATTTCACCTGTTACTTGGTATTGTCTGGAAATACGCACTAAACGATAACGGTTGGGTGGAAGAGCTTCTTCAAGCAGATGTCTTAAATTCGGTTGTGGTGGAGTGTGGGTATGATATTCAATGTCCACATATTCACGTTGGTCAATATTTTCAATTTCACCCAAAGGCAGTGTTTTGAGCTTGTTAAAGACTTCAGTGAGCTCACCTTTGATCTTATGCAACTGCACACAGCGAGGAATACTTAACGCTTCAAATTTAAAACGTTTTTCATCTTTTGCATGAGGATTAATTTCGACTTCAACCACCTGATGCTTGTAATTGATTTCACTAAAAGACAAAGGAATGGGCGATCCACTATAACGGATATGTTCCTGACCGACTTTTTGCGGTTTGTGCAGATGCCCGAGTGCAACATAATCGATAACATCATCAAATAAATTTGTTGATAGCGCTTCTTCATTGCCAATAATAATTGGGCGCTCTGAATCAGAGGTTTCACCACCTTGCATATGCGCATGTGACATTAAAATGAGTGCTTGATCTTCCGTTTTTCGAGCTTTGGCGGCAGCAATGAGTTCCTGATGCAAATAAGCAATGGCATTATGATGATCTGTTGTTTGATCATTGATGCCTGTAATTTCTGAAGGGCGTAGAAAGGGTAGGCTTAAGCACCAAGCAACGATGTTTTGCTGTTCATCATAAATGGGGATGAGCAAACGATCGAGATCGATTTGCCCATCTTGATTTTTATGTAAAACCCCAACGGTTTTGGCATTGTATTTTGCGAGTAGCGGTTCAACTTGTTCAATGCGATAACCTGAGTCGTGATTGCCTGCAATCATCAAGGTTTGCATATGTGGGGCAACCGCATGGGCATCGGCTAAGAATTGATAGAGTTGTTTTTGCGCTGAAGATGCAGGATTGATGACATCAAAAATATCACCTGCAATGAGCAAAGCATCTGGCTGTTTTTCTTGTATTTGAGTAATCAACCATGCCAAAAACTGTTCATGTTCATACTGACGAGAGTGGTTGTAAAAGTATTGTCCTAAGTGCCAATCTGAAGTATGAAAAAAACGAACTGTCATAATATTTGTCCTATGCCCCGAAGAGCATAGTAACGAAAATGAGGAGGTAAATTCTAGTCTTTAAATCAGCAGATAATGTGTGTGAAATTATGATGATCAATTCATTCAAATAATTTAAGCTTTGTTGCTCTTGATTTGAGAATTTAAGGCATACAAAAAAATAAAAAGCCGACGATTCGAGTGATGATAAATCGTCGGCCAAAATACTTAGGTCATGTCAATTTAGGCTACTAAACTAAATTTTTATGCTCAAAGCATGATTTATAGGTCTGATTGGTGTCAAAGGTCACCGAGAACATTTACGGATGCCAGAGTAAATAATTCACGGTTGCTACTGACCTTGTACCCTATATAACGTCATGGTTTACAGATTGGTTGACAATAAATTAAAAAAAAATGAATTTTTTTTCTATAATAGATTTTTCTCGTTCTAGGCATCATTTATGGTTTCTTTAAACAAATACTATTTGTGGTTCTTTTTACTTTGTTTAGGGCTAACTTTAGTTGCAGGCGTTTTGGCCGCATTATTGCCACAAGAGGTGGCAGGTATCGTGACAGCATTGCCGTATTTGCTTGCCATGATTTTTGTATTATACAAATTTTTAAATGATCAAAAGAGAGCACCGACCGATCAAGAACGAAAAAAAATGACCTTGATCTATACCCTTATTTTTTGGGGATACAACTTTGCAGGTGTATTGTTAGGCGTGTATTTATTTTCACGCAGTGATCCTCAAGTTTGGCAGATTTTTACGGCATCAATGCAGAACACACGCTTTTTAAGTTTGAGCGTGATCATGATTATGCTGTTGGCCATTCCGCTTTATTTGATTACTTATTGGTTTTATGGTCCACAAGCCAAACGTATGGCGAAGAAAAAATTTGGACATGTTGAATAACGACTGTTCTATGGTCTTTTCATAGAAATGAATGGTGACATACCGCTTATTCATCAGCTTGAATTTAAAAGCTAATGATGAGCGGTTTTTTTAATGCCGCTAAGTGATGAAAGCTGAGTTTTCAATGTTTTTAATAAAAAAAATGACTCAATGATAAAAATAACAGAAGAATAAGATCGTACATTTATTTAGCGGATGGCGATGCATATTTAAGCACAGTTAAGGGGTACTAATAAATATGATAAGTATAAGATTAATAATATAATTTTTAAATTTTGAAATTCCCCAATAAAACACGACATGCTAAAATAGTCATTGGAGCATGGAATCATTGTTTCAGATTCACAATATTTCAATTCATAGCGACATCTAATAGCGCCACCTAATAGCGATACCTAAATGACATGTAAAAAATGAAGGTTCTACAAAACATCGTAAAATAAATAACTGAGAAAAATATATGAAAAATGCGGCAAGAAAAACACTTTTAGGGGGAAATAAATATAAAGTATCAATCGCTGTTTTCATTCTATTTTTCATGATTGGTGCTTACATTGTATCTAGATTAAATGCAGCAGAAAAAGAAGCCGATGCTGCACATACCGAGCAAATCGCCAGTGGTTATGCAAGTTCCATTGAAAAAGTCATTCACCATGCTTTGTCATCGACCAACACTTTAGCTGTCATGGTGCATCAAGCCAATGGTCAAGTCGAAAACTATCCAGACCTCGCACGTTATATGCTTCCGATGTACAAAGGTGCATATGCACTGTCTATTGCTCCTGATGGTGTCATGCGTCAAATTGAACCTGCCATTCAAAATCAGGCCGTGCTGAATCATGATTTGTTTGAACATCAAGATCGTGAAGCAGAGATAAAAAAAATTCTTGAAGGCGAACTGAAATTTTTCGGACCATTTAAATTGATTCAAGGACCGCTTGGAGCAATAGGTATGTTACCTGTATTTTTAAATGATGCGCAGGGTGAAAAGTATTTTTGGGGATATACGCTGGTTTCTCTTAAATTTCCAGATGCCTTTGAAGATGTACAATTAAATGATTTAGAAAAGCAGGGCTATGCTTATGAATTGGTCGGGAATAATCCTGAAAAGAACAATCAACGTGAAGTCATACAACGATCAAAAGAGGCACTCAGCACGAACCGAATTGTGATTCCGATTCAGCTTTATGGTACGGAGTGGCAATTGTCGGTGTCGAAAAGCACCCATATCAATAGTTTTAATCGGTTACTTTTTGAATATCTATTGATTTTCTTTGGCGCTTCACTCATGGCTTGGTTGGCGTATTCATTACTCACATTGTCTGAGCAACGTGCCAAGTTAAATGCTATTGCCATGTTTGATCCACTGACCAGTCTACCAAATCGACGACTTCTAGACATTAAACTGGATGGCGCTTTGCATAAGGCTGAAGAAGATCAAACAGGGGTGGTCGTGTGTTATGTCGACTTAGATGGTTTTAAAGAAGTCAATGATCGACTAGGTCATGATATTGGTGATGAACTGCTTAAAATCGTTTCAGCAAGGTTAAAATCTTGTCTAAGAGACAATGACGTGATTGCACGTGTGGGTGGTGATGAGTTTGTGATTGTATTGACTGAAATTTTCTCTATAGACGAAGCACAACTTGTGATGCAACGTATTATTGATGTGGTTAATCAACCCTTATTTATTACAGGTGAAGAAGCCCATGTAACGGCCAGTTTAGGTGCAGCCATTTACCAAAAGAATGGTGACGAGGCAGAGCAGTTGCTGCGTTCGGCAGATCAAGCCATGTACATTGCTAAAAAATCAGGCAAAAATCAATTTTTCTTTGCCAATGATGAAGCACAATAATCAATTAATTTAAAAAAAGGCCAGCATTTTTGCCGACCTTTTTCTCTTTCAACTGATTGATCATTTAAAACATTTAACAATGTTCTGGACTACTTTGAGCCTTTTAGTTCAAGCGCTTTATTTCAAGCCTTTTAGCATTTTTGCAGCATCTTCAGCAAAATAAGTCCAGATCCCATCGGCACCTGCACGGCGACAGCTCATAAGGGATTCAATAATCACACTTTCAGACAACCAACCATTTTGGATTGCACCCGCCAACATGGCGTATTCGCCACTCACTTGGTAGACAAAAGTTGGAATACCAAAAGTATCTTTCACTTCACGAACAATATCCAAATACGGCATACCTGGTTTGACAATCACCATGTCTGCACCTTCTTGAATATCTAACGCAATTTCATGCAAGGCTTCTGCACGATTGCCAATGTCCATTTGGTAGTTGTATTTATTGCCGCCTTTTAAGTTGCTAGATGAACCCACAGCATCACGGAAAGGACCATAGAAGCTCGATGCATACTTCGCAGAATACGCCATGATATTGGTATAGATATGACCATTGGCTTCTAAAGCTTGGCGAATAGCCCCAATACGACCATCCATCATGTCACTTGGTGCAACAACATCTGCGCCAGCTTCGGCATGACTTAACGCTTGTTTAATGAGACATTCAACTGTTTCATCATTCAAGACATAACCTGTGTCATCAATAATGCCGTCTTGACCATGTGTGGTATACGGGTCAAGTGCACCATCGGTGATGAGGACCATTTCAGGCAGTTCTTTTTTCAGTAAACGCACTGTGCTTTGAACCAGTCCATTTTCGTCCCAAGCCGCTTCTGCGGTTAAACTTTTATCTTCTTGAGGGGTGACTGGAAACAATGCCAGTTTCGACACACCTAATTCCAATAACTTTTCTGCCTTGTTTAACAACAAATCGGCCGAAAGTCGCTGAATGTTTGGCATACTTGGAATGTCTTGAGTTTGGTTCTGGCCAGGCAAGACAAATACCGGATAAATGAGGTGATCTGTAGTGAGCTGTGTTTCTCTCACCATCGCTCTAAGCTTGTCATTTTTTCGAATACGGCGCATGCGTGTAGCAGGAAATGCTGGGCGATTAAACGTATAAGTCATCACAATCTCGATGTTCGGTATCTAACTTGATGGTATTGTAGTCCTCTTAATGTGGTTTTTGGGAAAATGCTGAATAGTTTTTTCTCATGATGATGATTTGAGTTTTATATGATAGATTCGCAAAAAAAATGGACGGGCAGTATCCAACTCGGCTCGAAAGTTGATTTGAGTATAGTTTTAAACCAACTAACTCAAGTATTTAATACCTCTCCCTACTTTGCTTTTAATGGCATGCAAATGCGTGTGGTCGGTGACCAAATTGAAGGCTACATTGAAATGAAGCCAAATTTGATTGGTAATATTTCATTCCAAATTTTACACGGTGGTGTGGCAGCAACTTTACTCGATAGTATTGGCGGTATTGTCGCAATGGCTGAGTTGTATCGTCGTTCTGAACCTGATCAGCTTGCTGAAACCTTAAAAAAAGTTTCTCGTTTAGCGACAGTTGATATGCGTGTCGATTATTTATCACCTGGTCGTGGTCAATATTTTATTGCAACCGCTGAAGTGATGCGTATGGGAAGAAAAGGCTGCACCATGCGAATGATCATGAAAAATGATGAAGGTAAAGAGATTGCTGCGGGTATTGCATCTTACGCTTATTAAGATATTCGTTAGGATAGATTGCTCTTGTTATCATGATGTTCAACGCTCCTGACCAAGATCACCAACAATCTATCTGAATATCTGAAATACAGCAGATTACTTTTTCTTGTTAAGTCATCGATGATATTCGGTGGCTTTTTCATTTAGATAGGGGCTTTTGCCATTTCAAAGGTGGTTGTTTGCGACCATAAATATTTTTTAATGATACAAGGCTTATTTTGTGCATTTAGTGATTTAAAAAAATGCAAAACGTATAAAAATCATGGTGTTTCATCAATATAAACGCATGAGTAACGCTTTTATCTATTTTTGAAGATTTCATTCGCAGTAGAATCAAAAGCATAATTTTTCAAAAAAGCATTTTTCAGCTACATCGAGCAAACTATATGTGGATTGAAGACAGGATCTGATTCATTCACTTGTCGCGTGATCGAATAGGTGATGTAGCGAGCAATGACTTTAAAGCCAGGAAGATGTAATGACGGATAACCCAAATAACAATGCACCTGATGATTCAAATGCAAATCAACATCCACAGCACACTCAAGCCGATACTCCAACTGATGCTGATGCCGCTTCAGTGCAGGCAGAAAGCCAAACAGATGTTGAAATGAAATCTAAACGCAAAAAATTATTGACGATATTTGCCATTATTTTAGTGGTGATTGCCTTAATTTATGCCATTTGGAGTTTCATATTTGGAAATACTGTCAATACAGACAATGCCTATGTCGGTGCACAAACAGCGCAAGTGACCTCTATGGTCAGTGGTCAAGTCAAACAAGTTTTGGTCAATGATACTGATCAAGTCAAAAAAGGTCAGGTGCTCGCGATCATTGATCCGCGTGATGCCAATATTGCATTGGCGCAAGCTGAAGCTGAACTTGCTAAAGCAGAACGTCAATTTTCCCAAAGTTCAGCAAACAGCAGTTCTTTAAATTCGCAAATTTTGGTCAGTAATGATGATATTAAAAGTGCCGAAGCCCAAGTTGCTCAAGCGCAAGTGAATTTGGAACGTGCGCAAATTGAATTGAATCGACGTCAACAATTGATAGGCTCTGGGGCCATTTCAAAAGAAGAACTCACGACATCACAAAGTGCGTATAACACGGCTCAAGCCAATTTGAATGTGGCAAAAGCAGGCTTGGCACAAGCTCAATCGAAACGTAAGGCAGCGGAAAGTAATTTGGCTGCAAACGAAGCTTTGATTAAGGGGACAAATCAGGGAACAGCTCCAGACGTATTGGTGGCTAAAGCTAAAGTTGATCAAGCCAAACTGGATTTAGAACGAACCACCATTGTTGCGCCTTTAGATGGGGTAGTCGCACAGCGTAATGTTCAAGTCGGTCAACGTGTTGCACCAGGCTCTAACTTGCTCAGCGTAGTGCCATTATCTGAAATTTATGTCGATGCGAACTTTAAAGAAAGTCAGCTTAAGGATGTTCGTGTTGGTCAGAAAGCAACATTAACCTCAGATCTGTATGGCGATGATGTTGAGTTTCATGGCACGGTGGTGGGTTTTGCAGGGGGAACAGGTGCAGCATTTGCTTTGATTCCTGCACAAAATGCAACAGGTAACTGGATTAAAGTGGTTCAGCGCTTACCTGTCAGAATCAAATTGGATCCTGAGAGTTTAGACAAATATCCACTGCGTGTGGGTTTGTCGATGGATGCTACGATTGATCTAAAGTCGAAGTAATGGCGAATGAATAGCACAGCGCTTTATGGCGATTTAAAAGGTGGCAAACTTGCCTTAGCCGCCTTTGTATTGGCACTGGCCAATTTTATGGTGGTCTTGGATATGACCATTGCCAATGTCTCTGTCACACACATTACAGGGAGTTTGGCGGTATCGAGTACGCAAGGGACGTGGGTTATTACCTCTTATGCCGTTGCAGAGGCAATTTGTGTTCCACTGACAGGATGGCTGGCTGGACGTTTTGGTGCAGTTCGGGTGTTTGGGCTCAGCTTATTGGGTTTTACGGTCTTTTCAATTTTGTGTGGATTGTCCAGTAGCCTTGCCATGTTAGTGATTTGTCGTATTGGGCAAGGGATTTTTGGTGGTCCAATTATGCCACTGAGTCAAATGTTGCTCATGCGTATTTTTCCTCCCGAAAAGCAATCTCAAGCCATGGGTATGTGGGCCATGACCACGGTGGTTGGTCCAATTTTAGGTCCAATTTTGGGCGGTTCAATCAGTGACAATTTATCTTGGCATTGGATTTTCTTTATTAATATTCCAGTGGGTATTTTGTGTGGTTTCGCTGCATTGAAACTATTGAAATCTGCTGAAACGCCAATTGCCAAACTAAAAATTGATACCGTGGGTTTATCGCTCCTTATTCTTTGGATTGGTGCGCTACAACTGATGCTCGATTTGGGACATGAAAAAGACTGGTTTAACAATACCAGCATTTGGATACTCGCCATTATCACCATTGTCGGTTTTATCACCTTTGTGATTTGGGAGATGACCGAGAAGCATCCTGTGGTCGATATCAAAATATTTAGATATCGAGGGTTTACCCTAGCAACCTTTGCACTGGCACTAGGGTTCGGCGCTTTCTTTGGTAGTATTGTGCTCATTCCGCAGTGGCTACAGATTAACTTGGGGTATACCGCCACATGGGCTGGTTATTTAACAGCAACCATGGGCGTTGGCAGTTTGACCATGTCGCCGATTGTTGCAAAACTTGCTACCAAATACGATCAAAGGGCATTAGCCTGCTTTGGTTTGTTATTACTCAGTGGCGTGACCTTAATGCGAGCCTTTTGGACCACCAATGCCGATTTTATGGCCTTGGCATTGCCACAAATCATTCAAGGTTTTGCCGTTCCATTTTTCTTTATTCCATTGACAAATTTGGCTTTGGCTTCAGTCAAAGTGGAAGAAATGGCATCTGCTGCTGGGTTAATGAACTTCTTAAGAACCATGGCCGGTGCAATTGGTGCATCACTGGCGGTGACCATTTGGGATGATCATGCCAAAGTTGCTCGTAGTGAAATGGTGTCGAATTTAAACATTGAGCAGACCCAACAGCACTTGATCGATCATGGTTATAGTGAGGGCAGTGTAATGGGTATTGTGTCCAACTTGGTCGATAAAGAAGCCATGACGCTGTCGGTCAATCATGTGTTTTTGATTTTAGCAGGAGTGTTTTTACTCGCAGCTTTAATTATCTGGGCGGCACCGAAAGCCAAAGGTGCTGTTGAAGGTGGTCATGCACATTGATGAGTACATTGATTGATAAAATGACATTGAGATCAAGGTGCTGTTTTAAATGATTTGATTTGAAAATCGCCATATGGATAGAGGTTCATATGGCGATTCTTTTTTAATCAATCTTAGATCTTATTGAAATCCAAAAGATAATGGTTCTGATGATTCATCAAGACTTTGCTCGTCGTAGCGCATCATTCCATTTGAATAAATGGGTTTGACGTTCATCTTCACTCATACGCGGTTCAAAGACTTTGTCGAGTTGCCATGATTCTGAAATCTCAGAAAGGTTATTGAATACGCCACATTTTAAACCTGCTATGGCCGCTGCACCCCACGCAGTGGATTCTAAAAGTTTAGGGCGCAATACGGGGACATTTAAAATATCGGCTTGGAATTGCATGAGCATATCATTTTGACTCGCTCCACCATCAACCCTTAACTCTTTTAAAGGCTGTGCAATGTCCGATTGCATTGCTGTCAAAACATCAGACACTTGAAAGGCAATCGCCTCCAATGCGGCACGGGCAATATGCGCTTTATGCGTTCCGCGTGACATGCCGCACAGTAAGGCACGTGCATCGCTGTCCCAATGTGGCGCACCGAGTCCTGTAAATGCAGGCACCAAGACCACGCCGTCCGTGTCCTGAACTTTGCACGCCAGTCGTTCCACTTCATTGCTATTTTTAATGATACCGAGCCCATCACGGAGCCATTGCACAATTGCACCTGCCATAAAGACACTGCCTTCTAGCGCATATGAGGTTTGACCCTGACATTGCCAAGCGAGCGTGGTGAGCAGTTTATTTTGACTTTTTTGAATATGTGAGCCTGTATTGAACAGCATGAAACAGCCTGTACCATAGGTATTTTTCGCCGTTCCAACCTCGAAGCACGATTGACCAAACAGGGCAGATTGTTGATCACCCAATATGCCTGTAATCGGAATTTCTGCACCTAAAAGCCCTTGAGCAGTACTGGCAATATAACTGTCGGATGCGACAATTTTTGGCAATACAGATTTGGGAATATTGAACAATTCAATCAGTTCATCATCCCATTGTTGTGTTTTTAAGTTCATGAGCATGGTTCGAGAGGCATTACTCATCTCAATCATATGTTCAGACCCTTGGGTCAAATTCCAAATGAGCCAACTGTCAATGGTGCCAAATGCCACATGACCTTGCTCAGCCAAAGTGCGTAAACCATCGACATGATCGAGTAACCAGACCAATTTTCCTGCACTGAAATAAGGATCTATACGTAAACCTGTAGTGTTTTGAATTTTGTCTTCTAAATGACGTTCCAGGAGTTGATTACACCATTCGGTTGCACGGCGGTCTTGCCAGACAATCGCAGGAGCGAGGGGGTGACCCGTACGTTTGTCCCATACCACAGTCGTTTCACGTTGGTTGGTGAGACCTATGGCTTTAATATCCTTTGCCATAAGACGTGCAGAAGCGATGGCTTGTTGTACGACTGCGATTTGCGTAGTCCAGATTTCTTGTGCATCTTGCTCGACCCACCCTGAATGTGGGGTTTGAATTTGGATTTCACGTTGAGCAGTTGCATGAACGGTTCCATGTTCATCGAATATGATCGCACGACTGGATGTCGTTCCTTGATCGAGTGCAAGTAAATAGCTCATATTTCGTTTCTTTGACACTTGAAAAAGTAAATATTACCGCAATATTAAAATTAATCGCAGTGATGTATAGAAATCTTGATAAATTGCCTCGTAATTTTAGATATCTATGCTATGATTGCGTTGTACTTGGGGATGTTCCTGGCTTCGACGCTGGTGATGAAACTCATAGATGCATGCCGAGAGCGCATTTTCTCTCGTAAATCAAATTTGCATATTTTAGTCGCAAACGACGAATCTTACGCTCTAGCTGCCTAAGGGCAGCTTGTCCGCCTCTCCGAATACTTGTGGTTAGAGAGTCCGACTGAAGCGCACGCACACAAGTCCGTATAACATCAAGCCTCGGGGTGTTGTACTAAACTTAGAGGATCGCGATTTGTACCCTGTTCGTCGGGTCACAAAGAGTTAAAATAGTAGACGATATCTAAGCATGTAGTATTCTCGAGCGTAATGCTTGCGGACGCGGGTTCGACTCCCGCCATCTCCACCAAAATTCTGTGAAAAAGCCACTTTTTAAAGTGGCTTTTTTATTGGGTGTATAAAAGTTAATTTAATGGAATAGATTGATTTATATCATGTATTACATCGTGTATGATTGGTAAAATATTGAAAAATCATGTTATATGATGAAGAATCTAAATTCTAAAAAACTTAATTACCCGATCATTTCTTTGAAATTCTTCAACATGAAGATCATTAAATTGAAGTAATTTAAACCTGCTCATGTATGGATATGTTTTTGTCGTATAAACGAAATAGAAATGAATAAAGAGGTGTAAGTGAACATTGTAATACTGAAACAATGGTTCAATGATTATGTTGAGTCAGGCGAGGAAAAGAGTTGGCGTAAAGATTATGAAAGTACTTTTAATAAGGTGCAAGAAGTAAAACAAAAACTGAATAATAGTTATAAATTAAGTGTAACCAAAGATCTAGAGTTTTTAAGTGAATTTCTAAAAAATGATGCTAATGGGGTCGCTTCTAAAGGACAATCAAATCTCGCAAATGACGTGTTTGATAAAATTATTCGAGATAGTGAGTTTCTGAATGTTATAGAAAATATCATTCAACGACCTACTGAAGAGGCATATAAAGCACTGCATAGTTATGGTGAGCAATTACTGACTCAATATAGTAGTACGAATAGACCACTGTTATTTAATCGTGCATGTGCTTCATGTACTTTAGATGTTTCTACATTAGTAGATGCTAATAAATTTAATGCATTAGTTCGTTTTTTAAATGAAAGCGAAATTATTACTATTCCTAAAGAAATTCAAGACAATAATTGGTATGTAAAAAATAAGTTTTTAGTTGAACAAGTAAAGACAGTTTTTAAAGAAGAACTGGAAACAGGTAAAACAGATTTATTTTCACTGAATATCTTTTTATGGCGTATTTATGACAGACAAGTCTCAAAAAACTTTAATGCTAAAAGTGCTGTGAATTATCTCAATGATAGATATCCAAATACGTATACGAGTACAAAACATATAGCAGCGTTCAAGACTTCTCAAGGCCGAGAGTTAGCATTAGATCCTAAATTAAAAACGCCTATCATCATCTGCGATGCTGAACCACCAATAGAACTAAAGTTACTCGTTAAAAAAGCCTATTCAGAAGATGATCCAAGGCATCATCATTTGTCCACACATGCAAAATCACTGATGTTAGGTAATAAAGCATATTATATTATTGTGAGTAATCGCGATGATTTAGAAAAGCTTTGTGTTTGGTATGACGGCAATTTAGATCAAGAAAAAATAAATCAATTTCGAAATCAGGATAATAATGTGAGCAAGTTAGAAAAACCTTTAAACCGTATTCTATTTGGTGCTGCTGGTACAGGTAAAACTTACAATACCATTAATCATGCTTTGTCGATTGTGGATCCAGAATATGATCCACAATTAGATCGTAAAGAATTAAAGAAAAAATTTGATGATTATAAAGAACAAGGTCAAATTAAGTTTGTCACTTTCCATCAGAGTTTTAGCTATGAAGATTTTGTTGAAGGAATTCGGGCTGATACAGATGATAATGGTCAGTTAAGCTATGAGGTGAAAGATGGAGTATTTAAAGAAATTTGTAACAGAGCTGCTTTCAAACATGTATCAGAAGTTTATATAGATAAAGAAATAGATGACTTTGTTGCACAAATTTCTCTAAATGAAAAGCTGTTGGAAACAAAAACAGGCGTGGAATTCACAGTATTTAACAGCTCCGGGAAAGGGGGAATATCTGTGAGAACAACAACACAAAATGAAATTGTGATTTCAAAAAAAGCAATCAAAAATTATTTATTAGACCCTAGTGAAAATATACGAAGTAATCAGGCTTATGCTTGGGCTATTGCTCGTTATATTAAAGCTGAATTAGATGAAAAATTTTCAGATAATGACACTCGCTCAAAAAACTTTGTATTAATCATCGATGAAATTAACCGAGGCAACATTTCCCGTATATTTGGTGAAATCATTACTTTGATTGAGGACTCAAAACGTCAAGGTGCTGAAGAAGAGTTATCAGTAACATTGCCATACTCAAAGGAAGAATTTTCTGTCCCGAGTAATGTTTACATCATTGGCACAATGAATTCATCAGACCGTTCTTTAACAGGTTTAGATATTGCATTGCGCCGTCGCTTTACCTTTGTTGAGATGCCGCCGAAGCCAGAGTTACTGATTGAAATTGAGGTAGAGGGGGTGAACGTTGGTGAGCTGTTAAAGATCATCAATCAACGTATTGAAGTGCTGTTAGACCGTGATCATTGTATTGGTCATGCCAACTTTATGAGCTTAAATAAAGACCGTAGTCGTGAGCATCTATCAGCCATCTTTAAACAAAAAATTATTCCGCAGCTTCAAGAATACTTCTTTGATGACTGGGCGAAAATCAACATGGTATTAAATGCTAACGGTATGTTGAAAGCTAAACCTATCGAACGTTCTGCCTTATTTCCAAATATAGAGAGTGATTCAGAAGACTTCTTTGAAGAACAAAAAACCTGGCAATTGGTGGAGACGGCATTTGATTCAATTGCTAGCTTTAGCAAAATCATTAAGCATTAATCGGGGATCTAGATGCCTGATTTTATCGTCCGAGAATATGCCTTCATCAGCGTTGCATATGAAGGTTGCCCTAAGTCTAGCTTAGACCATGCTTATATTTCTGAAAAGGCATTCGAGCATCTCTGTGAGCTCTCAGCCTCATTTTCTAAGCATGGTGCAAAAGTGTTTGAACTTGCAGGACGTAGAAAGCTAAAGCTAGATCAATATGTGGGTGTGATTGAAACCCCATGTGCTACACGAATTGAAATTCTACCGAAGCATGTTGAACTCGATACTGACGATGAGGAATCTGTAAAGCGAAAAGAGCGTAATTTACTGCAATCTATGCTGAAGGTATCTTTACATTTGTCATCAAGAGAAGCCGGAGCTGCAAGCCTAAACCGCTTTAAAAACCAACCATTACATGAGTGGATTATTACCCAATTCCTTACCTCTTTCGAGCGATTGATTCAACGTGGTATACGTTTTGACTATAATCGAGTGCAAGAGGAGCAAAAGTTTTTACGTGGGCAATTACAGCATGTGAAATACATGCGTCAGCCACCTGCAAAGAAGCATATTTTCCCGATTGAACACGATGTCTATGAGGTTAATCGACCTGAGAATCGTCTGATTCGCACAGCATTAGAAGTGGTTTGTAAAAAGACCAAAGATGCGAGCAATTGGAAGCTTGCTCAAGAACTACGTTTGATGACTAGTGAAATTCCTCGAAGTCAAAACATTCAGCAGGATTTTAAGCAATGGCAGTCAGGGCGCTTACTTGCTGCGTATGCCGAGATTAAACTTTGGACGGAGCTCATCTTAGGTGAATACATGCCTGTATCTACACAAGGTAATTGGCGTGGCATGAGTTTATTGTTCCCTATGGAGAAGCTGTTTGAAAATTATGTTGCCTATCATTTGCGTCGTAACTTAATTCGTTGGAATGTGAAAACCCAGATATCGAGTCAACATATATGTTTTTATGAAGAAAAGCCTATTTTTAGATTAAGACCTGATATCCATATTCAGCATAAAGAAACGAATCAAATTATTGTCTTGGACACAAAGTGGAAATTGATTAACAAAAATGATCGAGCTGGACGTTTTGGGTTGAAGGATGGTGATATTCAACAGATGTTTGCTTATAGTCATTATTACTTACAGCATTCTAGTCAAGTCATTATAATTTATCCTCAGGTTACACACTTTGATAATGAGTTGGAGTTTAAATTTAATGTTGAAAGTGATAAAGCCCTTTTAAGAGCGATTCCGTTTCATTTGGATGAACCGAAAAAAGTATTAGATTATTTGCTTGATTAGGCCTGTTTTAAATTGATTAAATAAATTTCATGTAGCAATCGTTAAAATTCATCTTTAGTCTATGTGTAATGGTCTAATTAAATCAGAGAGGGAGAAGTGAGATATAATTTAAACAGATTATGAGAGAGATACTAATTTATCAACAATTTAGAATATATAATTTTTTGTAACTATAATTTGAGCTCCCATTCTCTCCACCAAACTGAGCTAAACCATGCCTAGCAACAAGTAATTTGTACACCGTTATGTACACTGTAATTTATATAACTATTTTAATTTTTTAAATACAAAAACTTATATATTGAGTTCAATTGACGCCATCTCCAAATGACTATGTAAAGAAGCCACTTTTTAAGTGGTTTTTTGTCCTCTAATCATAAATTAATTCAAAAGTTAAAGTTTTTTTAGAGAACTGAATATTTGAATCGGATAAAGTAAGTTAAATCCAGCCGAATCAACACTAATAAAGCCGAATCAGACGTTGTCTTGGTTACTTTTCTTGATGCATAAAAAATAACCAATAATGCAATCTTGTAGGTGAACCAATATTTAGTGTATAAAAACCTAATACTATGATATTAAAAGACTAAAATTACAATTTAAAAATACATTGTCCCTATATTTTAAATAAAATCCGCAATGCTCACGATGACCATCTTCCAATCATAATGGTGTAAGAAATATTTGAGACACAGTCCTATAGAGAATAAAAAAAGAATGGAGTCGATGAAATGAAAAGCATTGTGAATGCGGATTAACTTTTCAGGAGAGAACAATGCAGGATTATTTGTTATTACCTTGGGCTGATTCCTCTCCTTATGGTGATGGACGTCTGTTATTACATGCATCAGCAGCTGGGTATAAGCTATCACCGTGTGTTATGTCATTGAACGATGTGACTGTAAGTGGACGTTATATCAACTATCCAGAAGGAAGATTCGGTTTTTTTGTTGATAAAGACCAAAGAATTTGTTTGTTTTTTAGGGGGATGGTTTTGCCACTGAGCGAAGTGGCATCTATGACGCATCGCATTGGTTGGAGAAAACGAGAATTATCGCTCCAACTTCAAAGTGGCAAGGTTATTTTGTTTAAGTATTTAGGCATAGGAAGTTTGCTGATTAGACCTGAACTTTTATTGGATATGTTGCTTTTAGATATGTGGGAGTTACAGTTTGATCTACCGAGTTGGGTGAAAGCCGAATTTAATAGAGCAGAAGACGGAAGAACTTTTCCCACATTTGCTGCATCAATATGTCATGGTCAAAGCGATTAATGATCAGCAGGCTTGTAAAGCTATCGCAACTCAGATTTAAATTCGCCCTTATTTAGCAAGATAAAATGGTCCTTCCATTAAATGCAACACGTCAAAATATCATGCTGGTTACATCATCTGAGCCTTTGACTGATCGGACTAATTTGAACTTCTACATGAATCCTTAATCATGATATGAATGAACATAAAAAGCCCATGTCATCATCTGATTTTTTACGTATTTTCATATTTTCGAGTGAAAAGTGAATTTCTGACTATGGTACAGATCCAAACAAAATTTTATAAATAGCACTGTAAATGAAAGTTAGACCTTAAGTTCATTTTATATGTATACACTGAAAAAGAGCTGCTCATTTGAGTGGCTTTTTTTGTAGTACAAGTTTTCAACTTGGATATAAAAAAATAGAAATTTATAAATTAAAAATTGCATATTGTAATGTTATAACATAACATTTTGCGCATTGAAAAATAACCTTAAACATAATTATGCGTCTCTTTTTAGTAATGGGGCTATTGATTAGCCATGTGGTATTTGCAGAAGAAACAAACACCAATAATCATCCAACACATAGTATGAATACGATTGTGACGACAGCATCTGCGAAAAAAGAAAATGTTCATGATGTGATGGCAAGTATTGATGTGATTGATGGTAAGCAACTCAATGAGCGATTCATAAACGATGTTTCAGATGCTCTGAATGATCGAGTAGGTCTGCAAAACGTAGGTATTGGTTTAAATCGCAAAAGTGTTTCTATTCGAGGCATGAACCCTAGTCATACTTTATATCTGGTCGATGGACAACGTATTAATAGTTCATCCTCAGCAATTGCACATTCTGATGGTGAATTAAATTGGGTGCCAACCGAAGCGATAGAGCAGATTGAAGTGGTTCGAGGACCGATGTCTTCACTTTATGGTTCTGAGGCTTTGGGAGGTGTGGTGAATATCATTACTAAAAAGCCGATTGAGAAATGGACAGGATCTGCTTCTATTCAATCGTTATGGAATGAATCTAATTTAGGTGGTGATCAGTATAAAACCAGTGCGTATTTGTCTGGTCCACTGATTGAAAATAAATTAGGTGTTAATCTCTGGGGTGAATTTAGAAAACGAGATGCACTTGAAGATCCTAGCAACGCTCGTTTAAGTAAACATGATGAGCAGAAAAATGCCAGAGGTCATCTGGGGGTATTTTGGCAAGCCACGGATCAACAACAAATTGAGTTTATTAGTGAGTATGGTCATGAAGATCGACGAGACTTAAGAGGGGGGACGCGTAATCAATATTATCAAGTTGATGATGAAATTGAGCGGACTCGATTCGGGTTAAAACACGAAGGTCAATGGAGTTGGGGTAAAAGTATTGTTCAGCTCTATCAGACACAATTCAAAAGAGAAAGTGAGCGCAGTGATGGCGGAGATACGACATCTCCACAAAAATTGACTGATCAAGTTGCATCGACGCAGTTTCAATTTGATTTATCTAATCATCATTTAATAGTGGGTAATGAGCTTCGTAAGGAAAAGTTGGAAGATCCAACGGTCAATTTAAAACAAAAAGACAGTATTACCCATTATGGAATTTATCTACAAGATATTTGGCAAATCTCTGATCAATTTAAAGTTGGATTTGGGGCACGTGGCGATGAACATCCGAATTTTGGTTGGGAATTGAGTCCTAAGTTTAATATAGCTTATCAATTCAACGATGCATGGACAGTTAAGGCAGGTGTTGGTAAAGGGTATAAGGCTCCGACTTTAAAACAGTTGTCTAAAGAATTCGAATCGAATGCGGCAATGGGGGGGATGGGCATTATTCGAGGTAATCCTGATCTTAAGCCTGAAACCAATACTTCTTATGAGGTCGGTCTACATTTCCATCGAGATAATTTTGAAACATCGCTTGGTTGGTTTAGAAACAATGTGGATGATTTGATTGAAACACAGCGCCAACCTACCTGTTCAGTTGCAGGAAAAATCTGTCTAGATTATGTCAATGTGGCAAAGGCTGAATTACAAGGTATCGAGTTGAGTGCTGCTTATCAAATAGAACCGTATTTACATGTGGAAGCCAATTACACCTATTTAGACGCAAAAGATAAAAGTAAAAATATCCCACTTGAAGATCGTTCAAAGCATCAATTGAATAGTTCAGTCATTTGGCAAGTGAATGACAAATTGCAAACAAAGTTGCGTCAGCAATATCGTAGTAAACAATTTCAGGCTGTGAATACACCATATAGCCAGGGTTATACCTTCTGGCACATTTATGCAGATTATAAAGTTACGCCAAATTGGACTATTCAGACAGGAATTGAAAATCTGACGGATAAAAAAATTGGCATCCAACCTGATCAATTACAAACGTTTAGTGATGCTGGACGTCGTTATTTTGTTGGCATGAATGTGAGATTTTAATCATGATGAAATCTTTAATTCGTAATCCAATAGATCCAATTCATATTCAAAAAAGTTTAGATTTGAACTTTATCTTAGGTATTTTGAGCATCTTCTTATGTGTTTATTTCATGTCAAATACTGCTTTTGCACATACAGCAGATGCTCAAACTAAAGTGTTGGTGTTACATACCGATTTTGTTGCCAATACAAAATTTGAAAAACTTGCCCCAATCGCGTCAAAGCAAAATGTGCAATTGAAGCACTTACAGGTCAATCAAAATCAACAAGCTGTTCAGCAATCTATTCAACAAGCGGATGTCGTAATCTTGGATGTTCCGCGTCCACCAGATCGTAAACAGGTTGAAGAACTTGCTCTGGAAAGTTTAAAAGCACAAGACAAAGCGTATATGACCATTGGTGGTGGTGCACCGCAGTTTCAAAAAATTCCCAAATTATTTGGGTTTAAATTATTAGATCTGTATTACAACGGTGGTGAAATCAATTTTTCACACTATTTTGAAGCCATACACCTTTGGCATAGTGAAGGTAAAAAAATCACTTTTAAAACGCAGAAACTACCAGAAATTTCGATTTATCACACTGGATCACAAGGCTATTTTGACAGTGTGCAATCCTATTTAGATTGGTATCAGCAGAATGTCACAGATCAGAAAAAATTAGCGATTCAGGCACAAACAGCCTATTTGGTTTATGTGTTTCATCCAAGCAATATCACCAATTTAACCTCTGAAAAAATTGATCAGCTGATAAAACTGACTGAGCAAAAAGGGATTGTTCCTATTGTATTACTTTGGAGTGAATCGAAAAGTAAAACCAAACTTTCGGATTTTTTTAAGGATACTCCAATCACTGCAATGGTTAATATGACCCATATTCAAAATGGTCAAGATATCGTCGCTGAGTTGAAAAAATTAAATATTCCGATGATTCAAAGTTTAAATTTTAATGGCAACGTCGAACAATGGAACAATTCTAAATCTGGTGTTCCGCCACATTTAGCTTCTATTTTTTTGAGTCTACCAGAAACATGGGGTTTTTCAGATCCTTTGGTACTGTCGTTAAATGATGGTGGTCAAGAGCGTTGGATTGAGCCACAGGTCAATGTGTTACTTGATCGTGTCATTGCACAATCAAAATTAAAAAATAAAGCAAATAAGGAAAAGCACATAGGGATAATGTTTTGGAACTATCCGTATGGACAAAAGAATTTGTCTGCATCTAACTT
This sequence comes from Acinetobacter shaoyimingii, assembly GCF_011578045.1. Lineage (NCBI taxonomy): Bacteria > Pseudomonadati > Pseudomonadota > Gammaproteobacteria > Moraxellales > Moraxellaceae > Acinetobacter > Acinetobacter shaoyimingii. The sequence continues at coordinate 937,003 of NZ_CP049801.1, forward strand.
AAATATTCCTTTGAGCATCGAAAATATTCAAAAAAGTCTAAAAGAAAATGGATATATCACCCAACTGATTAAAGAGACCCAAATTATTGCAGATGCTCAAACCTTATTATCTGCATATTATCAGCATGAAAAATTAGCTGAATTAGAGCAGAAAGAGTTGCTGAGTTATTTTCCTGTTGAGTCCTATCTTCAATGGTTAAAGACTTTACCTGAGCAACGCCAGCAACAATTACAAGAAAGTGCAGATATTGAAAAATTATCAAAACATTGGGCTGTCGTGAAAAGACAAGGTGAGCTTTATTTCGCCATCCCAAGTCAACGTTATGGAAATTTATTGCTACTTCCTCAACCTCCTCGTGGTGCGAAAGTCGGTGAAAATTACCACAGTCAAGATGCTGTTCCAGATCCCTTGTATTTGGCAACTTATTTATATGTGCAACAAGAAACCGATGCGCTGATTCATTTGGGGACACATGGGACACAAGAATGGTTACCTGGAAAGGAGAAAGGCTTAGCGGCTGACGATTATCCATTATTGACTGCTGGCGCTTTACCCATTTTTTATCCCTATGTTCAGGATAATATCGCGGAAGCCATGCAAGCAAAACGCCGTGGTCGTGCAGTGACGGTAAGTCATCAAACTGCACCTTTGGCACCTTCTGGTTTATATGATGAATTACGAGATATGCACGATTTAATTCATCAATTTGCTCAGCTTGATGACGGTATAGTAAAGCAACAGATTCAAGGAAAAATCATCGCTTTAACTGAGCAAAGTGGTGTTCTTAAAGACTTAAATTTAACAAAAGCTCAAGTTCAAAATGACTTTCCACAATTTTATAACAAGCTTCATGATCACTTGCATCAGCTCGCACAACAAGCTGTACCTATGGGGTTACATCGTTTTGGATCGTCTGCACCAGAAGATCAGCGTCTAATGATCGTTTTACAGCAGTTAGATGCGGGCTATTTTGAGGCATTGGATTTAGATAAAAATGAAGTATTCAATGCCGATGCTGAAACGATTCGTAAATCCTTAGCCTATCGTTATTTGGCACATTATGTTTTAAATCCGCCTGAATCCAAAGGTTTTGGGTGGCTTAAATCTAAGGCTGCAGATCTTCAAGTTGATGCTGATGTTCAAAAGATAGGGCAAAGTAGAAAACTAAAAACGTATATCGAAACTGCACAAAAAAATTATGAATATTTAAATGCAGATGGAGAAATGCAAAGTTTATTGAATGCTTTATCTGGGGGCTATGTCTTAGCCGGAGCAGGTGGAGATCCGATTCGTCAGCCTGAAAGTGTCAGTGGACGAAACTTATATGCTTTTGAAGTCAATAAAATTCCGACTAAAGCCGCTTATGAAATGGGACAAAAAACCTTTGAGCAGATGATTGCGCAATATCAGCAAAACCATCCTAAACAGTATCCTAAAAAAATTGCGTTTAGTCTGTGGTCATCGGAAACAATTCGACATTTAGGTGTGTCCGAAGGACAGGTTTTGGCGGCACTTGGTTTAAAACCTGTATGGGATCAGGCAGGAAAACTGGTGAGCTTAGACATTATTCCACAACAAGCGCTTAAGCGACCACGTGTGGATGTTGTGATTCAAGCCACCAGTGTTTATCGAGATCAATTTGATTCTTTTATGCGTTTACTTGCAGGTGCAATGGCGAAACTTTCAGACTTAAATGAACCGAACAATCAGATTTATGAAAATGCCCAGGATATTCAACAAGCATTAATTGCACAAAAAGTTGATCCTGAACAAGCCAAAGCACTATCGCAGCTTAAAATTTTTAGTAATGAGCCTGGAGAATATGGCTCAGGTTTGACGAAAAAAACATTGTCTTATGATGATTGGGATAATGAGCAAGAATTAGCAAATACCTTCTTAAATAACTTGCAATATGCCTATGGCGTTAAAACGTGGGGTGAAAAAGCGCCCGTCAATTTATTTGCTGAAAATTTAAAAGGCGTTGATGTCGCGATCATGTCGCGTTCTTCAAATGTGCATGGTGTGTTATCGACAGATCATCCCTTTGAATATTTAGGGGGATTGTCCTTAGCTGTTCGTTCCGTTCAAGGAGAATCACCCGAATTGCTCATTACGGATTTACGTCAAAATAAAGCTGAAGTGACCTCATTGAAAGCTTATTTATCAGATGAATTGCGTACCCATTATTTAAATCCTGAGTGGATTAAAAGTATGCAAAAGGAGGGTTATGCAGGCACATTGGAGGTAATTAATGTGACCAATAATTTATATGGCTGGAATGTGACAGATCCTTCAGTTGTCCGTGCTGACCAATGGCAAGATATGTATGAAACTTACGTTCAAGATAAACGCGAACTGGGTGTCAATGAATGGTTTAAACAACACAATCCATCAGCACAGCTTCAGGTGTTGAATCGTATAGCGGAAGCGATTCGTCAAGACTATTGGCAAGCTGATGATGAGACAAAACGAGAAATTGCAGAAAAAATTCAAGCGTTGCAAAAACAAGTGAATTTGCCTTTAGAGTCTAAAAAGCTCAATGAATTCACCCAAAGTATTTTGAAGCAAAATGTCGATGCATCTTCAGATAATAGCAAGCAAGTCGATAAAGCAATTGATCAAGTAAACCTTGAAAACTCACCTGAAATACAGCGCAATATAGATGATAAAAGCGATGATAAAAGCACTCAAAATCATCAAGCTTCGGGACGAGGTTTAAATCCAACAATGCAGACTCTGAAAGAAGCCGATGCCAATCAATCAGCTCAACATCAGAGTCAATCTTCTATAGAAATACAAACACCTAAAACATATCAAAAAAATATTCAGAACCAAACGCATCAAAAAGTTAAAGGTCAGGCTTTAGAGCAAGTGAAGAAGAAATCGGAAACACAAGACTATGTGTGGTTGGGTGTCTTTCTGCTGAGTTTATTGGTTGGGCTTGGTGGTTTTAAACAATTTATGCAACAGCGAACGAAATAAGAGGAACCTATGCAAATTTTAGAACTCGAAAGTTTAATTTATCAAGCATCTAAACTTTTTCTATGGCCGGTCATGTTGTTGATTTTTTTAACACTTATTTTTTCATTGATTTCTTTGGGAAGTTTTGTGATAGAGAGTATTTTAAGAACCTCAAAACACTACAATTCAGTGCTCATAAAGTACGCAACACAGAATCAACTAAAAACATCTACAGATGACTTAGAGTTATGGATTATCAAGCGTTTGGAGTGGCTGAGAATTGTATCCCGAACTGCACCAATGTTGGGGCTGATCGCAACCATGATCCCAATGGGGCCTGCTTTATTGGCTTTGTCTTCAGGCCAAGCAGAGCAAGTGGGGCAGAATATGGTGGTGGCATTTTCTTCTGTAATTTTATCTTTAGTTTCAGCTTCTATTTGTTTTTATATTTTGGTTATTCGTCGTCGTTGGTTGCTAGAAGAATTACGTGAGTATGAAAAAGAATTTGATAGCTTTCATCAAGGAGAAGCATAATGCGCTTTTTAGAACATGATGAGAGTGATGATCCAATGCTTTCAGTTGTCAATTTGATCGATCTTTTTTTAGTGATAACTGTGATTCTGATGATGTTGGTTGTTCAAAATCCCCTTAATCCATTTTCAAAAAATAATGTCATGGTGATCGAAAACCCAGGTGAAAAGAATATGAAAATTTCATTCAAAGAGGGACAAGAATTAAAACAATATGAATCTACTGGACAAATGGGCGAGGGCGAAGGGAGCAAGGCTGGAGTAACTTACAAGCTCAATGATGGTCGCATGATTTATGTGCCTGAAACCGAATCAAAATCTGAATAATGATTAAATCACTTAAGAGGAACATGGCATTTCTCCTAAGTGATTTTTTTATATAGCGATTTAACAAAATTTGATGTTTTAAATATTGAAAATCTCTAAAGAATAAACTTGCTTAAAATTTATTCATACATTACAAATGAACCCTCAAATGATTAAGACAATACATTGATTTGAAAGGGGCATATTGGGGGATTTCTATGCATCACACGATTGCATTACATCAAAAACAATTTTTTTTAAGTCTCTTCACGATAGGTGTAAATGCGTCGCTCTATGCAACTGAAATTTCATCATCAAAAACAGAAGTAATAGAACAGCTGAGTCCGATTATTTTAAATGCGCATGATCGATCATCTCATCATGTAGCCAAAGAGCAAATGCAAAAAGTCGCAGGTGGCAGCAATTTTATTGATCACAAAAATCTAGAACAAGGTCGTGTTGCCACAACGGAAGATGTATTTCGACTGCAAGCTGGAATCTATGCAAAGTCAGCAGGGAATGAAGGTGTAAAAGTATCGATCCGTGGCTCAGGGATTAATCGTGCGCCCGGTGCTCATGCTTCAGGTTTATATGTGTTGTTGGATGATATTCCATTTACAGGACCGGGTGGTACGCCGTATGAATTACTTGAACCCTTTTGGCTCAATCATGCAGAGGTATATAGAGGTGCTAACGGCTTTGAAAAAGGTGCAATGGCATTGGGTGGTGCGATTAATTACGTCACTCAAACAGGTCAAGACGCTGAACGTTTAAAACTCAGATATGAATTGGGCAGTCGAGGTTATCAAAAATACGCCATCAGTTCAGGACAGAAGATCAATGACTTGGATTATTACATTACTTTAAGTGGTTCAACCTATGATGGATTTCAAAAGTTATCATCAGGTGAGAGCAAAGGTGTTGCTGCAAATCTTGGCTATCAAATCAGTCCACATCTGGAAACGCGTTTTTATTTGCGTTACCGAGAAACTGAACATCAGACTCCTGGACGCTTAACCAAACAGCAGATCAAAGATAATCCCAAAGCTGCCAACGACTATAACTTGCTTTATGACACCAAACGAATACAACCCGGAAGTACGTGGCTTGCGAATAAAACCACGCTTAGTCTGGATGATGGAGCAAAGTTAGAAGGAAGTGTTGCTTATCATCGTTATCCAATGGATTTAAGAGAAAGTCCATATCGCACGCATGTTGAATATTCAGATGTGACTGCAAGTTTAAGTTTCATTCAGCCTTATACCTTACTCGGTTTAGACAGTACGGGAAAAGTGTTATTTCTAAGTACGACACATCGTCCAGATTCAGGCGTAGTAGAGTCTTTACGTTTGGATATGAATGGTTATCCAGCAGGAACAATTACACGTAAATATACCTATCGAGGTTCGGACAATGTCATTCAATTGAGCAATGATTTAGCTTTAAAAGAAAATCTTTGGCTGAGCACCGCAATGTCAGCAATGTATACACATCGTGAAAATGAAGTGTATTACCCTGTAACTGACCAAAAAATCAGTGAATATGAATGGAACTTTGCTCCACGTATTGGGCTTCGTTATGAATTTAGCCCCAATATGCAACTCTATGCGAACTATAGTCATAGTGTAGAACCTGCACATCCTTGGTCAATGATTTGGGGTTCAAATGTATATTTCCCCGCTGGTAGTGGTCCTGCGGCAGGGCGACAACGTGAGCCTGTACATTTAAATACGCAAAAGGCAAAAACATTTGAGTTAGGAACACGTGGTGAACATGCATTTGGACAATGGGATTTGAGTTACTACTATTCCAAAGTGAAAAATGAGTTGTTGATGGTGGAGCTATCACCATTGCCTGATCTGTTTGTCGCTGAATCAAATGCAAGTGATACCCTTCATCAAGGTGTTGAAGTGGCACTAAATAGCCCACTTTGGCAACATGACACTTTAGGTAAAATCTCCTTCAACCAAGCCTATACCTATAGTGATTTTCATTACAAAAATGACCCAACTTTTGCTAAAAATCAGTTGGCAGGAATTCCCAAACATTATTATCAAGCGCAATTACGTTTAGATCATCCAAAAGGTATGTTTGCCAGTATCAATACCGAGTATTCATCAAAAATTCCAGTGGATTATGCCAATAGTGCGTATGCAGACAGTTATCAGATTTGGGGCTTGAGTTTTGGCTATGCGCCAGAGAGTCAAAAGTGGCAAACGTGGCTTGATTTTAAAAACATCGGTAACCGTCATTATGCAGCAACGGTAACGCCTGGTTTTAACGATAATGGGAACGATGTGGCTCGTTCAACACCAGGAGAAGGTTTCTCTACTTATGCAGGCGTATCTTTCAATTTCTAAACAGGATCGCCACAGCATTGATATTTCGCATCCGTGAGTTTTGTTGTGCACAGCATTTTAAAAGGCTGAACTGTTATTTTTTACTTTGCATCGTGCAATATTCCATAGATAATCCAAGCAAACACATTCGTGATCAGTGAGTAAGGTTTATCTATGAAATACATGGAAATCAGAGATTTAATAGATTCTGAGCTGAAAAAATATAGCCATAATCAGCTGATTCCATCGGAACGTTATTTAGCAATGAAATATCATTGTTCACGAGAAACCATTCGCAAGGCGTATGAACAGTTACGAGCTGAAGATAAAATTTATAAAGTTCAGAATGTGGGTTGGTTTGTCAGCAATAAGAAGATTCAATATTATCCAACATCTACCGATAATTTTAACGGTTATGTGAGCGCGCAGGGTTTCAAAATTCGTACTGAACTGATTTCAACACATATCGTGAAGGATTTTGAAGGAATACAGCATTTTGATATTGCGCATCAAGAGCAGGGTTTTGTTGAAATTGTTCGATTACGTTATGCCGATGATGTGCCTGTATTGCTGTCCTATAATTATTTACCACTCAAACTATTTCCTAATATATTAGAACACGACATTATTTCTTCCGTGCAAGAAGTGGTTATGCATCAATACAATGTGCCTTATACCAGTAGCCAGCTCAAAATAAAAAATACTGCTGTTGCCAAAGAAGATCTACATCATTTGGGAGTTCCACCTAATCAAACCGCAATTTATATTGAACGTATTTCAAAATCTAGTGATCAAGTGATTGAATATGATGTGGAAATATGGCCACAAGATAAAATTGAGATGAACTTGGATATCCAAGGTTAAGCAAATGAATATGCTTTTTTATATGTTTTTTTAATGGAAATAAGATGATTAGTTAGAATAGTAATTTCAGTTGATGATTTATTTTATAAAATCATATAGACTTTTAATAAGTGGTACATACCACTTATTATTTTGTGATTAAAATGGAATAGATCATGCTGAAATGCTGGGTTATATATTTAAAGTCTCAATACATCGACAATATCTCGAATGTTTTATTGATCGAGAGATTAAATTCGTTATACAGCGCTATTTCATTCAATACCCGTTGTGATTTGTATCTTTCAAAGCGAACAAAAGTGTTAACTCACAGCATGTCATTTTGTCAGGTGACAACATGATCAATGCAAGCAAACCACAAGGTGATATGCACGTGCTTGGTCATGGTATGGGGACATGTTTGGAACCCAAAGATTGGCCACATATCACTTTGAATGAGTTGAACCAACTTAAAGCGCACTATGCTGTTTTACACGGACAACTCGAAATCGTATGGCGCAGTCCACGTCCATTTTCTTCAGCGGTCATTGTTCATGTGACCCCTGAGCATGCAGATGCTCATACGAAAAATACAGCACAATTTTTTATCAAACGTAGTCATGGATCATTTCGAAATGTCGATGATCTCTTACAAGAACATTTATTCATTCAACATTTAGCAGATCAACAGATTTGTGTACCTAAGCTCATCACGCATACTGAAAACTCAACGGCATTGGCGATGGGTGAGTGGAGTTATGAGATTTTTGAACGGGCTCAAGGCTTTGATCTTTATGCAGATCAACTGTCTTGGAAACCATTTTTTAATGCATGTCATGCAGCCAAAGCTGGGCAAATGTTGGCGAGAATGCACCGCGCAGCACAAGGTTTTTCTAGCCGAAATGAACGTTCAGCCAAATATTTAGTGTCCAATCAAAAATTGCTTGAAAGTGAGGATCTTGTTTCAGCAATTAGGCATCGTATTGAACAAAGTCCTGCCTTGAAAGCATATTTTCAACAGCATGTATTGGATGAAAATTTTCTGACGCAAGCACATGTTATTCATCAAAAAATTAAATCTGCATTTCATCATCAAAAAAAAATATGGACACACAATGACTTACATGCATCCAATTTGCTGTGGTCAGAGAACTCATCCAATGCAGAAATCAGTAGTGTGATTGATTTTGGTCTTTGTGATTACAACTCGGCACTTTACGATCTGGCGGTCACGATTGAACGTAATTTTATTGATTGGTTGGAGCTGAAAAAGTCCGATCAAGGTGATTACAACACCATTTATATCGATCAAAAAGGGTTGCAAGCCTTTATTCAAAGTTATTTAAAACAAGCACCTACCATTGAACATCTGCATATTTTGCCAGAGCTGATCAAAATCGTGCATTTGGATTTTGCCTTTTCAGAGCTCGAATATTTTATCGACATTACACATAACTTAAACCATGCAAATGCAGCCTATTACGATTGGTTAATTTCTCATACAGACTGGTTTTGCCAAACTCAGGGGCAAGCATTTAGCCAATTTTTATCCAAATTACTTCCTGTGCGTCAGGTCGAATTGATTGAATAAGTCGTTCAAAATTGGATCATTTATCCAGTTTTGAGTTGTTGTATCACCATCTGAAACCTCATGAAAATAAACACTCAGAGAACAAAAGGGTCAACATGAAAACACTAAAGCTTAGAAAAAATTCACTCAGTATTTCATTACACATGATCTTAGTGTGCCCAGTGGTCAGTACTGTGGTCTATGCAGATGAAGAGGTTAAAGCTTTGGAGACCATCGTGTTGACTTCTAACGATCAACAATCATCTTATCCGACGCAAATCAGTATGTCGGGATTTGCAAGCCATGATGTGTCAAAAATTCCTGCATCGATCTCTGTGGTGACTGCGGAAACGATGGCACAGCAACATGCACGTGTACTGTCAGATGTGATTAAGAATGATGCATCACTCGGCGATAGTTATGCGGCGATTGGCTACTATCCTAATTTTGTCTCACGTGGTTTTGGACTCGATTTAGGTTCAAGTTATTTAATTAACGGCAATGTTGTTCGTGGCGAGCAAAATGTGGCACTGGAAAATAAAGAACGTGTTGAAATTTTAAAAGGCATTTCTGCCATTCAAAGCGGTATGTCAACACCGGGTGGTGTGGTCAATTATGTCACCAAACGACCTGAACAAATTAAAGCAATAACATTAACAGCAGATCAATATGGTCAATATTCACTCGCTACCGATGTTGGCGGTTTTTTTGGTAGAGATCAGCAATTTGGCTATCGGGTCAATTTGGCCGGTGAGCGATTAGATTCTTATGTTGAACATATAAAAGGCAAACGTTTTTTTGGTTCCTTAGCTTTAGATTGGAAGCTCTCCGATCAGTCCAAACTTGAATTTGACTTTGAGGCACAAAGACAACAACAACGTTCAGTGCCCGGTTATCAACTTTTAAATGGCACAGAAGTCCCACAGCATGTGAAATGGGAGCGAATCTTGGGCTACCCGACATGGGGAAAACCTGTGACCATGGAAAACTTTAATACCAGTCTCAAATATACCTATACCTTGAATGATCAATGGACATTTGGCGTTGGGGCCTCACATAGTCAGTCAAAAATTGATGATTATTCAAACTTTGCATGGGGGTGTTATGACGATACTTGCCAATATACAGGTCTAGGCAATAGTTTTGACCAAAATGGTAATTACGATATATACGATTATCAAAATCCTGATGACACCTTTAAAACCAGTCAATTTAAAATGAATCTGGATGGGCAGCTTGATACAACTTGGGCGGTGCATCATTTAAATATTGAACTGGCACAGCTTTATAAAACACGAGATCGTTATGGTAGTGTTAATTTACCAATTGGTGTTGGTAATATTTATCACGATAATCCTACTTACGAACCAAAGAGTGGACAAATTGGTCAAAGGTATCAAGCGCTGAAGAGCAATCAGACTGCATTGACATTTTTAGACCGAATTGAGTGGAATGACCAGTGGTCAACTTTATTGGGTGGTAAATGGATTCATCTGGATGAAGAAGCCCACAATAAAAAACGTGAAAAAGTCCGTCAAACGGATCTAGATCGTTTCTTGCCACAATTTGCTGTGATGTATCAGCCTGTAGATGCAACAACATTGTATGCATCATATGCTAAAGGTCTGGCAGATGGACGTTCTGCGGCATGGTTTGCTGAAAATGCTGATGAAATATTGTCTCCAATTCATTCTGAACAATATGAAATTGGTCTAAAACAGAAAATAAAAGACTTCTTATTTACGGCTGCTGTATTTGATTTAAGACAAGACAATCAATACACCAAACCAGATGAAACAGAAAAATTTTATTTTGTCTCAGAGGGCAAGCAACGTAGTTTGGGACTGGAACTTGGCTTACAAGGTCATCTGACTGAACGTTTAGAGATCAATAGCTCTTTGGCGCTGACGCGCGCACGTTTGCAAGGTATTTCGCTTGATGCATATAAAGATCATCAGGCACAGAATATTCCTAAAGTTCGTCTTGCGACCCAGTTGATTTATTCAGTTCCAACTTTCTCAGGTTTCAATGTGGAAGGTCTAAAACTGATCGCAGGCGCACAATACAGTGCCAGTAAATTTGCCAATAAAGAAGCAACGGCGAAGGTAAAAAGTTTTACTGTGTTTGACGTAGGGGCTGCTTATCCGTTCCAAATCAACAACTCAGATGCGTTGCTTAGACTCAGTGTGAACAACGTATTTAATCAAAAATACTGGCGTGATGTGGGCGAATTTGATGGTGACAACTATATGTTCTTGGGGAATCCACGTACAGCGACATTGTCGTTAAACATGAAGTTTTAAATGAGCATGTGATATGAGCAAACTTGAAATTTCAGCCTTTATTTTAAATGTGTTAGGCGTGTGGTTGACCTCGAAACAATATCGGATTTGCTGGCTCATCAATATAGTTGCGGTATTGCTCTACGCCATTATTTTTTATGAAGTTAATTTGTATGCAGATGCATCGCTACAAGTCGTTTTTGTGCTGATGCAACTGTATGGTTGGTATAGCTGGTCCAAAAAAGCCAATCAAACACAAGCCGTTGTCGATCCCTCTTACATTCCTCAAAAAGTCTTGATCTATAGCATTGTGACAGGTGTGGTATTTGGTCTGATCTTGGGTTCGGGGTTTGCCACTTGGACTCAGGCAGAACTACCGTGGTTGGATTCGATGTTGGCGTCATTTAGCCTTGTGGCCAGTTATTGGGCTGCAAAAAAATACATTGAAACGTGGAGCTTATGGTGTGTGGTCGACACACTTTATGTGGGCATGTTTATTCATAAATCCTTATACGTGACCGCATTGCTGTATTTCATTTTTATTGTGTTGGCACTCAATGGTTGGCGTATGTGGCGTCATCATTATCAGACACAAAATCGTATGGCATCTCAGATTTAAAAGGAATTTCGAGCATATGAATGTTCAAAAAATTATGTTTTTTTCGCTGTGTATGATGGGAAGCTTATGTGTTGGCCCGCATACATTTGCAAAATCAGCTACAAACACTTTAGCGAGTTGTTCGACTGAGGTTCAGCAATATGCCATGAGTCTGAAATTTCAACACCGTTCTGCTGAAGTGCATGCTTTACAACTACAAGCTTATAATGTTGCAATAGCGCGTTTAAAAGCAATTTTGGCAGAAAAACCCAATGCTCAAAATTTGGCGATTGTGACCGATCTGGATGAAACTGTTATTGATAATACGCAAGTTTTTGTCGATGATTTAAAACGTTGTGAAAGTTATACCAACTGGAAGTCATGGGACACATGGGAAAAATCAGGGAAACCTGAACTCATTCCTGGCAGTTTAGCGTTTTTAAATTTCGCCGATGCAAATGGGGTGAAAATTTACTATATTTCCGATCGTTCACAAAAATATAGACCGTATACCACACAGATGTTGAAAAATTTGGGCTTACCTCAAATTAGTGATGAACAGATTTTGCTGTATGGTACGAGTAAAGAACAACGCCGTCAGCAGGTGGCTAAAGATCATGAAATCGTATTGTTGATAGGCGACACCTTGCATGATTTTTCTAAAGCATTTAGTCAGGACCAGTCGAAACAAGAGCGACTCAAAGCCGTGTTGGACAATCAAGATAAATTTGGAGAAGCATTTATTGTCTTACCCAATGTCAGTTATGGGCCTTGGAGTAAATAATAAGGATAGCGGAAGATGGGGCACGTTTGTGATCGTCTCCCATCTTTACTTTAAGATCATCTATTTACAAAAATCAAAGCAACATGTTTTTTAAAATTATATTAAAAAATATTAACTTATAATTTAAATCTGATCTATGAATATTCATTTAAATCATTTGTACCAGTTCAGACTTGACCTTGGAGTAGCTTTAAGCTTTAAATTGATGCTCAAGCTCACCATTTTTCACTCAATTATGCGTTCATCGACATGGATTACAATGCTGATTGCTTTGTTCATGTTCCAAAGTGTTTGGAATGTGGCCGCAGCATTTTGCGTCCATGAAAAGTTGGGACAGAACAACCAACCCTCGATGCATTTCGGTCATCATGAAGCGACTGTGCATGATTTAATGCGTGAAGCTCATCAGCAAAATTCGAAGAAAATCTTAGATTACTCGTCATCTTATTCAATGGATGAAGGGCAACAAGCTATAGATAAATTTCAATCGAGTGATGACATTCAATCCAGTGATCAAAAGCGATCAGACCAATCACATCAACAGTTTCAAGTAGATTTGACTGAAGATGATCATACTGATCACTTACCTTCTATGGGGCATTTGATTTTATCTAAGATTAAAACTGTCGAATTGCATCCAAAATCAATATTGCACGTTCAACCAGAATATCGTTGGACCAATGCATATCAATCTCCAGATCTGATCGATCAAACACCTCCTCCTGAATTTTCCCCGCTAATGGTGGGGTAGCCTAAAACATTCCCACCGCTTTTAATTTATTTATAAAGTGGGAAAAATTATGAATCATCATTTATCGGTGACCAAACACCGAATATTTGCTGTTGCGTTGTGCGCAATCGGTATACAAATCAGTCATGCTGAAACCGTAACATCAATGAAGCAAGCTTTGGAAAAAGTGAAACAATACCAAGGTCAAAGCGAAGTTTCGCAGCAACGGCAACAAATTTCTGAACTACAAATTAAAAACAAAAGTCTTTGGAAAAACCCATCGGTGAGTATTTCTCAAGAAGGGTTTGCATCAGATCAAGAGCGACAACTGAGTTTTTCGATTAACCAGCCGATAGATATTTTAGGTGAGCGAAAACTCAATAAAAAAATAGCGCAATTGGCGGGTCAGCAAAATGAACTTCAACAGCAATTGTGGAATGCTCAAAGTGAACTCATTGTAAAATTCACGTGGTCACAACTCGCACTGGCTGAAGTCGAACAGCAAATTTATGCCGCTCAGTTGCAAGTGAGTCAAAACAATTTAGACAGTGCAAAAAAACGCTATCAAGCAGGCAGTATTGCACTGGTTGATTATGAGCGTGCCCAAATTGAAGCCTTAGAAAATCAGCGTCTTTTCCAACAAGCCAGTTTAGATTTACAAGTGGCGGAGCATCGCTTATCAAATCTATGGGGAGAAAACGAAGCGGATATACAAATCAATAAAAGTATCAAACCATGGCCTGAACAGAGCCAAATGACGGTGGAAAATTATATTGCTTCAGGTTGGTTAGAAAAGCTGTATGGACTCAATACCATTCAGGCAAAGCAAAACATTGAACAGTTAAAAATCAAGGGACGCGCTAATCCGAATTTGAATATTGGGATGACCAGCACAAAGAATCCCAATGATAAAACGGACAACGCCTTAATGCTCGGTGTTGAAATTCCATTGAATATTTTTAACCGTCAGCAATACAGCATACCGATGGCGCAGCAACATCAATTGCTCCTCACAAAGCAACAGCAACGAGAACTGAAACAGCAACTGTTAGATATTGCCAATGCCTTACAGCAACTCAAAGGTTTAGGGACTCAGTTTAGCTCTGTTTCAAGACAGTTAGATTTAGCCGAAAAAGTACAACAACGAACCTTGACTGGATTTCAAATGGGTAAGTTATCCATCACTGATGTTCAGCAAGCCAGCTTACAACTGCAAAGCATTCGAATGGGGCAGCTCAATGTATTACGGCAAGCGTGGCAGACGGCTCTATCTGCCGAAGCGCTTAGTTTAGGGACCAGTTATGAGCAAGTGAGTAGTTCGGATGCTTATACACAACTGAATAAAACCGCTGTAGAGCAAGCCAATCGTTTAATCAATTTAGGGGCAGAATAAGATGCAAATTCAACAGATGGGAAAAGTTTCCCAACCGCTTTTAATTGCTATTCTGATTGTGCTCAGTGCAGGACTTGCAGGCGGTGTGATTTGGTCTTCGAACAGCAAAAAATCTGAAAATTCTGAAGGTGAAAATCATAATGATACTGTGGAAGAACACGGTGAGGAAGGTCATGACCATGAAGGTGAAATTCCTGAAGGTGTGATTGAACTCAGTGCACAACAATTGGTGGAACAAGGGATTCAGTTTGCATCCGCAAGTATTGGTGCTGTTGAACAGCGAATCGAGTTACCTGGGAAACTCATGGTCAATACAGATCAACAAGCGCATATCTCCCCAAACTTTAGTGGTCATGTCGAACAGGTCAATGTGGCTTTGGGTGAAATCGTGCAAAAGGGGCAAACGCTTGCAGTACTTTCAGTTCCAGAACTTATTGATCAACAAGCCAATTTGGCCATGGCTCAGTCCAATTTAAATTTGAGTTATCAAGATTATTTGCGTGAAAAGCAGCTTTGGACGCAAGGTGTTTCCGCAAAGCAAGATTATCAACGTGCTGAAAATGCCTATCGTCAAGCGCAAATTACCGTGCAATCTACACAAGCAAAGATTCGTGCTTTAGGGGGAAATGGTAGTCGAAATGGACGTTTTGAAATCAAAGCCCCAATTTTAGGTGTGATTAGTCAAAAAGATATTGTGATGGGGGAAAATGTTCAACTTGCTGATCAATTATTCACGATTGAACAGCTGAAGGATCTTTGGTTGGAATTTGTCGTACCATCTGAACAAGCCAATATTGTACAAGCTGGACAAAAAATTCGTTTTAAGACTTTACCTGATCAACAGGTTTATGAGGCAGTTATTCAAAGTTTAACCACCCAAGCTGATGCACAAACAGGGCGTTTAGTGGTACGTGCCAAAGTAAATTCACAAGCGAATGCTTTACGACCCAATGTGATGGTCAATGTTGAGTTGGCAAATGGCGCACAGACTTCAGCACTTCGTGTACAAAAACAAGCCATTCAAATTGTTGAAGGTAAAAGCACAGTTTTTGTGATGAAAAGTCAGGCCAAAGGACGCACTCAATTACAAGCGCAAACGATTGAATTAGGTCAAACATCATCAGATGGACAATGGATTGAAATTAAATCTGGACTGACCCAAGGACAAGGTTATGTGGCGAAAGGTAGCTTCTTGCTGAAATCTGAACTTGAAAAAGATGAGGCTGACCATGGACACTAAGTATTCGAATTTACCAGAACCTGAAGGTCTGTTTGAGCGATTGATTCAATTTTCAATACAAAATGCTATTTGGGTCATGCTCTTTGTCTGTGCTTGGGTTGCAATAGGTGTCTATAGCTATCAAAAATTACCCATAGATGCAGTTCCTGATATTACCAATACACAGGTGCAAATCAATACTCAAGCCAATGGCTTTACAGCACTTGAAGTGGAACAACGTATTACCTTTCCCATTGAAAATGCTATGGCGGGTATTCCCAATTTGGAATTGACACGTTCAATCTCTCGTTATGGACTGTCGCAAGTCACCATCGTCTTTAAAGATGGCACAGATATTTATTGGGCACGGCAACAGATTAACCAACGTGTTCAAGAAGTACAATCTGAACTGCCTGATCAAGTTGCACCAACCATGTCGCCAGTATCGACTGGTTTAGGTGAGATTTACCAATGGGTGCTTAAAGCCGATGCTAATGCAAAAAAACCAGATGGTACGCCCTATAGCGCAATGGATTTGCGTGAAATTCAGGATTGGATTGTGCGACCTCAGCTACAGCGGGTCAAAGGTGTTGCTGAAATCAACAGCATTGGTGGTTTTGATAAAACCTATGTGGTGTCACCTGATCTCAATCGAATGCAGCAGCTCAAGATTACATTGCCTCAGTTACAGCAAGGCTTAGAGGAAAGTAATGAAAACCGAGGTGCAGGTTATATTGAGGAAAATGGGCAGCAACTGACTGTTCGTGTCCCAGGCGTACTGGGTGGTGTTGAGGATATTGAAAATATCGTGGTGACCAGCCCCAATGGTTTACCCATTCGCGTTGCTGATATTGCAACCGTATCGATTGGACACGATTTAAGAACAGGGGCAGCAACCTATAACGGTGCTGAGACTGTGCTTGGTATTGCCATGATGATGATGGGCGAAAATAGCCGAACAGTGGCACAAGACGTCGATCAAAAGATTCAGGAGATTCAAAAAAGTCTACCCAAAGGGGTCAAGATTGAAACGGTGTATGACCGAACGGTATTGGTGGAAAAAGCCATTCAAACGGTACAAAAGAATTTAGTTGAAGGGGCGATTTTAGTCATCGTCATTTTATTTATTTTCTTGGGAAATTTTCGTGCAGCGCTGATTACCGCATGTGTCATTCCGCTCTCGATGTTATTTACGCTAACAGGTATGGCAGAGCAGAAAATTAGTGCCAACCTCATGAGCCTTGGCGCTTTGGATTTTGGGATTATTGTCGATGGTGCAGTGGTAATTGTAGAAAACTGTATTCGACGTTTAGCGCACGCACAGGAACAAGTCAAGCGACCATTAACTCAGTCTGAACGTTTTCAAGAGGTCTTTTTGGCAGCACAACAAGCACGCCGTCCTCTGATCTTTGGACAGCTCATTATTCTTGTGGTGTATTTACCTATTTTTGCTTTAACAGGTTTGGAAGCGAAGATGTTCCACCCCATGGCGTTTACAGTTGTACTTGCGCTGATTGCAGCCATTATTTTATCGATTAGCTTTGTTCCAGCTGCAGTTGCTTTATTTGTCAAAGGTGAAATAAAAGAAACTGAAAGTCGTTGGATGCAGAGTTTAAAACGTCATTATGAGCGAGTTTTAGATTGGGCATATGCTTATAAAGCGGTTGTACTCACATTCGCACTGTGTATTTTGCTGATTTCTGGTGTGATGGCAACACGTATAGGCAGTGAATTTGCACCACAATTAAGTGAAGGGGATTTTGCGATTCAGCAATTACGTTCACCGAGCACGGGGTTAGAAGAATCCTTACGTATTCAGGAAAATACTGAAAAGCTTTTATTGAAAAAATTCCCAGAAATTAAAGTAGTTTTTGCTCGTACAGGGACTGCCGAAGTGGCTACAGATGTCATGCCACCAAATATTTCAGATGGTTTTATTATGTTGAAACCACGTCCGGAATGGCCAAATCCAAAAGAAAGTTTAGATGAGCTTCGTGGTCGTATGGAAAGTTTCTTGGCCACATTACCTGGAAATAACAGTGAGTTTTCACAACCCATTGAACTTCGATTTAATGAACTCATTTCTGGTGTTCGAAGTGATGTTGGGGTGAAATTGTTCGGCGATGATATGAATGTGTTGAATAGCGAAGCCAATAAAATTGCCAAATTAATCCAACAAGTTTCAGGAAGTGCTGCTGTGAAAGTTGAGCAAACTTCAGGTTTACCTTTACTGAATATTGATATCAATCGAGCTTTGGCTGCGCAATATGGACTGAGTATCAAATCCATTCAAGATACGGTTGCAGCAAGTATTGGTGGACAAAATGTTGGTGAAATTTTACAAGGTGATCGACGCTTTGATTTTGTCATTCGCTTGAGTGATCAAGATCGAACTGTAAATGGAATTGCTGAATTGCCATTACAACTGGCTAATGGTGGTGCAATCAAACTGTCTGATGTCGCCACAGTCTCAAATATTGATGGCGTGAACCAAGTCAGTCGTGAAAATGGTAAACGACGCGTGGTTATTACAGCGAATGTCGAAGGAAGAGATTTGGGATCATTTGTACAGGACATGCAAAATAAACTTGAAGCCTATAATCTACCGAGTGGTTATTGGCTGGAATATGGCGGACAGTATGAAAACTTAGCTTCTGCGAAAGCTCGGATGCAAATTGTGATTCCACTTGCACTACTGACAATTTTTATTCTTTTAATGGCTGTATTCCATAATGTCAAAGATAGTTTGTTGGTATTTACTGGCGTTCCATTTGCATTAACAGGAGGGATTTTCTTCTTATGGCTGCGTGATATTCCACTTTCCATGTCCGCAGGAATTGGTTTTATCGCATTGTCGGGTGTGGCTGTTTTGAATGGTCTCGTCATGCTGACCTTTATTAAAGAATTGCGGACACAATATGACTTACATCATGCGATTTGGAATGGTGCCATCCTTAGACTTCGACCAGTACTCATGACCGCATGTGTGGCGTCTTTGGGATTTGTACCGATGGCGCTTGCAACAGGAACAGGTGCAGAGGTGCAACGACCACTCGCAACCGTAGTTATCGGCGGCATTATTTCATCGACTTTATTGACACTGGTTCTATTACCCGTGTTGTATCGTTGGATGAATCAAAAGTCAGCTAAAATACTCAATAAAGAGTAAGAATTAACGCTGAACAAACCGTAGGTATTATTCATAATATCTACGGTTTTATTTAAATGTATTGATTAGATAGTTCTATTTAAAAGAATTGAAGTTCAATTATTATAAATTTGTTTAGTTGTGTACTTGATGGTTATTTTGATTAAGTTTTGATGAATTTTATTCAGAATAAATTTATAAATAGATAGTTGATGTAAATCAAATAATATGTGAAAAGTGCAATTTGATCACAGCTATAAAATTTCAATGAAACTGATCAATTGCATTATTTAAAGCAGAAAAAAGAATGAAAAGGACTTCACTTCAATACGAAAATAATATTGTAAAAAAGGAAGTGAATGACAAATAAAACCACAGGAAATAATGAAAAAGATAAAAAATTGCTATGATCTCATGTACTTATTTTTAAACGGGTAGAGATAAGGGTGAATAAAATAAGATGATGTATGTTTTTATAAGTTGAATTAAAATAAATTTAATAAAAACAATAACTTAATTTATTTTGGTTATTTCGTTAAATCTGGTATTTGTTTTGCTGATTGAATTTAAGGCTTAAGCACTGTTTGAATGAAATCTAAAAGTATGAATTGATTTTTTTATAAAAATAAGAGATTGGGTTGTCGAGAAGCAGCCTATTGAGCACTTTTTATTTAGCATTGAAAAATATATTTTGAAGGAAATGTGGAAAATCAATAGTGCAAATATTGAATTTTTTGAAAATTAATTAAAACTGTATCTTATTCGGCTTAGATAGCGACTTATTCTGATTATTATCATCAATTTAAATTGTAATATTACTGTATTATTTGAAATATGTAGTTACACTATTGTTGCAAAATGTTTTTTTTACCAGATAAAATGAAAAATCATTATTTTGTCTTATTTAATAATCATGTGAGTGATTAAAAATAATGTTATGAAAATAAGATTTAAAATTAATATGTTTTATAACAGGGGGTAAAGACAGATATGAAATTGTTCATGCTGATTTTATTCGTATTGTGTATATATTGCATATGGAAATATATTATACAAAGTCAACAAAAACTAAGTTTTGCTACAGCACATAATCGCTTTGATGTTTCACGATTGTTTAAAATATTTGAACCTGAACAAGCATATGAGCGCCCCGTTTTTCAAAGCATTGTCAATATGGAGGATGTCCGTAGATTTGACGATGTGTCTAAATTATTATTTGAAAAAGAGATCTTTAAACGAGATCCTAAAAATGCAACCCAAATTCAATATGAATTTCTGAATAAAATGCCGACACAAACACAAAGTCAAATCAATCAATTTGATGGTGGTGAGTGGTCAATCTTTTGGGGCTATAAATCGCAGTCACTTGAATATTACGTGAGTCGATTTGGTGTGTTTTACACCCACGTTGATGGGGCAGGGAATGAGCATAAATTGGAATTGCTCCCACTGAAAGATCAATAAGCACTAACAATGAATACAAATACGCAAAAGTGAAATGGTGTTGACCACCTCACTGGTAGTCCATTTTTTAAATCAATTTCTTCGTTGGTTTCATATCTGCTTTAGTCTGAATTTGCTAACACTATGAATATTCAGTTGCTATTGCTTAGACACCTGCTCACATGATTAAGATTGCGCGATATGGGTATTCACCATGCGGGCATCAACAATATCAGTGTTGATCATGGCATTAAACGCATTGAGCATTTCATCCCAAATACGTTCAGCCCCCTTTCTAAAATATCCCATATGTCCAATTTCTTTAAGACCATAATCTTTGGCTTGTATATCAATGAAATGTAAATCTGCATTTCGATAATGTTGCATAAATGCTTGACGTGAATTTGGGAGTGCCCAGTCATCATCTAAAGCGGATACCGCATAAATTTTAGTTTTTACTTGAGCATATTGATCTTTTAATGAAGCATATTCTGGATCTGCAAAAAAATAGGTTGGGTTTTTGCACCATCTACGCCATTGCTGATAAACACCTAAAGGTAAATCTGCACCCATATTGAGTTTACTCCAAGGCAAATAGCCTTTAAATGCAACCATTGGAGGGAAAATGATATTCCACATGACAGAGACCTTAAATCTTTCTTTAAATGGCATGTAACCTGCCCAACCTGCTCCTGTACCAAAGCAATACATTGCAGTGACCTTGTCATGATTTTTGCTAAGACCTAAGGCTTGACCACCATATGAATGCCCAACAATAAACAAAGGCAATTGCGCATCAAAGCTATAATCTATTGCAGCGGTTAAATCTAAATGGCCCCAATCGAGATATGACATCTGAAAACCTTTTAATGTCATCGGTGCGGATTTTGCCACACCACGATAATCGAAAGTCAGGACTTGATAGCCGTACTGCGTTGCATATTCAGCAAAGCGTCTATAAAAAAGTTGAGGTACACCTGTTGCACAGCACACAATTATATTTGCTTTAATCTGTTGCGAGGGAATATAGCGTATACCTGACAGTGGATAACCATCATGTGCATAAAATTTTACGGATTCTACCTGAAAGTTTTGTGCTGTATTTAATGCGACATTTGCCATGTTGTTTTCATCCTGCTTATTTATCTTTTATTATATAAACTGATCTCAATCGCTTTGAATGACGAGTGTCCAATTATTTGCCTTGAAACTTGGGTTCACGACGTTGAACCATTGCCATGACACCTTCTTGAACATCTTCTGTACTGAGTAAGGGCTGTAGATATTGATTTAACTTTTGAAAGGCTTCTTGTTCATTGAGGGAGGTTGCATCTTTGGCAGCAGCAAGTGTCGCCTGTACTGCAAGGGGAGCAGCCTTGGCAATATGTTGAGCCAGAACTAAAGCTCTGGTCAAAGGGGCTTCCGTGGTTATTTCAGTGATTAAATTTAATGATTTTGCCGTTGTTGCATCAAAGCCATCACCTGTCAGGAGATAGCGCATTGCATTTGACCAACCTGCTGCTTGAACAAAGCGAACAGTTGCACCACCAAAAGGTAAAATCCCGCGTTGAACTTCAATTTGAGCGAATTGGGTATTGTCTTGCGCAATCGCAATATCGGCGTTGAGTAATAATTCAATACCAGCAGTAAAACAAAAACCTTGCACAGCAACAATCACAGGCTTTTTGCGTTTTCGCCCAGATGTCCCCCAAGGATTAATGATGTTAGGGTCATCACTAAAAATACCTGAAGCCATTCTCGGTTGTAGCTCAACCAAATCTAAACCTGCAGTAAAATGGTCGCCATGTGCGAAAATGATGGCACAACGTAATTGGTCATTATTTTCATATTCAGTCAATGCTTGAGATAAATCATTAATCATATGACTATCAAATGCATTACGCTTTTCGACACGATCTAAACCAATTAAAAAAATATGATCTTTTATTTCTCTACTGACTTTTCCTTGATGTGTAGACATGTCATGCAATTCCTATGAGAGATCTTAAGTTATAGTTGTAACGAATGTATGAAAAATGGTCAAAACTATTCAGTTCAATTTTGAGACTGATTTTTTGCATTAAATAAACAATCAGCAGGCTATTTCGCTTAGGATTTTGCTTTAAGATCATCAATAAAATTTATGATTCGATTCTAAACATATAAAAAATATGAAAATAACATCCATCTATAAAGGCGTAAGATAAAATGAGATTATCATTCAACGTCGACTTTTTTTTATTTCAATTTTTACTTTCTAAAGCTTAATTTTAAAATTTTCCAATAAACATTCTGCAATGATTTAAGTTTAAAGAGGTGCTCCCCATGATTCTCGATTTTAAAGAAATGCAAGCACGTAAATTTGATGAAGTGGCGAAACGTATACAACTTCATCCCGAAGATTATGTGTTTTTTGAATCTGTTTCAGATTTTTACAAAGCTGATTGGTTAACTGAGTTTCCACAAGGTACAACGTGGCAATGTACTGGATTGGATGATGGCGCAGAACAATTTTATGCCATCATTGAGTACCATAATCGTATCTTGAAAATAGATTGCTTGGATAAAATTGAAATTCAATACGAAGTTCGCACATTTTAGAATATTTAACATTGGGGCAATGTATTTTTAAAGTTGAAAGGGTTTTAGCCTTATAACATAAGGCATGGCTAAAATCTCAACAGAGCCTCAAGTGAAATAGAGATCAATTACTTTTTCTCTGTCTTTTTTTTTGGTTTATTTTTATCCTTTTTTTGACTATAACAAGTCTTCTAAAATGATATATCAATATAGAGTCGGTTAAATCTTTAGCAAAATGCTCAGTTTTCTTTGCATCATTACCATGATAAAAAAATGCTTTACTTTTAAGTCAGATACAACATAAGTTGTTTGAGTATTTATTAAATTGTTATTTTGATAAATAAAATACTTAATGTAATAAAATAGAGAAATAGAACAATAAAAGATAAAAATATAATAACCATTATGTGAAAAAAGTTGAATTTTAATAAATTAGTGGTTAAATTGTGAGTGTATTATGTGCAATATTTTCATATTGTGATAATAATTTTCATTTTAAAGATTTTTTAATCGTTTTTTTCTTTAATTTTTTTAAATTAAGATTCTGAATCAGACTTCAGAAACAGACCACAGAATATTGATGTAGATGATCATTTGAATGATGTTTTTTAAGACTAAGATTAATCATGATTTTTTGCGAAATTTTATGAACAATAGTGTCCTCATGAATTGGAGCATGCTCAATAAAACAATTTTAATTTTAGTTTTAGGCGGTTTGGATCATTTATTATGGTTAGGATGGTATGGATTCAGTTATTTTTCGAATGATTGGAATGAGTTCATTAATGTCGAATATTTTCCATTCAATATCAGCATAATGTTGATACTTACAGGAACATTTTTTTTACTGACATCCATTTGTTATTTTTTTAGACAGCGTAAATGGGTGCAATTATATTTTCCATATATTGCACTGTATTTTTTTGCTATTACTTATGTTTATAGCGGTTATAACATTGGAATTATCAGTCCTGCGACTATTGCTGGTTATATCAGTATTGTGACCGTAGGATTAATGCTATTTGAACGTAAATTAGTCTATAGTATTTTAATTCCAGTGACATGTATCATTATTTTTTCAAGTTTAAAAACAACCTTTGGTCATTTTCCTTACGCACCAATTTATAGTCAAAGCCTTAATTTGAGCGTGTTGTATCACAATCAATTTTGGGTTTTTAGCCAAATGTTTTTTTATATTCCTATTTTTATCGTGACATTGTTGTTATATGAAATTTTAATCACTCAATGGCGAAACCGTGAACAACAAATTAGAAATATCAGTCATATAGACCCACTTACAGGCATTTATAATCGTCGAAAAATAGGAAAATTCTTAAGGGCAATGCATGCTGAATCTACTGATTTTGCAGTGATTTTACTGGATTTAGATCATTTTAAAACAGTCAATGATCAGTATGGTCATGATATGGGAGATCGAGTTCTGCAAAAAGTCGCCATGATTTTGTCTAAAAATGTACATGAAAATGATTTAGTAGGACGCTTTGGTGGAGAAGAATTCATTATCGTTTTAAAAGAAAAATCATTGGAAGAGGCAATTAACTTTGCAGAAATATGCAGATCACAAATTGAAAATCAAACCTTTTATGATGGCAATAGATCTAAAATTTACTGTACAGCAAGCTTTGGTGTTTCGATATCTGATCAAAGAAAATCGATTGAATTTATTTTAAAACAATCAGATAGAGCTTTGTATCTGGCGAAAAAAAATGGACGTAATCAAGTTCGCCATTGTTTTGAACTGTTGAATAGATCCTAATAAAGCTTAAATTGAACTGGATAAAAATTTCATCTAATAACAATAAAAGTGGTGCTTTTTTAATTGTGTTAGTATAATTTAAATCGTAATTTAATATGACTTAATAGTAATTTCTTATAGTCCTCTTCCATCTGCACGAGCCTTCATGCTTAAAAATAAAAACATTCAATAATTAAAAAACCAGAGTTGTGTAGTCCAATGGCAATTTTAAATAATTTGATCAATTCGATTCGAATGAAAATCGTGAAAACTCAGAGTCTGATCATTGATTGGAGTCTTTACGATAAAAGTATTTTTATTCTGTATTTAGGTGTATTACAGTCATTGGGAACATTGAACTGGTATTTCACTTCATTTCATCTGCCCGATACACGCCAATGGTTAAATGAGCAGTTCTTTTTCTTTCGAAGTGTTATTTGTTTAGTCACATTAGCCGTTTATGTGATGACTATTCTACTGGCCCATCACTATAAAAATAATCTTTATTTTCAAAAGATCATGCCATATTTTTCGCCAATGTTGTTTGGTGGGATCATGATTTACAGTGGCTATACCATTGGTATTTATAATCCAGTGACATTGGCAGGCTATGTTTCGATTTTTTTGGTTGGACTGGTTTTATATGATCGTAAAATTATTTACTTCGTGATCATACCTGTTACGATTTATATTTTGGTTATGTGCTATTACACCACCGTCCATCATTTGCCTTATGCGCCTGTTTTTAGTGAAAAATTAAATCATTCATTGTTTTATAAAAACCAGTTTTGGGTCACCAGTATGGTGTTCCTCTATTTGCCCATTTTTGTGGTGTGTATTTTGTTGTTTGAATTGCTGTTATGGCAATGGAGAAGCCGTGAAAATCAATATGAATTATTCAGTAAAATTGATTTTTTAACAGGTGTATATAACCGTCGATATATCGATGTCGTTATTCAAAATCTTATCAAGAAACAACGACCTTATTCATTAATTCTGTTGGATTTGGACTTTTTTAAAAATGTAAACGATGTACATGGTCATGCAACAGGGGATCGTGTTTTAAAGCGAATTGCAGAAGTTCTGGTGCTCAATATGAGAGAGGATGACATCGTGGGGCGTTTTGGCGGTGAAGAATTTATATTGTTATTGCCCAATCAAACATTGCAGCAAGCTATTGATATTGCTGAATGTTGTCGATCACAGATTGAGAAAGAAAACATTGCAATCAGCCCGACAAAACAATTAAAAATTTCGGCAAGTTTCGGGGTGGCAACATCACAAGCAGATACTCGTGAAGATATTGTTTCATATGCAGATGAGGCGCTTTATCGTGCCAAAGCTTTGGGAAGAAATCAGGTTCAATTTAAGCAAAAACATACATTTGATGAGCAATAACGATGTATAAATCTGAGCAAGAAAAGGATATTGAACGTTGAGTTTTTATTTTCTTTTTGCCCGATAACCTGTCAAGAAAACTAAATAAGACAATCAAATAAGAAAAACTGAATAATAAGACTACGATCAAGATTCAGGGCAACATCTTCATGTTGCCCATAATTCTATGGCTTTTATAGTATGTGTGCTGATGTTCAGAGTAGAAGCTAATCGAAATTTTTTTTGTGCCTAACGTTCAATCCAAAGCACAGTTCTATGCCACGACAATATTCGCAAACATCTGTGAAACATCAACAGACCCTAGTTTAAATGCATTTTCTTTTCAAATTTTTGTTGATAGAACACAGCCGTAAATAAGGTTACGAGGCAGACTACCCATACATAATATAGAGCCCCAATATTACTGTATTGCGTGAGCCACTGAACCAATGGAAGCGTGATTCCACCAGCAATTGCATAAGCAACATTATATGAAAATGAAATGCCTGAAAAACGGATATTGGCTGGGAACATTTTCACCATAGTAAATGACACCATACCGACCGTTCCAGAGCATAAGCCTAGAAGCATATAAAGAACAAATAAAGTACTTGGTGCATACTGTCCAAGACCTTGGTAGAACATACCTGCAATGATGGCAACCAAAATTGAACCCATCAAAATGACTTTAGCACCACCGAATTTATCAGCCAATAATCCTGCCACAATACAGCCCATCATTTGCATCAATATTGCGGAACTTTGCATTTTAAATGCATCAGCACGTTCAAATCCAAAAGTACCTGTGAGCAGATTGGGCATGGCTAAAATCAGCACAACAATACAGCCTGTCAAAAACCAGGTAAATAACATCCCAATAATCACCGCAGTTTTATGCTCGACCAGAACACGCTTCACAGGAATATCTTTAGACAGTTCTTTGCGTGCTTGCATGGCTTTAAAAACAGGTGTTTCTTGTAAATAACTACGAAGGTATAGAGCAACAAAACCAAAAATTCCACCCAAAATAAATGGAATACGCCATGCCCAAGCTAAAATTTCTGCTTGGCTATATTTTAATGAAATAAACAATGACATGAGCGAGCCCAACAGAATCCCCAATGACAATCCTGCCGTGAGTAAACCATTTGCTAAACCTATTCTTTTTTCTGGCACATGCTCAGAAACAAAGGTCCATGCGGCAGGAATTTCTCCGCCAATCGCAATCCCTTGTACCACACGCATCAGCAACAATAACAATGGTGCAGCATAGCCAATACTTTCAAAGGTTGGCATGATACCAATCAGTAAAGTTGGAAGCGCCATGAGTAAAATAGATAGGGTAAATAATCGTTTACGACCAATTAAATCGCCGAAATGCGCCATAACGACGCCACCTAAAGGGCGAAAGAAATATCCCGCAGCAAAAATACCGTATGTATTGAGCATTGCCCAAAAAGGACTGAGTCCGCTGGGGAAGAACAGTTCTGAAATGATTTTTGCGTAAAAGACATAAATTACAAAATCGTAGAACTCTAAAGCACCGCCAAGGGATGAAAGACCAAGGGTTCGTTTATCTTCACGACTCAGTCTAGGTTGAGCTTCCATGCTAAAATCCAAAGTGTACAAAAAATGATGATTTGATTCTAAATGACTCTAATTGGTTGAATAATCAATCTTTGTTTGTTGTGATGAAACTTAAAGTTATGAAATATTCGCTTTAAAATTAATCGAAAGATATTTTTAAAGGGATGTGTTTTCTAATAATTGATAGCGAACATTATTGCGACCGTAGTCTTTTGCCTGATAGAGCAGTTGATCGGAAATATGCAATGCACTCTGAAATTGCTCTAAATGTTCAAAGAAACATAATCCAAAACTCGCTGTAATCCGTACCTCGGTTTGGTTGTCCTTAAATGGTGTAGTTTCAAGCATTAGCCTTAATCTTTCAGTAATATCTAAGGCAAAATCAAATTCCACGTCATACAGTAAAATGAGAAATTCTTCACCCCCAATGCGCGCAACTTCATCGTATTTTCGTACCGCTTTATTCATGATTTGGGCGACATGCCTTAAAGCACCATCACCTACTTTGTGACCATACTGATCATTAATTTTTTTGAAATGATCAATGTCACAAATGATCACAGCATATTTAAATTGTTGCTGTGGTTGTCGCATGAGTATTTCTATACGTTCTTCAAATGCACGACGGTTCATGAGCCCTGTCAAGGGATCTAAATTTCGTTCATGGGATAATCGTGCAATAGTATCTTGAATGGAACAACTGATAAAAATAGCAATCATGAATACTGCAAAAAATAACAGTAAAAATTGAGTACTGGCCCATATGAATTCTTGATTGGCGAGCCAAGATACTTGGCTATAGATTGAAAACATATATATAGCACGCAGGCCGATAGTGAATACCATGCCATAAAGGCTGTATTTCAGTAGGCGGTCTAAGAAATGATGTAGCTCTACATGAATGAGTTGTTGAATATTGTTTGAGCAAATCAGTGCTGACGTCACAGCGACGATGATTAAGCGCGCTTCCAAACGAGGTTCAACAAAACAAAAATACGCCAATAGGCATTCTGCGAACAAAATGCTTAACCCAATCCAAGACCATCTTGTACAAATACCTAAACGTAAATAAACCGCGTGCGCAGTACATGCGACACAGATAAAGAACAGCAGGCAATTGAACATGGCCCAACGATAAATGTCATCAGGTACAATAATGGTTTGAATGACCTGAACTACGACAGAGGCAAAAATAGCATAGGACAACCAAAGCATGTACTGAGGAAGTTTTTTATACAGACTCAATATAAAAAGACCAGACGCGGTCGCCATTAAAAAAATGGGAATGAGTAAGCTAAAAAAATTAACCTGTATGTTTAACATGGGTATCATGATGTATTTGGGTCTGTCGATATTTCATAAAGAGTTGTGATGGAAATATTTTGTGATGATATAAAGCTATTTGGTATATTGAGCCAATTTAAATAAACTAAATATCATGCAATCGTTGCATAAAATATGATGTTCTATTTGGCTTTGATATTTCAGTTATGAGCTGCGTTATAGGCTAAAACAACACAAGTTCGCCATGAAGTGATGACAATGGCTATTCCCTTGTCGATATTCTTACATGCGTTGAATGAGGAAAGGACTAGAACTTCCTCAAATTTCATAAAGAGCTTCAACATCCTAACAAGAGAATAGACTGCCATTGGCTTGGGTTTAGGCCACAGTTGTGCTTTTTGATTCGATCAAACCATTCATACTTAGAATGTGCATAGACCTGTATATGATTAAATTTTATCATGGGATAGTTCGAAGAAATGGTTTATTTTTCTACTAGAAAATAGTTTTTTCCTATAAGTTTTTAATAAGCAACTGAATTGAATATATCTGTTTGTTTTTGCTTGAAATGCTATAAATTTTAATAAGCTAATGAAAAGATTTAGCTTAGTGATTGAAATGAAGTGGCATACAATTGTGGCGAAGGAGTGTGATTAAAATGACGATATTAAATGTTGCACAGCGTGGTGAAGCAATTTTAAGTATTGTTGCATCTCCAGTGACACAGCAAGAAATAAGCAGTGAATGGATCAAACAACTGACATCAGCAATGTTTGATACCATGCTTGAACGGCAAGGTGTTGGGATCGCTGCACCACAAGTCTATGTCTCAAAACGTATAATAATCGTCGCGTCACGTCCGAACTTACGCTATCCAGATGCACCTGAAATGCAGCCCATCGTGATGATCAATCCAGAAATTACCCAACATTCTGAAAAAACCGTTGTGGGGGAAGAAGGCTGTCTGAGTGTGCCTAATGAGCGAGGGCAGGTTGCCAGAGCAGAAGTGATCAGTGTTCGTTATTTGAATTTAGAAGGACATATGGTCAGTCAGGAATTTGAAGGTTTTCCAGCCCGTGTTGTGCAACATGAAATTGATCATCTGGATGGAATTTTATTTGTTGAACGAATCAAATAAGTGAAAAATAAAATAATTAGACTGTGAAAAATCATCATACTTTGATCAAAATTGACAATAAAATGATATTTTTAGTATTAGCAATTGACCCTCATAAAATGGTATACATATTATAAAATGGAATGGGTTTTACAGGCTTAGGTAGAACACATCACTTTATAATAATCATGAGCGTACTTTCATAACAGCATTGACCAATTCCTCTTTATTATTCTGCTTTTGGGATAAATTAAAGTAATTATGAAAGCACTCTATTATGACCATGAAATCGAATGAAACTTTACTTATTATTAAAAAAAAGCATTATTCGTGGCTATAAAAATGTCAAATTTCATTTGTTTGAAACTGACAATGTACTTATTTATTGGCCAAATTTTAGTAAGGGTATCCTATTATTAGGTTTTGCTCTATTGGTGTTAATGGGGCATTTGTCTTGGTATGTCCTCAATTATCATTCAGAAAATCGTATATGGTTAAATGAAGACTATTATGACTATCGTGTATTCACGACATATTGTCAGATATTGTTGACCGTAGTGGTGTCATGTATCACTTTTTTATTTAGACGCAATCGTTTATTTCGAAAATTCATGGGATGGTTTATCCCGCTTTATTTCGGCTGTTTACTCATCTATTCTGCACAAACCGTTGGTATTTATAGTCCTGCTGCCATGGCGGGGATCGTCAATATTCTCTTGATTGGATTTGTGTTTTATCAGCCTAAAGTGATTTATAGCATTGCTGTAATCGTCACTGTATATGTGGTGGCGATTTGTTATTTGACCTCAATAGATGTGATGCCTTATGCACCACTGTTTAGTGAGCAGTTAAATCAGAGTAACTTTTATAAAAATGAGTTTTGGATGAAAAGCATGGCGATTTTATATATTCCCATCTTGATCATCTCAGCACTATTTTTTGAAATTTTACTGTCCCAATGGCGTCGCAAAGAAAAAAGAATTGAAACTTTAAGTCGGGTAGATAGTTTGACGGAAGTTTATAATCGACGTTATGTCAGTGATTTTTTAACCTCGTTATATAAAAGCAAAGATTCGAAATATAGTGTGATCTTGCTCGATTTAGATTTTTTCAAAATGATTAATGACAGTTATGGTCATGATGCAGGGGATGAAGTTCTACGTCGTGTCGCTAAAATTTTAAAATCTTCTATGCGTTACCACGATGTGGTTGGTCGTTTTGGTGGTGAAGAGTTTATTTTGATTTTACCGAACCAAAGTTTGCAATTGGCTGTGGAGATTGCTGATCGTTGTCGTAAAGCTATTCATAATGAAGCTATGCTTTTACCCAATGGTGAAGAGATCCATGTTTCAGCCAGCTTCGGCGTGGCGATCTCTGAAAATGGTAAAACCATGCATGATGTCATTCGTGAAGCCGACCAAGCATTATATCGGGCGAAATCTTTAGGGCGCAATCAGGTATGTTTTCTTGAAACCTAAAGCGGTATTGACCCAAGGATAACAAAGCCTGCATTTTTAAAACTATTTAATCTCTATACAATAAAAAGTAATCAAAAATTATTCATTTTATGCCAACAATAAAACTTCAGGTTTCACACGTATGAAAACACCCGTTCCAGATTATTTAAATCATGTCCTTTCCCAATGTAATTTAAACGATTCAGGTGCTTTGGCAGATTATATTCCTGAGCTTGCAAATGCCGATCCCAACAAATTGGCTTTAGCGCTTTCAACAGTTGATGGTACGGTTTATACCACTGGTGATGATGATGTTGAATTTACCATTCAATCTATGTCAAAGCCCTTTGCTTATGCATTGGCAATTCAACATTTGGGTTTAGAAAAAGTTTTGCAAAAAGTGGGAGTAGAGCCTTCAGGGGAAGCTTTTAACCAGATTTCTTTGGATGCAAAAACCAAACTTCCGAAAAACCCAATGATTAATTCGGGTGCGATAACAACACATTCACTCATACCGCATGATGATCAAATTTCACGAGCAGAACACTTACGCCGTTTTTTGAGTGAACTGGCAGGGCGAGAATTGTCATTTGATGAACAAGTCTATGCCTCTGAACTGAAAACTGCATTTCGTAACTTATCAATCGGCTATATGCTCCGAACTGTGGGTGTGTTGGATGAAGATCCTGTCGATGTCGTGAATGGTTATATTCGTCAGTGTGCGATTAAAGTGACCGTAAAAGATTTGGCCAATATCACCAGTGTACTTGCCAATGGTGGAATTCAAGCTAAAACGGGTAAGCAACTTTTAGATCGGGGCATTGTGCGTCAAGTTTTAAGCGTGATGATGACCTGTGGTATGTACGATGCCGCAGGTGATTGGCTGTCAACGGTGGGTATTCCTGCCAAAAGTGGTGTTGCAGGTGGAATTATTGGGGTATTACCTGGTCAAGTGGGAATAGCGGTATTTTCGCCAAAGTTGGATGAGCATGGTAACAGTGCTCGAGGCATTCAGATTTTTGAGCGATTATCCAATGACATGGGATTACATTTGATGGAAGGTACACCATCAGCACAAACCATTGTTCAACGACGTTATTCTCCCCAGCAGGATGATTCGATTGTGATTTATGAGTTAGTTGGTGCTTTACAATTTGCTGAAGCAGAGATGCTGTTACGCATTGTACAAGAAGAACCAAATGGCAATAATACAATCATTTTTGATCTCAATAATCTTTCGCTAATGAATGATGTTGGACGTCGTATGTTGATTGAAGGGATTGATCGTTTAATTGAAGATGGTCATGAAGTGGTGGTGGTTGATCCTGATTATCTCATTGAACAAGAACTTACAGACAGAGGACAAGTAATGACGATCTACCGGCATTTAGACGATTTTTTGAGTAAACTGAGTGGATTAACAAAGTCAGAATAAATTTAAAAAGCTTAAACTTAGTTCTACAAATGAATAAAAAACAAAAATGATGGTGATGAAATGAAAACTATTGAATTAAAAAAGCGATCACTATATTCGAAACTTGCGCTTGGTTTGATGATGAGCTTATTGCCAATGAGCACCTTCTCAGAGATTTATGTTCAACCGATTATTCAAGGGAAAGTGGTCAAACATTGGGAAGTGAACCTTAAGACCTTGCCTAAGCCTAAACAGGTAATTAAAGGTGGTGAGGATGAATGTAATGGTGGTAATTTCCCAGATCAATATCGTTATCAGGACTTAACATTACTAGACAATGGGCAAGTTAAGGAAGTTATTATCAATGGTTCAAATGGATTGATTTTTCATAAAGAAAGAATTGTAGAAAAGATGAATCAGCAAAAGTTTAAGAAGAAATTTAAAGCTGTTCTTTATAGTAAAGATGAAACTAATCCAAATGTTTTGAGTGCTGACTTGGCTAGTGATGGTAATGATTCAATCGATTTTATATTTAAGTCAGGTCAATTATATAAATATCAACTCAACTTTGATAATTGTTAAATCAGACATTGATATTCAGGTTGAATAATAGTCTAAAAAGCCCCGAATATTTGGGGCTTTTTTATGGAATTTAGGTTAAGACTCGATTATTTCATATGTGCTGAGATATCAGTAAAGATCACACCCAAACCATGCGCACCCGCATCTGGATAGCCTAAGCTACGATCACCCACTGTACCCGCACGACCCATACGTGCCACGATGTCTTTGGTCGATTCCGCACCTTGAACCGCAGCTTGAGCACCGAGCGCAAAGTTCTCTTTAAAAGATTTTTTGGTATTGGCAGACCAAGCATCTGCACATGGGACAAGGGCATCAATCAGGGTTTTATCACCGACCACAGCACCACGACCAAATGAACGTTCACCTGTCACTTGAATGCCTTTTACAGCTGCTTGAAGCATGTCTGCAAAATCAGCCACAGTTAAAGTCGCTTTGCCTTGAACGGATTTGCTTGCTGCACGGAATGCTGAACCCCAGATAGGACCTGAAGCACCACCACAGTGTTCCATAATGATCATTGAACAATTCAACAAGAAATCATCAATGGTTTCCGCTTGAACCAACTCTTGCCATTGGCGTTTCAATTGTTTAAAGCCTTTTGCGACACTCATACCGAAGTCGCCGTCGCCTGCATGTGCATCAAGCTCACAGAAAGGCACTTCATTACGAATAATACAAGCACTCATGACATCGACAACATAACGCATGTTTTCAATGGTGAATTGTTCATTGGCAATGAGTGCGTGTTCAGCACGTGTTTCAATATTGGTGTTAATGCTTTGTTCTGACGTTGCATCTTTGCTTGCAAATTCAAATGGAAGCGCAGGAGCACCATCCATTTTAAGCGCAGGGGTGTTGGCCTCTGCATCTAAATAAGTTTTCAGCTCATCATCCAAAGCCAACAAAGACACAGATGCACCATTCATGTCGATACTGGTCATGTAGTTGCCGACGAAGGTACGGTAGATTTTGATGCCTTTGCTTGCAAGATGTTGGCATACGTCTTGATTAAAAATATACAACTCTTGTAGTGGTGTTGTGC
Organism: Acinetobacter shaoyimingii; assembly: GCF_011578045.1. Classification (NCBI taxonomy): domain Bacteria; kingdom Pseudomonadati; phylum Pseudomonadota; class Gammaproteobacteria; order Moraxellales; family Moraxellaceae; genus Acinetobacter; species Acinetobacter shaoyimingii. The sequence continues at coordinate 971,349 of NZ_CP049801.1, forward strand.
CAAAACCATTGATCATCACAGCAACTTCGCTTAAATCTGGACGGTCTAAATACAAGTCATCGATGATGCGTTGAGCAAGTAATTTTGATGACAAGATTTTTTCACGACGGATGCCTGGTTCACCGTGGATGCCTACGCCGTATTCCATTTCATCTTCAGCCAGAGTGAATGTTGGTGTGCCTTTCGCAGGAACGGTACAAGAGGTATAAGCAAAACCAAGGCTGGTCACGTTGTCCGCTGCTTTTTGTGCAACTGCTTTAACGCGAGCTAAGTCTAAACCTTGAGTTGCTGCTGCACCTGCAATTTTATGGACAAATACTGTGCCTGCAACGCCACGACGACCCACGGTATACAGACTGTCTTTTACGGCAATGTCATCGGCAACTTTGACAAAGTCGACGCTGATACCATCTTCAGTCGCTAGGGCTGCACCATTCTGGAAATTCATCATATCGCCAGAATAGTTTTTGATGATCATTAACACGCCTTTGCCTGTTGCGACTTGCTTGAGTGCTTTATAAATTTGGATTTGCGATGGGGATGCAAACACATCGCCACATACAGCAGCATCGAGCATACCTTTACCAACAAAGCCTGCATGTGCAGGTTCATGACCGCTACCACCACCACTGATGAGGGCAACATTTTGGTGTTTTTCTTTGCGTGAAATAATTTTGTGTGATTCGTTGAAAGCGAGTTCTGGATGAGCAAGGACAAAGCCTTTACACATTTCAACTACGATGTTTTCAGCATCGTTCATGAGTTTTTTCATTAAAACACCAACAGGGAGAATTTGGGAGAGTTATAGTCAATCTATATTATATCGTCATTTAGTCTAATGAGGAGTAGAAAAATTGAGATGGTGGGGTTTTTAACTCTCCCTAACCCTCTCCTAGAAGGAGAGGGAAATTCCATTATTAAGTGTATATTCATGCTAAACATGATTTTCAATTTAAAGGTTATGCCAAGATAACTAATGGTATATATAGCTGGGCTGCTGATTATAAGAGCTATAAAGATTTAATGATTCTAGGTATGGGAGGATTACCAAAGAACGGCAAAAGGGAATGGAGAAGCCCAAACCTAAGAAAGATGGGGGCATGGATTTTGGGATGTAAATTATTTTTTATTAATATAAAATATAATGATAGTTATAGAAATTAATATCATAATAAATGGAGATGAAATCACTATGTCTGCTAATATCCCATATTTTTCAAAAATTATTGGATATGTGAATCCATCATTTGGTTCTTTTTTTAATCTATGGTGATCTAAAATTATCATTCCATAAATATAACCTTGAATAAAAAAAGTTCCCATTAACAGCCAACTAAAAGAGTTCTTTTTAATTAAAAAAATACTCAAATAAGCAGTAGTTATGATAATGACTACTGCAATGCAAGATATTAATATTATTGAATTAAAAGCATCATTTACGCTTACATTTGAAAGCATTAATTCGGTATATATTCCATATAAACCATGTTCAAAACTTAAGCTATATAAAGTTAAGAGAATTACTAATAAATAACTGAATAAGATAATTTTATTTTTCATTTTTTATCTCTAAATGGAATGCTTTCATCATATCTTTTTGATAACTTTTCTCCATATACTAATCCATTATTATTAGCGTCCATATCATTACCTGAATCTATACGAATTTCTTCACTAAATTTACCTTTGATAATATCTATTGCTTCTCCACCCAATTGGGCTGTTTTTGTTGGTAAATAACCATTATTGAATTGAGAATTTACATTGTAGACAAAATGTTGGATTTTATCATATCCATAACCTTTGCTAGTTTTAGGAACTAAAGCTTCATAGATATGGTAGAGAGCATATGTTTCAGGTATAGAATCTGGGACATTCACACCATAGATATCTTTAATTTCTTTGATTATCTTTTTAGCAGTTTTTCTATCTTTTATATTATTTAATGAGGTTGTGAATAATTTATCGCAGAACTCTAAGTAAACATTGTCTTCAAAGTTTGGATAATATTTAGCAGATAATGTCCCCATTACTGCAATACCTTGTTTTAAATATTTACTATTGATGGGGATTTCTTTATTTATTCTTTTCAATGTTTCTTCAGAAACAACAGATAAGCCTTTATTTCTTCTGTAAATATAGAATTTATTTTCAGATAGTGAATGAGCATCTCCTAATTTTCTAGCTTCAACTTCTCCCATTTTTTCAGCAGTTAAAGACTTTGTAATAGTATATATTTTATAGATTTTCTTTTTTTTCTTTTCATCTACTAGACTACTATTTAAGTTTTGTTGATGGTTAATAGGCTGAAAAATAGGATTAGAAGAACGTAAATTAGCTCCGCCACTATCGCCAACAACATGGAATTGTTGAGGTAAAATTCTTGCGCCACAGCTTAGAATGTCATCTACATAGGCTACAGGTTTGCCATCAAAAATGACATGGTTATGGCTTGGTTGTACGGTTGACCACACTTTACATTTAGGACAAAAGTGACCATCTCCGGCACGAACAAAAAGATTTCCTTCTTGAGAACTTCTCATCTGCGTTGACGGAATCCGACCACCATGGT